>CAMWVS010000012.1 GCA_947177775.1 uncultured Prevotella sp.
TTCAGGACTTATCCCTGAAAGGTAATCATACCTCTTCGCTCATCACTCTGACCTCCGACTTTATGTATACCACTGACATTCAGGACTTATCCCTGAAAGGTAATCATACCTCTTCGCTCATCACTCTGACCTCTGATTTTATAAATAGTTTATGCGTAAAAGGATTGTTTTCTTCATTTCATTGATTCTGCCGTTTGTCGCTAAGGCACAGTTCAATACCGACAGGCTGGTGACGATAGGTCGCAGTGCGCTCTATTTTGAAGACTATGTCCTTTCTATGCAGTATTTCAATCAGGCAATCAGTGCAAAGCCGTATCTGTATGAACCATGGTTCTACAGGGCTGTGGCGAAATATTATCTTGATGATTTTTCCGGAGCGGAGAGTGATTGCTCGGAGGCCATAGAGCGCAATCCGTATGTTGTCGGACTTTACGAATTGCGCGGTCTGTCGCGCATCAGACAGGAGAAATATGACGGTGCCATTGAGGACTATGTGCGGGCGTTGAAGTATGACCCGGAGAACCGTATGCTGTGGCATAACCGCGTGCTTTGTCGCATACAGAAGAAAGACTATGACGCGGCTTTGGCTGACATCGACACTGTGCTCACACAATGGAGCACATACGCCCGCGGATATACCATGAGTGCAGAGGTCTATATGCTGCAGAAAGACACAGTGAAAGCCATTGAGGCTCTTGACAAGAGTCTGGAGTTGGACCCGTATGACGGAGGAGCATGGTCGGCGCGGGCCGTGATTAGTCTTTCGGCGGCCAAGTGGCAGGAGGCAGAAGGATTTCTTGACAAGGCAATCCATCTCGTTCCGAAGCAGCCGGGCAATTATATCAACCGTGCTCTGGCCCGTGTCAACCGGAACAATCTGCGTGGAGCCATGGCCGATTATGACACAGCGCTGGACTTGGACCCGAACAATTTCCTTGGGCATTACAACCGCGGTTTGCTCCGTGCTCAGGTGGGTGACGACAACCGCGCCATAACGGACTTCGATTTCGTTCTCGACCTTGAACCGGACAACATGATGGCCCTGTTCAACCGTGCGCTGCTGCTCGACAAGACGGGCGACTTGCGCGGGGCTGTGCGCGACTACACAAAGGTGATAAAGGAGTTTCCTAATTTCTGGACCGGACTTCAGTATCGTGCGGCCTGCTACCGCCGTCTCGGAATGGTGAAACAGGCGGAGGCCGACGAGTTCCGTGTCTACAAAGCACAGCTGTACAAGCATCTTTACGGAACGCAGCCTCGTCTCAACAAAGAGCAGTTGCGCAAGCGGAGTGACATCGATCCCGATAAATACAACCAGCTCGTGGTGGCTGACGAACAGAGTGTGGAGCACGAATATGAGAGCGAATACCGCGGACGTGTGCAGAATCACAAGGTTGACATGGCTTTCATGCCGATGTTTGAATTGTCATACGAACAGCATCGCACGGAGGTCAAACCGTATATGGCATACGACAGACAGGTGGACGCTTACAATCAGAAGATGCCAGCGGCAGACCATATATACGTAAACTGCAATCCGGCGGTGCTCGACGAAAAGAAATCGACCCGCTATTTCTCGTACATCGACAGTCTGTCAACAGTGCTCTCGCGTACCGGCGATACCGGTGCCGAAGCTGTACGGCCGTTAATAAACAGGGCCGTGGCATACTCGGTGACGCAGAATTTCGACAGTGCAATAGAGGATTTGACAGCATGTCTGCGTGCCGACAGTACAATGGCAATGGCCTATTGGCAGCGTGCTGTATGCCAGTGGAAGCAGAATGAGTTCAATGCTTCTCAGGGCGACGACATAACGCTGAAGTCGGACAAGGTCATTGACGATCTCACGCAGGCCATACGGTTAAACGGACAGTGCGCTTATCTATATTATAACCGTGGCAATATCTATGCTTCGCGCAAGGATTATGTCCGCGCAGTAGACGAATATACCCGCGCCCTGGATATTGACAGCAATCTGGCCGAAGCCTACTACAACCGTGGTTTGGTCCGCCTGATGAGCGGCAATACCGCAGAAGGCATAAGTGATCTTAGCAAGGCCGGTGAACTGGGGCTGTACATGGCATATAGTGTGATAAAGAAATACAGGAAATGACACGGCGGAGTGGGGCATGGATGACATCGCTTCTCTTCATACCCAGTCCATCTTGTTCTGTATCTCGGCGTAATATTCATATTTATTGCCTTTTGCATACTCGTGTGGATTCTCTATACATACGTTTCCGGGCATGCCGTACAAGGTTGGTCGTCGCTGATGCTCTCGTTGTGGTTCTGTTCCGGCTGCGTACTCGTTGGTCTTGGAATAGTTGGGGAGTATGTCGGCAAGATATATATAGAAGTGAAGGGACGCCCACGGTTCAACATAGAGCGTATGCTGCTGCATGACGGACAGGCAGAAGGTAATCCGAAGGATGAATCAATTGTTATCGGCAAAGATGAAAATGCAGGCTTCTGATGTTTCCAAAAAGGTTTCTGAGATACCCAAAAAAAATCTGATATGAAAAGACAGATGTTAGAAATGAGAATACTGACTCTCGCAATGTTGTTGTTTGGCGGCGGTTCTATGGCAGAGGCCCAGTTGTCCACTGCCAAAAAACTTGTTTCGATGGCAATACCCAATTCCGGATTGGAGGAAATACATGGGGAAGTGTTAGAGTTATGTAAGGTGGTGAGGAGTGATGTTGAGGCTCTTAACATCATGTCGAAGGGGTGTCCGCTGTTGGCGGACAGTGTTGGGATATTGACAAAGCGTGCCGCCGCTTGTGGAATAACGCTTGATGTGCAGCTCGGAACTATGCCGTCGCTGCCGGACACGGCTGTCGTCAAAACGCAGTTCAGTGAGGAAGAATATCAGAAACTCAGCAAAATCAAGAAAACTTCCTATCTGTTCAAGACCCACAAGGCCTTACGGGCCGAGCATGAGGACTATTCCGTTGCGATTGACAGAGCAGATGCCAAGCTAAAAGAGATATTCGGTTTTCTTGATGAGACAAGCGTAAATATAAGACACCAGGAGCTCCGCACAGGCAGGACCAATCCCGCCATCGAATGGATGAATGCAGCCGACAGGCTGACTGTAGAGCTTTTGAGGGATAATGTCAATGAGAGGAAAGGACGTCAATAATGTTCCGAAGCGTCAGCATAATCCCTGTTTTTGTGTATGTTATGGCAAAAAAGCCATTGCAATATGCCCGTGTTTTGATAAAAATACATACCTTTGCATGAGATAAGCCGCATCCGGTTGTTAGAAATTATATTTCCATTGCGCCCGGTTGCTATATCTTTGTCGTCGGTTAGAGTTAAAACAATTGGCGATTAAAGTCGAACAAATCTTGATAAAACCCAAAACATATATTGTAGATATGATTAACATTAAATTTCCTGATGGTTCTGTTCGCTCGTATGAGCAGGGCGTAACGGGATTGCAGATTGCCGAAAGCATATCACCGGCTTTGGCCCGCGACGTATTGGCCTGCGGAGTGAATGGTGAGACAGTAGAACTTAATCGTCCGATAAACGAGGACTCAACGATCGCGCTTTACAAGTGGGATGACGACGAGGGCCGCCATGCTTTCTGGCACACCTCGGCTCACCTGCTGGCAGAGGCGTTGCAGGAACTTTATCCCGGCATACAGTTCGGATTCGGTCCTGCTATAGAGAACGGATTCTTCTATGACGTGCTGCTTAAGGACGGCGAGTCAATCAAGGAATCAGACTTCCCCAAGATTGAAGCCAAGATGAAAGAGCTGGCCGGAAAGAAAGAGCCTGTCGTTCGCAAGGAAGTGGCCAAGGCCGATGCGCTTGCCGAATTCGGTGCGGCCGGACAGACTTACAAGTGCGAACACATTGACATGGACCTCGAGGACGGCACAATAACAACCTATACCCAGGGTGCTTTCACCGACCTTTGCCGTGGTCCGCACCTTCTGAACACTGGTGCAATCAAGGCCATCAAGCTTACAAGCGTAGCCGGAGCTTTCTGGCGAGGCGACGCAACGCGTGAGCAGATGCAGCGTCTCTATGGAATATCGTTCCCCAAGAAGAAGATGCTCGACGAATATCTCGTCATGATAGAGGAGGCCAAGAAGCGCGACCATCGCAAGATTGGCAAGGAAATGGAACTCTTCATGTTCTCCGAGCGTGTTGGCAAAGGTCTGCCCATCTGGCTGCCGAAGGGCACCGAGCTGCGTCTGCGCCTACAGGACATGCTGCGCAAGATACAGAAGCGCTACGGCTATCAGGAGGTGATAACACCGCATATCGGTTCTAAGAATCTCTATGTCACCAGCGGTCATTATGCTCACTACGGCAAGGATTCGTTCCAGCCGATACACACTCCCGAGGAAGGCGAGGAGTATATGCTCAAGCCGATGAACTGTCCTCACCACTGCGAGGTGTTCGCATGGAAGCCGCGCTCATATAAAGATCTGCCTCTGCGTATAGCAGAGTTCGGTACGGTTTATCGTTACGAGCAGAGCGGAGAGCTTCACGGACTCACACGTGTACGTTCGTTCACACAGGACGACGCCCACATATTCTGCCGTCCCGATCAGGTCAAGAACGAATTCCTGCGCGTGATGGACATCATCCAGACCGTGTTCTCAACGTTCAATTTCTCTGACGATAACGTCGAAGTGCAAATTTCTCTGCGTGATCCCGATGATCATGAGAAGTATATCGGAAGCGACGAGGTTTGGGCATCGGCCGAACAGGCCATCATCGAGGCCTGCAAGGAGAAGGGACTAAAGGCAAAGGTTGAGTACGGAGAGGCCGCATTCTACGGTCCGAAGCTCGACTTCATGGTGAAAGACGCTATTGGCCGCCGCTGGCAGCTGGGTACCATTCAGGTGGACTACAACCTGCCGCAGCGCTTCAAGCTCGAGTATACCGACGAGGACAACCAGAAGAAGGTACCGGTGATGATTCACCGTGCACCGTTCGGCTCAATGGAGCGTTTCTGCGCCGTGCTCATCGAACATACAGCAGGCCACTTCCCGCTCTGGCTCACCCCCGATCAGGTTGCAATTCTGCCCATCTCGGAGAAGTATAACGACTATGCCGCCCGTGTGGCAGACGAACTTGACCGCGCCGGAGTGCGTGCCACTGTTGACAAGCGCAATGAGAAAATCGGCCGCAAGGTGCGTGACAACGAGCTTAAGCGAATCCCTTACATGGTCATTGTCGGCGAGAAGGAGCAGGCAGACGGCACTGTCAGCGTACGCAAACAGGGTTCAGAGGAGCGCGGCGTAATGACTATCGCTGAGTTCGCAGCCAAGATTAACGGTGAGGTTGCTGAGCAGCTGAAGGCTACGGACATTCGTCCGGAGTAATATCGGATTCACTTATTGATATAGATAAAGCGGAGAGGCCGGTCTTTAAGACTTGTTTCTCCGCTTTATTTATGTCTTCATAATCTTAATGACATGTCTCTGTTGTCAAAAATCGCATGTCTCCGTTTTGGAAATCCCATTTTTCCATGAATGAGATCTCATGTTTCCACAGCCTAAACGGCATACCACATTGCCGGTGTGCCGGTTTTCGCTTTCGTATTCAGTCAACGAACGGCATCAGCACGGAGAACTCGCGTTCATTCTTCACGACGTTTATTTCCTTTCCGTAGAGCGTGTATTGCCGCCTCAGATTGCCGAGTCCCGTCCCGCTTGTCCCCACGTTTTTGCGCATTTGCAGATTGTTGGTGACGGTAATGCCGTCGGTTCCGGCATGGATTGTGATTCTCAGCGGCGATTTCGTCGTATTTATGTTGTGCTTCAAGGCATTCTCCACGAGCATCTGTATGCTTGCCGGTATCACGGTTCGCTGCAAATACGGCGTATAGTCGCAGGTTTCGATGTGTATATCTCAATCTGCGAGACGATAATCAGGCTTATCGGTACAATGGTGAATGAGTTTATCATGGTCTCGTCTATCGTCTTGTTGTCATACATGCAATACATTATTATATAGTTGATGACGGCAACATAAATAATGTCTGTTTCTTCTGAGTTTTTAACAATTCCGGCCTATTCCCATTATATCTGATTGCCGATTGGTGGAAATAGGTCGTCAGAAGATACTGGTATGTTGCAGTTCATACATACATAATTATATATATGGCTGCAATAGCAGTGTTGTTGTTTGTCAGCAGAGATGCGGATAGTGAGAAGTCGGGTCGTTGAAGAGTTTTGAGTAAAAACAGAGTGTATTATCTGAAAAATAATGGCTCTATAACAATAAATGCTGACAGTGATGGTGAAAAAATATGCGGAATAATTTTGTTAATTAGCTGAATTGTCGTAACTTTGCACGCGATTTTCATAAAATAGTTGAATGAAGAATGACAGAATAAAGAATCAGTACCGTGTGAACGAACAGATACGTGTACGTGAAGTCCGCATTGTGGGTGACAGCGGATCTACAGTGATGCCCACACGTCAGGCTCTTGACATGGCTCGTGACCAAGGCGTCGATCTTGTGGAAATTTCGCCTAATGCCAACCCGCCCGTTTGTCGTCTCATCGACTATTCAAAGTTCCTCTATCAGCAGAAGAAGCGTGCCAAGGAGATGAAGGCCAAGCAGGTGAAGGTGGAGGTCAAGGAAATCCGTTTCGGACCGCAGACCGATGAACACGACTATCAGTTCAAGCTGAAACACGCCAAGGAATTCCTCGAAGAGGGCAACAAGGTGCGTGCATACGTGTTCTTCCGCGGTCGCTCAATCCTCTTCAAAGAGCAGGGCGAGGTGCTTCTGCTGCGTTTTGCAAACGATTTGGAGGAGTGGGGAAAGGTTGAGTCAATGCCGTCGCTTGAAGGAAAGAAGATGTTCATCTATCTTGCACCCAAGAAAGCCGGTGTGGCAAAGAAGAGCCAGCAGGCTATGGACCGCGAGAAGAAAGCGGCTGAGGCAAAGGACGTTAAGGCTGTTGCGGATGACGTAGAGGATGTTCCGGCAAACGGAGGACTCTTCGCGAATGCCAAAATAAGTGCCGACGCGTTGGAGAAGCTCAAGAACCAGGAGTAAACAGAGAAAAAGAATGTGCGTAACGCCCGGTATATGCGTTGCCACAACGTTAATAACAACAAATTAATAAAACATTTAAAACAATGCCAAAAGTAAAGACAAATTCCGGCGCAAAGAAGAGATTTCGTTTCACCGGTACGGGTAAGATCAAGAGACATCACGCTTACCACAGTCACATTCTGACTAAGAAAACTAAGAAGCAGAAGCGTAATCTGGTTCACCAGGCCATGGTTGACAATGACAACGTTAAGCAGGTTCGTGAAATGCTGTGTCTCCGTTAATCCTAATTGTCGAACGTTTAAAGTAAGAAAATTATGCCAAGATCAGTCAATCACGTTGCTTCAAGAGCAAAGAGAAAGAGAATTTTAAAGCTCACACGCGGCTATTTCGGAGCCCGCAAGAATGTGTGGACCGTAGCCAAGAACACATGGGAGAAAGGTCTCACATACGCATATCGTGACCGTCGAAACAAGAAGCGCAACTTCCGCGCTCTGTGGATTCAGCGTATCAACGCTGCCGCTCGTCTGGAGGGTATGAGCTACTCTGTACTCATGGGCGCGCTCAACAAGGCCGGCATCGAGATTAATCGTAAAGTTCTCGCTGACCTCGCCGTAAACAATCCTGAGGCTTTCAAGGCTATCGTTGAGAAGGTGAAGTAAATTCCCGACTCGGATAGATAAAGGATAAAAAGACAGCCGGGCCACAATCATCAGATTGCGGCCCGGTTTTTTCTGTGTATTTTTTTAGGGTCTTTCTATATTTGGAGTTATCATATAAATTATCCCACGTGTAGGGGCGTCGTTTTGCGGAGTTTGTTGGATGTCAACTGATTGAGTAAAGAGTGAGCGTTCTGCAACATCCTCCCTACATCTTTATGGTTCGGCAGCATCCAGCCAGCAAGAGTAATCACGCTTCTTCACTCATCACTCTTCACTCTGACCTTTAAAAAGCAGTTTCATACCTTCATCAGGTCGCTCATGATCATGTCGCTGACGAACAGGCCGCGGCGTGTCAGGCGCAGATGGTTGTCGGGTGTGCGCTCCAGCAGGTCGTCTGCGATATAGCGTCGGGCGGCACTGAGGCAGCCGCTGAGATATTCCGGTCCGAAATCGCGGGCGAGGACATTGAGGTCTATACCCTCGCAGGTGCGCAGCCGGAGCATGACAGTGTCGTTGAATCTCGTGTCACGGTCAAGCTCTTCGCGTTCCATGGGAATCTCGCCGCGTTCGATGGAGGTGACATACTTGTCGATGTCGGCAACGTTCCATTGACGGCTTGCTCCGTCAAACGAATGTGCCGCCGCACCGATGCCTATATATGGGATAGCGGTCCAGTAGCTGCTGTTGTGGCGCGAGCGCCGGCCAGGGCGGGCGAAATTGCTGATTTCGTAGTGCTCGTAGCCGGCTGCAGTCAGCCTGTCAATAAGCGTGGAATACATAGCGGAGCTCAGTTCTTCGTCTATTTCCGCAATCTTGCCCTCGCAGAGGATTTTGTGGAGTGGGGTGTTCTCCTCATACATCAGACTGTAGGCGGAGATGTGTTCTACGTCGAGATCCAGCGCGCGGGTGATGTCATCGTTCCATTCGTCTATGGTTTCGTCCGGAAAGCCATACATCAGGTCTACGCTGATATTGCCGATGCCCGCCTTGCGGAGAAGGGTTACGGCGTGTCTGACATCGGCAGAGCTGTGGCGGCGGCGAAGGAAGCGAAGTCGGGCGTCACTGAAAGTCTGTGCTCCCATGCTCACTCGGTTTACGGGCAGACGGCCGATGACGGAGGCATAGTCAGGGGTTATGTCGTCCGGATTGCATTCCAGTGTTATTTCGTCGGCCTTGCTGTAGTCGATGGTGTCGAAGAGTCGCTGCAGTTGTTCCTCGCTCAACATGCTCGGGGTTCCTCCACCTATATATATAGTATGTATGCCGTCATGCAGATAGTTATTGCGCAGAGCTATCTCGCGGCACAATGCGTCCACGTATCTGTCGCGCATGGCATGTCGGGTTGTTGAGAAGAAGCCGCAATAGATACAGCGGCTTGCGCAGAAAGGAATATGAATGTATAGTCCTGCCATATTATGAATTTTACTGCAAAAATACTAATATTGTTTAATAAGATTAATATTAAGCCCTTTATATTTTGCTCTTTTCGCGTTTTTTCTTTAACTTAGAGGCCGTAAACAAAATAAGTATCAACTTAAATCTATTGACGATATGAGAGTATATCAGACAAACGAAATCAAGAACATCGCGTTGCTCGGCAACGATGGTTCCGGTAAGACAACCCTCACGGAAGCCTTGCTCTACGAGGCAGGTATCATTCAGCGTCGCGGACGTATCACGGCAAAGAATACCGTGAGTGATTATTTCCCCGTAGAGCAGGAATACGGATATTCTGTTTTCTCCACCGTCTATCATGTGGAGTGGAACAATAAGAAACTCAACGTTATCGACTGTCCCGGTTCTGACGACTTTGTCGGCGCTGCAATGACGGCGCTCAATGTCACCGACACGGCCATTCTGCTGCTCAACGGACAGTATGGACCGGAAGTCGGAACGCAGAATCACTTCCGCTATACCGACAAACTTAAGAAACCGGTCATCTTCCTTGTCAATCAGCTGGATTCGGAGAAGTGTGACTATCACAATGTTCTGGAGCGTCTGACCGAGATATACGGCCCGAAGGTTGTTCCCGTTCAGTATCCGCTGAACGAAGGTCCGGGTTTCAATGCGCTCATCGACGTGCTTCTGATGAAGAAATATTCATGGGGTCCCGAAGGTGGTGCGCCCACGATAGAGGATATTCCGGCAGAAGAGATGGAGCGTGCGATGGAGATGCACAAGGCTCTCGTGGAGGCTGCGGCCGAAAACGATGAGACTCTGATGGAGAAATTCTTCGAAGAGGAGACGCTCACGGAGGACGAAATGCGCGAAGGAATCCGCAAGGGACTCGTCACACGGAGTATTTTCCCGGTATTTTGTGTGTGCGCCGGAAAGGACATGGGCGTGCGCCGTCTGATGGAGTTCCTCGGCAATGTAGTTCCGTTTGTGGACGAAATGCCCAAGGTCCACAACACACGCGGTGAGGAAATCACCACTACGACCGACGGTCCGACTTCGCTCTACTTCTTCAAGACAGGCGTGGAGCCGCATATCGGCGAGGTCTGCTACTTCAAGGTTATGAGTGGTTGCGTCAAGACCGGTGACGAACTGACAAACGCGGACCGTGGCTCAAAAGAGCGCCTGGGACAGATTTATGTCTGTGCCGGTGCCAACCGTCAGCCAGTTGACCAGCTCAATGCCGGCGACATAGGATGTGCCGTGAAGCTGAAAGACGTGAAAACGGGCAATACGCTCAATGGCAAGGACAGTGAAAACCGTTTTGATTTCATCAAATATCCCAACTCGAAGTTCTCCCGTGCCATCAAGGCTGTGAACGAGGCAGAGACAGAGAAGATGATGGCGGCCCTGCTGAAGATGCGCCAGGAAGATCCCACGTGGGTGGTGGAACAGAGCAAGGAATTGCGTCAGATAATAATCCACGGTCAGGGCGAGTTCCATCTGCGCACGTTGAAGTGGCGTATGGAGAACAATGAGAAGATACAGATAAAGTTCGAGGAACCGAAGATTCCGTATCGCGAGACGCTGACCAAAGCTGCGCGTGCCGACTACCGTCATAAGAAGCAGTCGGGTGGTGCAGGGCAGTTCGGTGAGGTCCATCTCATTGTGGAGCCCTACGCAGAAGGTATGCCCGACCCGACGGTATTTAAGTTCGGTGGTCAGGAATACCGTATGAACATCAAGGGTAAGGAGGAAATAGATCTTGATTGGGGCGGGAAGCTCGTGTTCATCAACTCAGTGGTTGGTGGTGCTATCGACGCCCGGTTCATGCCGGCTATATTGAAGGGTGTCATGGAACGTATGGAGCGTGGTCCGCTGACAGGTAGCTATGCACGCGATGTCCGCGTGATAGTGTATGATGGAAAGATGCACCCGGTTGACTCTAATGAACTTTCGTTCATGCTTGCTGCGCGTAATGCATTCTCGGCGGCATTTAAGGAGGCCGGTCCAAAGATTCTTGAACCGATTTATGATCTCGAAGTATATGTTCCCGCTGACTTCATGGGCGATGTCATGAGTGATTTGCAGGGGCGTCGTGCTCTTATCATGGGTATGGACAGCGAGGCCGGATACCAAAAACTGCAGGCTAAGATACCTCTGAAAGAATTGTCTAATTACAGTATAGCTCTCAGCTCCATCACCGGAGGACGTGCTTCGTTCACGACGAAATTCGCCAGCTATGAGCTTGTGCCGAATGACATACAGCAGCAGCTCATCAAGGAGCATGAAGGTGACGGTGAGGAAGATTGATCGTAATTCGGATTCTTCGGATATGAAAGTATAAACAAAAAGATAGTAAAGTATCAATGAGCCGCTTATGCTGGATGCGTGAGCGGCTCTTGATTTTGTTGTTGGAGGACGTTAATGCCAATGGAATAGGATTATTCCAAATATATCTTGGTTTGTGTGGCGTATAATCAGTTTCCTGTTAAAGTTTGTCGCTGATTTGATTATTCGTTGGGAAAGCGTGTTTTTATGATATAATTGAAAATATAAAAGTAAATAACATTGTTAGAGTTAACAAGGTTAAATTTAACGGTTTTTATTAACTAATTTTTTCGCCGTTCTGATAAATTACATTATCTTTGCAACCATGAAGAAGTCAACAATATGGACAATAGCAATAGTGATGGGATTCTCGTTCCTCGGGCTCCTCTTCCTGCAGCTCTCGTATATCGAGGATATGGCTCGGATGAAGAAAGAGCAATTCGACGAGTCTGTCAATCGTAGTCTGTATCAGGCTTCGCGCAATCTTGAACTTAACGAGACTTTGCGCTATCTGGAAAAAGACGTAAATGAGACAGAGCGCCGAGCTTTTCAGAGGGATTCCATTCTGAGTCGTTCGAGACAGCTTGATGCTGAAATACGGCATTCGAATCGTAACGGAAGTGTTGGCGGTGATATGGGTGGTTATTCGTCTGTCCAGCTTAAGCCTATAAACACAAAGCCGTCGACGGTGCCTAAGGCTATGATATTGCGCTCGGACCGCAACTCAATCAGTGCAGCTTCAAAATCGCTTCAGGAAGTTGTGAGAAACAGATATGTCTATCAGAAAGCATTGTTGGATGAGGTTGTCTATAGCATATTGTACACGGCAAGTGACCGTCCGCTGAAAGAGCGTGTCAATTTCAAATTGCTGGATCAGGATATCCGGGCTGAATTGCTCAATAACGGAATCAGTGTACCGTATCATCTGACAGTATCAACAGCCGACGGCCGTGAGGTGTATCGTTGTCCGGACTACACTGAGGAGGGTGGGGAACATACTTACTCGCAAGTGCTCTTCCGCAACGACCCGTCGTCTAAAATGGGCGTGGTGAGTATACACTTCCCGGACATCAATAACTACATCTTTTCCAGCATACGGTTTATGATACCTTCGGTTGTCTTCACTTGTGTGTTGCTACTGACTTTCATCTTTACTATTGTGGTGATATTCAGACAGAAGAGATATACAGAGATAAAGAACGACTTCATAAACAATATGACTCATGAACTGAAGACGCCAATAGCCAGCATATCATTGGCCGCCCAGATGCTGAATGACGAGAGTGTCGGCAAGAGCGCAACAATGTTGAAGCATCTTGGTGGAGTTATCAATGACGAGTCAAAACGTTTGCGCTTCCTTGTGGAAAAGGTGCTCCAGATGTCGATGTTTGATCGCAATAAGGTAGTATTCAAGAAAAAGGAGATTGATCTCAACGAATTGGTGGAAAGTACGGCAAACTCCTTTACTCTGCGTGTAGAGCATACAGGAGGCAAAATATATACTGACATAGAGGCGGTGGATTCGGCTGTATATGTCGATGAAATGCACTTCCAGAATGTGGTGTTCAATCTGATGGATAATGCTGTTAAATACCGCAATCCCGACAAACCTCTTGATATATATATGAAGACGTGGAATGATACAGAACGCCTCTACCTCTCTATACGGGATACGGGAATGGGAATAAGGAAAGAGAACTTAAAGAAGATATTTGAAAAGTTCTACAGGGTGCATACCGGAAATCTCCATGACGCAAAGGGATTCGGTCTCGGATTGGCTTACGTCAGAAAGGTGATAGCCTTGCATAAGGGTGAGATTCATGTTGAGAGCGAGTTTGGAAAGGGAACGACTTTCATTATCTCGTTGCCAGTGATAAAGAATTAAAGACAGAACAATTTTTTAGTATTAACACTTAAATAACTACGATTATGGATGAAAATTTGAAAATTCTTCTTTGTGAAGACGATGAGAACCTGGGAATGTTGCTTCGTGAATATCTTGCAGCCAAGGGTTACAGCGCAGAGCTTTGTCCTGATGGAGAGGCTGGCTATAAGGCTTTTCTAAAGAGCAAGTTCGACATCTGTGTGCTTGATGTTATGATGCCTAAGAAGGACGGTTTCACCCTGGCGCAGGAAATTCGTACGGCAAACGCTGAAATTCCAATTATTTTCCTCACAGCCAAAACACTCAAGGAAGATATTTTGGAAGGCTTCAAGATAGGTGCCGATGACTATATAACCAAGCCTTTCTCCATGGAAGAACTCGTCTTCCGTATAGAGGCTATTCTCCGTCGTGTGCGCGGAAAGAAGAATAAGGAATGTACTGTATATCACATCGGACGTTTCACATTCGACACTCAGAAGCAGTTGCTGACTATCGGTGAAAAGCAGACAAAGTTGACAACAAAGGAGAACGAACTCCTTGCTCTGCTCTGCAGTCATGCAAACGAAATCCTTCAGCGTGATTTCGCTTTGAAGACCATCTGGATTGATGACAATTATTTCAATGCACGTTCAATGGATGTTTACATCACAAAGTTGCGCAAGCATCTTAAAGATGACGACCAGATTGAAATCATCAATATTCATGGTAAAGGTTACAAACTGATTACACCGGAGGAAGAGTAAACCGGATTGGCAATTGTTATCTCGGAGAACGGTTGCCTATGGGTAATCAACTGCAATAATTATGATAGAAGTAATGACGGATGCCTTGTTTTAGGATATGGTATCCGTCATTTTATGATGTTTTTTGTTAGCTATATAACTGATTTTCTGGCAAAAGTATTGAAAATATTTGGTTGGATGAAGAAAAAATGCTACCTTTGCACCGCAATTTTGCAAGTTAACATTTTACATTATTAAAAAAGTATGAATCAATACGAAACCGTTTTCATTTTGACTCCCGTTTTGTCTGATGAACAGATGAAGGAAACGGTCGCTAAATTCAAGAAGGTTCTCACCGATAATGGTGCGGAAATTCTGAATGAAGAGGCTTGGGGACTGAAGAAGATGGCTTATGCTATTCAGAAGAAATCCACTGGCTTCTACTGCTTGGTGGAATTCAAGGCTGAGCCTTCGGTAATTAAGACTCTCGACGTTGCATATCGTCGTGATGAGAAAGTAATTCGCTACATGACTGTGAAGCTTGATAAGTATGCTGCACAGTATGCAGAGAAGAGAAGAAATAAATTAGGTAAAAAAGAGGAGGCTTAAATAATGGCACAAGAATCAGAAATCAGATATTTGACTCCACCTTCAGTGGACACAAAGAAGAAGAAGTATTGCCGTTTTAAGAAGAGCGGTATCAAATATATCGACTACAAGGATCCTGAGTTCCTCAAGAAGTTCCTTAACGAACAGGGTAAGATTCTTCCCCGTCGTATCACGGGTACATCTTTGAAGTATCAGCGTCGTGTGGCTCAGGCTGTTAAGCGTGCACGCCAGATTGCTCTGCTGCCTTACGTAACTGACTTGATGAAATAATAAGGAGGAGACAGATTATGGAAATAATACTGAAAGAAGATATTATCGGTCTTGGATTTAAGAACGATATCGTGAATGTAAAGCCGGGTTATGGCCGCAACTATCTCATCCCGCAGGGTAAGGGTGTTATCGCTTCTCCGTCTGCACGCAAAATCCTCGCTGAGAATTTAAAGCAGCAGGCTCACAAACTCGCCGCTATCAAGGCTGAGGCAGAGAAGAGAGCAGAGGCTCTGAAGGATGTGGCTATTACAATCTCAGTAAAGGTGAGCGCAACAGGTGTTACTTACGGTTCTGTGAATGCTGCTCACGTAGCTGAGGAACTGAAGAAGCTCGGCCACGATGTTGACCGCAAGATTATCACCATGCGCGACATCAAGACTGTTGGTGATTTTATTGCAACAGTGCACTTCCACAAGGAAGTTCTTGTTGAAATACCTGTTAAGGTTATTGATGAGAATGCTACGGTTGTTGCACCTGAGGCAGAAGCTACTGTAGAGAACGCTCCTGTTGCAGAAGAGGTTGCATCTGCTGTAGAGTCAGCAGACGAAGCACCTGTCGCAGAATAATCATGCTGTAAAGCAAATCATATTTTATTATACATTAAATCCCGGCCACTCAACGATGGTCGGGATTTTTTTTGTTGCCTTTGTCGCAATTTTATGTTTCGGCAGTAAAATCGCCTCCACTATTTCTTTTATTGACTCATTGTTTGAGCTTCTCTACTGGTTTGTGAATATGTTTTTGGTTTTATGATTGTCTTTTGGGTATTATAAGGAACAATATGTAGCCATTTTATCCTTTGGTTTTGTTGTTTGTTTTTGAGTTTATCTTTTCTGAAGAGTGGAGTATTATGTTGTTATGTCTTGTTACGGACTTATTGTTATGAATTAATGATATTGGTGTTTTTTTATTGTGAGGTCTTGGCTTTTATTATTTTAAAGTTTGCCTGCTATCTATTCTGGAATTTATTTTGTGTGGTTATTGTATAACAAAAAAGTCGCCGGATTGTATCCGACGACTTTTCTTTTTCTCTTTAAGTCCGAGTGTGCAACTGATTATTCAGCAACAGTTGTATCAACAGCGGCAGAGTCAACAAGAGCTGAATCAACAACAGCGCTGTCAACAACAACAACAGTGTCAGAATCTACAGGAGCAGCCTGATTTGTCTTGTTACCACATGATGCGAATGAGATAGCTGCAGCAGCTACGAACATAAATACTAATGTCTTCATTTCTTTTGCTTTTTAAATCTGTAAAACAATCATTTGTTTATTAAAACGTTGCAAAGGTAAACATTTTTTTGATACGTTGTGCTATTTTTTATATATTTTTTTGCCCCTGTTTTGTAACTTTTTCGCAAAGTACTGTAAATCAATGAATTACAAAGTGTTAAAAATACGATTAAGATATGGTTGATGTATAAATCCCTTGCCAAGGCAGTGTTTTATAAAAAAATGTGTACCTTTGCGGACGAAATATTCACATTATATATAATATGATTGATTCGTCTGCCTTTCATGGCAAGAAAGCGGCCTATTTCACATTAGGTTGCAAACTTAATTTCTCGGAAACATCCACTTTCGGCAAGATGCTTCAGGAAATGGGAGTGGTCACGGCTGACAAGGGCGAGAAAGCGGATTTGTGTCTTATCAATACTTGTTCAGTTACGGAAGTTGCTGATCACAAATGTCGTCAAGCCATACATCGGCTTGTGAGAAGCAATCCGGGAGCTTTTGTCGTGGTTACCGGATGTTATGCCCAGTTGGAAGCAGAGGCTGTTGGTAAGATAGAAGGTGTCAATCTTGTACTTGGAGCCAATGAGAAAGCCAGTCTGATACAATTTCTTTCGGATGCCTGGAGTATTAATTTGAACAGGGATGCCCAAACCGTTATAAATACTGATGGACAAGAACTAACTGCAGACATTTCGTCCGAATGTACGGTTCATAGAGTCAAGACGAAGGACATCAAGACATTTGCTCCGAGCTGTTCCCGAGGCAACCGTACACGATATTTCCTGAAAGTGCAGGATGGTTGCGATTATTTCTGTACCTATTGTACAATCCCATACGCCCGCGGTTTCAGCCGCAATCCGACCATATCGTCGCTCGTCAGTCAGGCCGAGGAGGCTGCTGCCGAGGGTGGAAAGGAGATTGTGTTGACGGGAGTGAACATCGGTGATTTCGGAAAAACGACCGGTGAGAGTTTCTTTGAACTCGTCAAGGCGCTTGACGGTGTGACCGGAATAAGGCGTTTTAGGATCAGCAGTCTGGAGCCGGATCTGCTCAGTGACGAACTTATCGACTATTGTGCGGAGAGCAGGGCATTTATGCCTCATTTCCATATACCGTTGCAGAGCGGAAGCGACACTGTTCTGAAGCTCATGCACCGCCATTACGACTGCTCGTTGTTTGCCGACAAGATACGTCGAATCAAGCAGGCTATGCCCGATGCCTTCATTGGTGTCGATGTCATGGTGGGATGCCGCGGTGAGACTCCAGAGTGCTTTGAGGATACATTCGAATTCCTTTCCGGGCTTGATGTCACCCAACTTCACGTCTTTCCTTATTCCGAGCGTCCCGGTACGGCGGCCTTAAAAATCCCGTATATCGTTGACGACAGGACAAAGAAGGAGCGGAGCCGCCGCCTTCTTGAACTGTCTGATGCAAAGACGCAGGCTTTCTACGAACGTTTCATAGGCACGGAAGCGGAAGTCCTGTTTGAGAAAGCGCCACGTGGGAAGGCCATGCACGGATTTACGCGCAACTATGTGCGTGTCGAGCTACCGCCAGCGAAGGCAAAGGAAGAGTACGACAATATGTTGATAAACGTCCGTCTTACGTCGTTCAACCATGACAAGACGGCTTTGAAAGCAGAGATATTATGAAAAGTACAGCCATCGTTATCCTCAACTGGAACGGCCGTGAGATGCTGCGCCGCTACCTCCCATCCGTATTGCGCTATTCAAATGAGGATGCCGACGTCTATGTAGTGGACAACGCTTCCACCGACGGCTCTCTTGACATGCTGCGTCGGGAATTTCCCGCTTGCCGTCTGATAGAGCTTGACCGTAATTGGGGATTTGCCGAAGGCTATAACAAAGCCCTCGCGCAGGTGGATGCCGAATACTATCTTCTGCTCAATTCCGACATAGAAGTGACACACCATTGGCTCGTCCCCATGATTGAGTTCATGGACAACCACCCCGAGGTGGCCGCCTGTCAGCCAAAGCTCCTGTCCATGGCCGACCGTGACTGTTTTGAATATGCCGGAGCGAGTGGGGGGCTGCTTGACCGCTACGGCTATCCGTTCTGCCGCGGACGCATCTTCGACACGGTTGAGCGCGACAACGGCCAGTATGACTACCGTCAGGAAATTCTGTGGGCTACGGGGGCCGCCCTTATGATACGTTCGGCAGACTATTGGGCCGTCGGTGGGCTTGACGGGCGCTTTTTCGCCCATAATGAAGAGATTGACCTGTGCTGGCGTCTTGGAATCATAGGACGAAAAGTCTGCTGCATCCCGGAGAGCAGTGTGTTTCATGTCGGCGGCGGAACCCTTCCCAAAAGCAATCCGATGAAGACATATCTCAACTTCCGCAACAATCTGACCATGCTTTATAAATGTCTGCCGGATGAAGAGCTGGGCCATGTGATGCTGATGAGATGGTTTCTCGACTATCTTGCCGCCTTCGAGATGCTGGTGTTGAAGCGCAGTTGGGGGGATTTTAAGGCCGTGTTCCGTGCGCGCCATGCCTTCCGTAAGTGGAAGCACGAGTTCCGCTCGGACCGCGAAGCAATACAGAAAAGCCGTGTAGCCGGCAAAGTCGCAGGTTATTGCCGATTCTCGATACTCTGGCAGTACTACGTGAAAGGCAAGAAGATATATTCGGAACTGCTACCGAAATATGTCGGCGGACAATAGGTTTGTCAACGACCGGCTGATGACTGTTAAGCCACACAGATGAGTAATCATCCACAATTAATATAATGTAAACGCCAAATTGCAAAGTATCATTTACGATAGAAAGAATACCGCAACTATAAACTTTGCGTTTATATTATATAACTAAGCTGTCAATATCTACTTAAAAAATATCCGGAACAAGCAACAGACGGAGGCGCAGAGATGACATCGGGATTGTTTCTCTATGCCTCCGTCTGTTGCTTGTTCCGGATTGTTTTTCGTTCAGAGAATGTGTTCCGGATTATTCGATGACCACCGGATTGTTCAGTTCTTCCTTCCATTCCTTCAGATACTCAAACCATTCCTTGGCGCTGTGGTATCCGAATTCCTCGTTGTCCGATCCGAACGTGATGTTATAGTGAAGTTCATCAGTCGCATTGCCGATGACGAAAGGATAGTTGTCTTTGTTGGCGGGCAGTTCGCTGACGACATTCTTTGCCGGTATGCAGATTCCGAGGCCAACGGTTTCGCGCTTGTGGCCGGCAGAGTCTTTTTCCGATACGGGCCAGTCCGTGCCCCAGCATCCGCGCAGACCCTTCTTGTCAGACATCTCCTCTGAGTTCTTTACGTTGATGATTCCCGTTGCAAACTGGTAGTCCGGAACAGTCTTGTTGAACTTCACGTCCACAAAGCAGTCGCGACGGCCGGCATACAGAGTATAGCGGGCGGCCATGTCGATTTTCTCCCGTCCGGCGTTCATCGTGTTCCAGCCCTCGTCAATCACCTCGACAATGGTGCGGAGCGGACCGCGTGAGACGATGCGCAGCGTGCGGTGGTCAACGTCCTTGAGCATCTGCGGGGCCGTTCCATCCCATCCGCGCAGCGCTCCCAGACCGAATGTCTCGCCGACCCACAACACGTCGTCGCCATAGCCGGCTGCCTTTTGGTCTTTGTCGGGATAAAACTGCGTATCCTTGATTTCCAGTCCTTTGCGATATTTTCCGTATGTGTCGACCGTCTGACGATGGTCAAAGTATATGCGGTAGGCCACCATGTCGTTCTCAAACGCCGGACCGTGGTGGTGGAGCATCCAATAGGGGTTTGTCCCGTTGTCCACCGTCAGGCTACTGATGTATAGGTCCTGCTTGTTTGAACTCTTGATTTTCTTGTTCGACATCATCATTTCAGCATAAACCTGCGGTGCATATTCGCGCGGCTTGCCCGTCGGCAGCAGCTCTACGCTGAACGTCCGGCGGCCTTTTTTCTCCATGTCCGTCATGAAGCATAGTTCGTCGAATGTGCCGTCGCCGTCAAGGTCGTCAAGCTGCGACGGAATCTCCTTGCCGTCGCATGTCACCACGGCACTTCTCACCTCCATGCCACCATAGTTTTTCAACTGCAATACAACCGGCACGGCCTTGCGTTCGGTCTTTGCCTTGTTAGTCACGTTAACGCTGAAAGTTTTCTGCGCCACGGCCGTCTGACCGACGGCAGCAAGCAGAAGCAGCGACATCAATTCTTTTTTCATCTCTATGTACCTAAATTTTTATTTGTTTTATAGTTAGCTTTCCGATTCCACAAAGTTACGGAAAATAGCCCGAACGGCGGCGCTTTTTTCCGTCAAATAACGTTCCGTTTCACATCTTTTGTCTTTACCGGCACCTCCGGTACCCCTGCTGTTTATCTGATTGAAATTCAGCTCCTGATTCCGTATGCAATAGGATACATCACAACAAGGGGGGGAGCCCCACAGTGATAACGAATACATTGATATGTCACGATAGCTGAATGGATGCCATCTCCGTCGGGCTTATCCGGCCGCGATCTTTGCACCCTGTCTGATGCCATCACGCTTCAGGCTGTTGACCAACAGATTGGTGAATTCATGGTTTTTCAGTCCCCACTGTGGTGCAATGAGCATGTCCTTTGGCGCTTGCGAGACAAAGCGTTCAAGGACAAGGTCCGGCCGAAGATGCTGTATATACTCGCTGATAAGGCCGATGTATTCGTCGACTGTATAGACATGGAACGGTTCGCGGTTGTACATCTCCGCCAGCCGCGTGCCCCGTATTACCTGCATCTGATGGATTTTCAGCATGTCCAGTGGCAGTGACGAAATGATGTCCGCCTGTCTGATGCTCTCCCGTGCGTCCTCTCCCGGCAGTCCGAGGATGATGTGGCCGCCGGTGAGGATGCCACGGGCGGCTGTCCGCTCCACGGTCTGACGGGCGCAGAGGAACGAGTGGCCGCGGTTTATGCGCCGCAGAGTCTCGTCGTTGGCTGTCTCGATGCCGTATTCGACGATGAGGAACGTCCGTCGGTTGAGTTCCTCCAGATAGTCAAGCAACTCGTCAGGCATACAGTCCGGCCTTGTGCCGATGGCCAGTCCTACAACGTCGTCGGTCTTCAATGCCTCTTCGTACAAATCCTTTAGTGTGTCAACGGAAGCATAAGTGTTCGTATAGGCTTGAAAATAAGCGATATATTTCATGTCGCTATACTTTCGCGCGAAGAAAGTCTTACCCTCTTCGATCTGCTGGCGTATGGTCTTCGCGCCGCCGCAATAAGACGGATTGAAAGTGCGGTTGTCGCAGTAGATGCATCCTCCGCGTCCGATCCGGCCGTCCCGGTTGGGGCAGGAAAAACCTGCGTCGACTGAAATTTTCTGTACCCTGAACGGGAAGCGTGAGCGAATCCATCTGCCATAGTCGTTATATGGAAAATCGTTTATGTTGTCCGGTGTCATGATGTTATTGGTGATGAATTTCTTTTTTGGGCGGCGGCCTGTATGTCCATATGACCGCCGCGTATCTGCAAAATTACATAAAAACTCCGTGATTCCGGTTTCCTGTGCATAAAAAGTCTCGGAAATCAGTTGGATAATCATCGGTTCATCAGTCATTTGGCCTTCTATGTTTGGGATTTAACATGGAAAGTCCAATGACGAAAGAGTCTAATTGTCAAGCATGTCCGCATTTTTCTGAATTTAAAGCCCACGAGAGTAGCCACTTTTCAAAAAAATGCCGCCACGCTCCGAAATAAGCGAAATATGGAGAGCTTATTTCCCCGACTATTTATTCATAAAATATTCACGTATTCTCTAATTCGTTAATTCATAGTTGGTTACAAATCGCTGCTCGTCCGCCGTACTATGACAGAGACGAAAAAGTCCCGCCGTAAGGGCCTTATTGGTCTGCCGTAAGGGCCTTATTGCATTGCAACGGTGGCCCCGTTGCATGGTGACAACGGCCCCATTGCAACCCAACGAGGCCCTTACGGCAGAAAAACAACGTCTTTTCCGGCATCCGGAATTAAAGAAAATCTGCGTTCTGGAAACGCCGTAAGGCCCTCGCGGCACTCCGATACCACCCTCATTCCGCCATTTTGTGCCGCCAAATAGCTCCGAATGGCATGAAAAAGGGCCGGAAACGAGCTAAAACGCAACTTTTTCTGTGTGTGATTTTGTAAAGTAAAAATACAGCCAATGAGGTGAAAAACAGATATTCGGCCGTAGTGGGTAGAGACGAATAATGAGGCTTCGGGCGGCTATCGGGTAGACCTGACGGGATTGTAAGAAGGCTGAAAGCCTGACGTATATAATTATTATGTTATAATGCTTGTGTGTACATTATATGTATATCATGCACTTTGCTCTCAATCTTTTCCGAACAAAATAGGAGCCGTTGGTGATGTTATGAAAAAATAAATCATTATCTTTGCATTGATTAAACACAGAATATGCACACGAAAGAAGAGAAAATGGAAGCGTTCGGGCGTTTGCTCGATGTGCTTGACGAGTTGCGGGAGAAGTGTCCGTGGGACCGGAAGCAGACCAACGAGAGTCTGAGGCCCAACACGATAGAGGAGGTCTACGAACTGTGTGACGCCCTGATGAAGAATGACCGTGACGATATATGCAAGGAGCTTGGAGACGTCTTGCTCCATATCTGTTTCTATGCGAAGATAGGATCGGAGAGCGGACAGTTTGATATTGCTGATGTTTGCCGGAAGCTGACCGACAAACTCATATTTCGTCATCCACACGTCTATCATCCGTCGCAGATCGGAGCTAAACACCCGAAGCCGCTGCCCTACGGAGAGGACTGTAGTGACGACGTGGCTGACGGCATGCAGAAGGCAAGCACGGCACAGCAGGTTATTGAAAACTGGGAACAGATAAAGCTGAAGGAAAAGGACGGAAACAAGAGTGTGCTGGCCGGAGTGCCTGACGCTCTGCCCGCGCTGATAAAGGCCTACCGCGTTCAGGACAAGGCGCGCAATGTCGGTTTCGACTGGGAGGACAAGCATGACGTATGGGCGAAAGTCCGTGAGGAGCTTGGAGAGCTGGAGACGGAACTGCGCCGTGGGGACAAGGAACGTTCAATGGAGGAATTCGGAGATTTTCTTTTCAGTGTGATAAATGCCGGCCGGCTTTATCATCTCAATCCCGACACAGCGCTGGAGACGACAAACCGGAAGTTTATCCGCCGTTTCAACTATATCGAGGAGCACAGCATAAAGATAGGCCGGCCGCTGAAGGATATGACCCTCGGAGAGATGGACAAACTTTGGAACGAGGCCAAGGCGGCGGAAAGAGAAATGGAGTGACACATTTATTATATATACAGCTATGAAGAAATTGGAACTGGCCGGAATCGTGGCCGTCTGCGGATTGACGGCTGCCTGCGGCAATAAGGCTCAACAGGTCGCACCAACTGGCGGTGCTGACACGACGGTAGTGGTGGTCAATCAGAACCGGACGGTGTTCGGCATTTGCGGTGACGGGTCGGCCATGAACACAATCCAGCTTATCACGGACAGTGGCGACACGCTGTCGCTCGATGTCTCTGAGGCTCGTGAGAACAACAAGGTGTTCGGCGGATATGGCAGCGGCGACAAGATGGCCGTGCTTGTCAATGAGGATAAGACCGGGGCCGAGCTGGTCATCAACGAGAGCACGCTGCTTGGAAGTTGGGTCATGCCCAACCCGATAGACGGCAGCTCTATTGTCGGAATAGCCCTGAAAGACGGCGGTATCGCGGAGAGCATAGACCAAAGCACGATTGTCTACAGGACGTGGAGGATTGTTGACGGACGTATTGAGATACAGTCAATGCGCGAAGGTGGCGGCGACGAAGAGGAAACAAACGTCTATGACCTCGTGAAGCTGGACGCTGACTCACTGATATACAAGAACGAGGAAGACTTGTTCGAGTACGGCCGGCAGTGACGGCCGGAGAAATTTCCATATTCAGAAACGTTTGAAATAAGACCGATAGGATAGGGTGGAACCGTTCAGAATACATATATTGGGATGCGGCAGCGCTTTGCCGACGCTCCGTCATTATGCCTCGTCACAGGTTGTGGAGATACGTGAGAAGATGTTCATGATTGACTGTGGTGAGGGGACGCAGATGCAGCTGCGCCGTTCCCGTTTGCATTTCATGAGGATAGGACATGTGTTCATCTCCCATCTTCATGGCGATCACTGTTTCGGACTGATAGGGATGATTTCGACTTTTGGCATGCTTGGGCGCACGGCGCCGCTTCATGTCTATGCGGATAAGGCGTTGGGCGATATGCTCCGGTCGCAGCTGGACATGTTCTGTCAGGGGCTTGAATTCGAGGTGGTCTTCCATCCGATAGACACGGAGGCTGTCAGTGTGATATATGAGGACCGTAGTCTGACCGTCACGACCATACCGCTGTCCCACCGTGTGCCTTGTTGCGGTTTTCTGTTCCGTGAGAAACCGATTCCGCCACATATCCGCCGCGATATGATTGATATGTATGGCATACCTGTCAGCCAGATCAATAACATCAAAAGCGGGCAAGACTGGATTACTCCCGATGGCGACGTCATTCCCAACAGCCGGTTGACGGTTCCGTCGGCTGAGGCGCGGAGCTATGCCTATTGCAGCGATACGCGCTACATCCCGAAACTCCATGAACTTGTCAAAGGCGTGTCGGCGCTTTATCACGAGAGTACATACGGCTCCGACAACGCCGAACGCGCCCGCAAGTATTGGCATTCGACAGCATCGGAGGCGGCTCGTGTGGCTCATGACGCAGGAGTCGGCAAACTTATTCTCGGTCATTATTCGGCGCGCTACGACAGCGAAGAAACATTGCTCGAGGAGGCCCGTCGGATATTTCCGGATACCGTTCTTGCGGAGGAAATGGCCGTTATAAACGTTTAAAAGACATTATTATTGTATTTTTCTAACAGAAAACTTTGTCATTTCGCAATTAAACCGTATATTTGCAGAAACAAAAAGAGAATATTACATGGCTAAAAATCTACTTATATCAGCGATTGTCCTCGCATTTACCTTGCTTCCCGTTTCATCCGCAACAGCGTCAGGGATGGAGATGGCGGCAATGGAACAGATTGATGAGCCCAATATAAACATAACGGTGAATCAGTCTACCCTGCATGTCACAGGAGCCGCAGGTATGGTCCTTGAAGTTGTTTCACTGACAGGAAAACCCGTTGCTTCTGTCAAGATAGAGAGTCCGGCTCAACGTGTTGAACTTAATATACCACGAGGTTGTTATATTCTGAAGATCGGCAAGGTTGTAAGAAAGGTTTCTATCCGCTGATATTTGCAGGCTTGTTGTCGCTGACGCTGTTTGCCGGATGCGACGACAATTCTTCGGATTCAAGTATAAGCAGTATGACGGTGGAGGCGTTCTCGGATTTGAGAACGGCTGCATACGTCTTGGATGCCGGTAAGATAAGAGATAATATAGAGGCACTTTGCAGGGCCGATGGTGACAGAACGCTGTCCGGACGGTATCTCCGCGAATATTATCTCACGGGTAAAGGACGTTTTATCTGGATAGACAGGTTGGGAGCGGACGGCCGTTCCGACACGCTGTTGTCGTATGTCTCACGGGTCGGTGAGATGGGATTTGCGTCGTCGGTGTTCGGTGACAGTGCTATTGCGGCCGACCTCAGACGTTTCCGCAGTCTTGATTTTGACAACGCGGAGAATTGTATCAATAAGGTTGCGGCCCGTCTTGAATACAGTTTGACCAAGGCTTTCCTGAAATACTCCTCCGGCCAGCGGTTCGGATTTGTCACCCCCCAGTATCTGCTGAACCGTCTTGACATTATCGAAGACTCTCCTTCGGCGGCTCCGGCTTATCGCCGTCTTTTCGATATACCAATCGAATGTTCCGACAATTCTTTTTTTTCTGATGCATTGCGTAGTGTATCCGCTGACTCCGTCGGGTCTTTCCTTGCCGGCGTTCAGCCCCGTGATACGCTCTATTACAAGCTCCAGCGTGAACTGAAGACGGCCGGAGATAAGGCTTACCGCAAGAAGATAATATGCAACATGGAGCGTTGTCGCTGGCGGGAGAAAGAACGGCCGGACGGTAATGGCAAGCGTGTCGTCGTGAACATACCCGCATATCATCTGTACGCATTTGACGGTGACAGTGTTCTGGACATGAAAGTTGGCTGCGGAACGAGTAAGACGAAGACGCCATTGCTGACGAGTGAGATAGAGCGGATGGAAGTCAATCCGGTGTGGAATATTCCGGTGAGCATCATCCGCAATGAAGTTTCGCTGCATGCCGGTGATCCGGACTATTTCGAGCGCAACCGCTATTATATCGTACATCGCGAGTCCGGCGAGCATATATCTCCAGAGGACGTTACAGCTGAAATGCTCAAGAGCGGCAAATACCGTGTGGCTCAGGAGGGTGGGGCAGGCAATTCGCTTGGTCGCATAGTCTTCCGGTTTGCCAACAGTTTCTCCGTATTCCTTCATGACACGTCAACAAGGGCTTTCTTCGGCCGCAGCAACCGTGGCGTCTCCCATGGGTGTGTTCGCGTGGAGCGTCCGTTCGATTTGGCGCTATTCCTTCTTGGCGACCCTGACGAGTGGCTTCTTGACCGTCTGCGAATATCCATGGATATACCTCCGCAGACCCCGCGGGGTCGGAAATATGTCGCCAATGAGGGCAACAACCGCAAGCTGGTCAACTCGTTGCAGGTCAAGCCCCATGTCCCTTTGACAATAACCTACTATACGATATATCCGGACCCGCTGACAGGACGGCTTGCCGGCTATCCCGACGTATATGGTTATGATGATGTCATATATGATAAGCTTAAACCTTTTCTGGAATAACCCGTCATAATGAGAGTGGAACAGTATGACGAAAAGAAGATAGCAGACCAACTGCTTTGCACGGAGACCAGACACAAGGCCTTCGAGGCGGTTGTACGTCAATATAGCGAACAGCTGTATTGGCAGGTCCGCCGTATCGTTCTGACTCACGAAGACTCCAATGATGTTCTTCAGAATGTTTTCATAAAGGCGTGGAGCCATCTCGATTCGTTCCGCAATGATTCCAAACTTTCCACGTGGTTATACCGCATAGCAATCAATGAGAGCCTTGATTTCATGCGCCGCAGCAAGAACCGGTCTTCCGTAAGTGCCGATGCCGAGGATTCCGGCGTAGCCCAGATGCTGTTGGCAGATGAGTATTTCGACGGCAATGAGACAGAGGCAATGCTGCAAGAAGCCATTTCCAGGCTGCCCGATGTCCAGCGCACGGTGTTCAATCTGCGATATTTTGACGATATGAAATACAGTGAGATGAGCAAGATACTGAAGACGTCGGAAGGCGCGCTGAAGGCTTCATACCATATCGCAGTGAAAAAAATATCAGAATATTTTAAGTCGCACGATTAAACTTTCTTTAGTTTTAGGCGTCAGATAAGCAAAAGAATAAATATGAAGAACGAAGAAGGATATATCAGGAGTAAGGCCGGTGGACGGACGCCGTTCCGTGTTCCGGAGGGATATTTCGACAGCTTCACATCCATGATGATGGACAAACTGCCGTCTCAGGAAGAAGCAAAAGTCGTTCCTATGCGTCGTCGGCGTATGACGGTATCAAGGACTATCGTCTCTGCGGCCGCTTGTTTCTGTGTCGCTGTGTTCGGATTGACATTATATTATGGTAAGTCATTATTCGAAAAACAACCTCAACCCAGTGAGACGATTGTGGCAAACTACCACAATGCGACTGCAGACACATACGAAGATGAGGTTGTTGACTATGCTATGATGGACAATATGGACATCTATGCCTATCTTGCAAGTGAATAAAGAAATAATGGGAGGGAAAATATGAAGAAATTTTCAATGGTTCTCCTGTGTCTGTTCGCGATTGTCACGCTAAAGGCACAGGATTCCGGCCAAAAGTTCTCGCCGGAGAAGTTTAAGGCGGAGATGGAATGTTTTATTACAAAGGACGCCCGTCTGACCCAAAAGGAAGCGGCAAAATTCTTTCCGCTTTACAATGAGATGAAACAGAAGTCGCGCGTGATTTTTGACCGTATGCGGCAGTTGGGCAAGAACAAACCGGCTGACGAATCCGGATGCCGTGATGTGATAAGGCAGCGTGACAAACTGGATCTCGAACTGAAGAAGATACAGCAGACTTATCATGAGAAATTTCTCACGGTGATTTCGGCAAGCAAACTATTCGACGTTATAAAGGCGGAGGAGAAGTTTCACCGTCGCATGCTGAAGAAAGCAAACGGCGACAACACGCATCAGAAAAAGAAAAAATGATTCTATGCAAACAGATGCGCAGGAGCGTTTCTTGCTATCGCAGAAACTGCCGGCCGCAACGTTTCGGAATAATGAAATAAAAATAAAGACACTCAAGTCAGAAAGCCTGTGCGGACTCTGTCTTGAGTGTCTTTTTTTTGTTTATCAGTAAATCTCACCCATGAGAATTATAATTTGGAATTTTCCAGTTTTTTAGGACAAATTGGTTCCAGGCCGCATTTGTCGCAATGTGGTTTCCGTGACGTGCATACGTATCTTCCGTGGAGCAGTAGCCAGTGGTGGGCTCTCGGAATGTCGGCTTCCGGAATGTGTTTCAGGAGCTCCTGTTCTACTTTCAGTGGTGTGTCGGCTTTTGCCGGGACCAGTCCAAGGCGACGGCTGACGCGGAACACGTGCGTGTCAACGGCCATCGTTGACTTTCCAAAAGCGACCGACTGTATCACGTTGGCCGTTTTCCGTCCAACGCCGGGCAGGTCAAGAAGGTCGTTCATGTCCGACGGAACTTCACCGCCGTGTTTTTCCGCCAGCGCCTGTGCCATGGCAACCAGATGTTTTGCCTTGGCGTTGGGATAAGAAACGCTCTTGATGTATTCCAGAATATCGTCGACGTCGGCATCGGCCATCTCCTTTGCCGTCGGATAGCGTCTGAACAGTTCCGGAGTGACCTGATTGATGCGCTTGTCGGTACATTGTGCGCTGAGCACGACGGCGACAAGCAACTGGAAAATACTTCCGAATTCCAGTTCTGTGTTCACTTCCGGCATTTCACGTCTGAAATATTCCAATATATAGCTGTATCTCTCTTCTTTTTTCATCTTTCAGCATGATTTTTCTTGAAGTGGCAAAATTAAGGAAAAACGATGGAAAAAACGAATAAAGACGGACAAATGATTTTCTATAGCTGTTTTCCATATAATTCCATATTATAATCAGTTGAAATTTTATATGCTATGACAAAATCTGATTTTCTTTATATGCGTCTGTAGGAAACAATTTCAGAACTTTTCGCTATATTTGCACAATAATAAAAGTATATAACGTATGGATTCAGACAGAATATTGAAGTTTTTGCGCGAACTGATGGCTAACAACAACCGTCAGTGGTTTCTTGAGCATAAGGCGGAGTATCAGGCAGTGAGGGAGAGTTTTGAGCAGGGCGTGGCCGAGGCCATCGCACGCATCGCTACGTTTGACGCCTCCGTGGCCCATCTGACGGTAAAAGATTGTACGTACCGCTTCAACCGTGACACACGTTTCTCCAACGACAAGTCACCATATAAGAATCATTTCGGGGCATACATCGCCGCCCATGGAAAGAAGTCGCTGCACGGCGGCTACTATATCCATCTCGAACCGGGCCACTGTCTTGTGGCTTGCGGTGACTATTGGTTGCCGACGAACATTCTCACGGCGTGCCGCAACGAGATAATGGGCAACATCGACGAATGGCTGCGATGTGTAGAGAGCGAGGACTTCCTTCGCTACTACGGTGCCGACGAGAGTGCCGGATGGAACGACCGTCAGGGTTTCGGGCTGGAGAAGCTGAAGACATGTCCGTCCGGTTTCCCGCGTGACTACGAGTACATTCGCTATCTGCGCATGAAGGACTATTGCTGCTGGCATCAGGTGGACGACGGTTTCTTCAACGGCGACGGATGGCTTGACCGGATGGAGCAGATGTACAGGGCCGGCAAGCCGATGCTTGATTTCACGAACTCCGTGATTGATGATTATGAATAAGTGAGAGGACGGGCATTGGATTTGTAGCGGAAATATGTCTCTGCCAATTCAATGTCATCCTCCGACAACCGATTGTTACTACTATAAAGACCTTAGACAGACATGCTTAGACAACTTATCTTATTTCTGACCGTAGCAGCGGCAGGCTGCGCAAGTGCCGCGGAACCGGTGTGGAAGAATCCGGAGCTGAACCAGCAGAACCGTGAGTTGCGCCGTGCCAACTATTTTGCATACGAGAACCGCGCGTTGGCCGACAGGGGCGACAAGAAAGCCTCGTCGCGCTATCTTTCGATGGAAGGAATGTGGAGATTCTGTTTTGTGAGAGACCATGCCGACCGGCCGCGCGATTTCTTCAAGCCCGGTTTTGACGATTCGTCGTGGACGGAGTTTCCTGTGCCGGGACTGTTCGAACTGAACGGCTACGGCGACCGCATCTACAAGAACGTCGGCTACGCCTGGGCCACTACTTTCAAGAACAATCCGCCTTATGTCAGCCAGACGGACAACTACACTGGCTCCTACCGCCGCACGTTCACGTTGCCAGACGACTGGAAGGGCAGCGAGGTTTATTTTCATGTCGGCTCGGCCACGAGCAACCTCATGCTGTGGGTCAACGGAAAATACGTGGGCTACAGTGAAGACTCAAAAGTCGCGGCAGAGTTCAACATAACGAAGTTTCTGCGTCCCGGCAGCAATCTCATAGCCATGCTGGTGATGCGCTGGTGTGACGGCTCCTATCTCGAAGATCAGGACTTCTGGCGTTTCACGGGCATTGCCCGCGAGGTCTATCTCTATTCGCGGCCGAAGACCCACATCCGGGACATACGCATCGCGGCCGACCTGACACGTGAAAGCGGCTTCCGGACGGGCGCGCTCAGCGTCGATGTCGACGTGGAAGGAAAAGACGTCAGTGTCGAGATGGTCGTTGAAGGTGCCTCGAAGACAACTCCCGTGGCGGTGGAACCGGCGTCCGGACGAAAGTCGTGGCACGGCGGAGTGACGCTGGAGGACGTAAAACCGTGGACGGCGGAGACACCTTATCTATATACGCTGTATGTCACGTTGCGCCGGGGCGGCGAGACCGTCGAGGTGGTGAGGCAGCGGGTTGGCTTCCGCCATGTGGAGATTGCCGGCGGCCAGCTGCTCGTCAACGGCCGTCCCGTGCTCATCAAGGGTGTAAACCGCCACGAACTTGACCCCGACGGCGGCTATATCGTGAGCATGGAGCGCATGGAGGAGGACATACGCATCATGAAACGGCTCAACATCAACGCCGTCCGCACGTGCCACTATCCGGACGACCCGCGATGGTATGAACTTTGCGACCGTTACGGACTCTATGTCACGGCAGAGGCGAACATCGAAAGCCACGGTATGGGCTACGGCAAGGAGACGCTGGCAAAACGTCCTGACTATGCCCTTGCCCACATCGAGCGCAACGAGGCCAATGTCATCACGCTGCGCAACCATCCTTCCATCATAGTCTGGAGTCTTGGCAACGAGGCCGGCTACGGTGAGAACTTTGAGCGGGCTTACGACCGCGTGAAAGCGTTGGACGGCAGCCGCCCCGTGCAGTATGAGCAGGCCGGACAGAACGGAAAGACGGATATCTACTGTCCGATGTACCGCGACTACAAGCGTTGTGAGGAGTATGCCCGCGGGGACAATCCGCGTCCGCTGATACAGTGTGAATACGCCCACGCGATGGGCAACTCGATGGGAGGCTTCAAGGAGTATTGGAACCTTGTTCGCAAGTACCCCAAATATCAGGGCGGATACATCTGGGATTTTGCCGATCAGGGACTTCGTGACAAGAGTCGTATCACAGGAAAGGAGATATTCACCTACGGAGGCGACTACGGCCGTTACCCCGCCAGCGACTACAACTTCAACTGCAACGGCATTATCGCGCCCGACCGGCGACTCAATCCCCACGCCTACGAAGTGGGATACTACTATCAGAACGCATGGGTGGAGGACAAGGGCATCCGTGACGGACGTTTCGAGGTCTTCAACGAGAATTTCTTCAAGTCGCTTGACGACCTGACTCTGACCGCCACGGTCACGGCATTTGACACCGGCGCCCCGTCCCAGTCCGTCTCCATCGACGTCAGTGGTATACAGCCGCAGGGCCGGAAAACCATCGAGGACGCCGGTTTGCGTGACTGCATAGCCGCTCTTGTGGAGCAATATCCCGACAAGGAGATTGCCGTCAGCTTCAGTTTTGCCCTCCGCGAGGCCGCCCCGCTGATGGACAAGGGGCAGGTTGTTGCCCGCCGTCAGCTTGTCGTTCAGCCATACATCTATCCTGTCATCAACATTGTTTCGGATATGAATGATGCTGCGGGCGACGGCAATGTCGCCGGGAGTGACGCCGCGAAGACCAATGGCGTGAAGAAGTCGGGGCGGAAGACCCAAAGCGCGAAGTCTGTGTTCGACGTCCGCGAGACGACTTCATATATCGCCATTACCGCCGCTGGCACGACAATGACCGTAGGCCGTCAGTCGGGCTGGATAGACTATCTTGATGTCGACGGTGAGCCGATGCTTCTCGACCGCGAGCCGCTGACGCCCGAGTTCAGGCGTGCGCCGACTGACAATGACTACGGCGCGCAGTTGCAGCGGAAGCAGGCCGTGTGGAAGAATCCGCAGATGAAGTTGAAGGGCGTGGAATATGGCATGACGGACAGCTGTGCCGTGGTGACGGCGCGGTTCGACATGCCTGACGTCAGCGCTCAGCTCGCCATGACCTACGCGCTCCTGCCTTCCGGTGAGATAGTTGTGCGCCAGCGGTTCACGGCTGACAAGGAGGCCAAGGTGCCCGATATGTTCCGCTACGGAATGCAGTTGCAGATGCCAAAGAACTATTCGTGCATAGAATACTACGGTCGCGGACCGATAGAAAACTATTCGGACCGCAACAGCAGCGAGTTCATCGGAGAGTATGAAAACGATGTGAAAGATGAATATTTTCCGTACATCCGTCCGCAGGAAAGCGGCAACCACACCGACGTGCGCCGTTTCACGGTGTTCGACCGGAAGTCGGGCAGGGGACTCACGTTCTATTCCACGGCGCCGATGGAGTGCAGCGCGCTTCACTATCTCACCGACGACCTCGACGACGGCATGAAGAAGGAGAAGACACACGGCCGCCACAGTGGCGACCTCGTTGAACGTGACCTCACTCAGGTTCACATACAGCAAAGTCAGGCCGGACTCGCCTGCGTGAACAGTTGGGGTGCTGTGGCGCTCAGAAACTACCGTCTGCTGTACGGCGACCGCGACTTCACGTTCGTGATAAAGCCGTTCCATAAGTAGATAGATTCCGTCCCACAAGTAAATACCGTCGGTGGAATCAATCAATGTTGATGGAATAACGAACAGCAATCTGTTGATGAAACAATGAGTAGAAAAATATCTTGCGTGTTGTTCTTGTCAGTCTTGACATCAGTATCTTTCGCACAGACAGACATCGCCGGCGGTGCGTCGGCGGTGTCTGTGTCTTTTCCGCAGCCGGAAACAATCGCGCTTTCTTCTTCTGATGCCATCTCGCGGTCAGAATCTCCCAGGCGTCTTTCCTTTACGGTCAATCCGCAGCAACGTTTCCATCGGTCGATTCCCGCGGGAAACTACAGCGGCATAACCTATCTCGGCGGCAACCGCTATGCGCTCGTGAGCGACAAGGCGGCGGAAGACGGCTTCTATGTCTTCCGCATTGACCTTGATTCCGTTTCCGGAAAAATAACGAATGTCGTGAACGAAGGTTACCGGTCGGCCGGCATGCCCAACCGCGACATGGAGGGGATAGCGTGGTTTCCCTTGGCTGGCACGGTTTTCGTGAGCGGAGAGAGAGATAACGCTGTCTATGAACATACCCTTGACGGCCGGCGCACGGGCCGGCGGCTGGACATGCCGTCCGTATTTGTTTCCGCCACAGGTAATTATGGCTTGGAGTCGCTAACGTATAATGCCGTGACCCACCGCTTCTGGACAACAACCGAGAGCACCCTGCCCGCCGACGGACCGCAGGCAGGCCCGTTCAATCCGGTGCGCAACCGCTTGCGTCTTCAGAGTTTTGACGACCGCCTACAGCCGGCAGAACAGTATCTCTACGAAATGGATGAGCCCGCCGTACGCAAGCCGGCGCGCCATTACGCCATGGGCGTGAGCGAACTGTGCGCTCTCGACGACGGGCGTCTGCTCGTGCTTGAACGAGAGTTCTTTTCTTCTTCGTCAGCCGTCATTCCATACGCCAATGTTTCCTGCAAGCTGTATATGGTCAATCCGTCGGCCGCGCAGCAGCCGGGACAGGTATCCTCTCAGCAGTCAATGTCGGGACAGATGGCCGCGCGGCAGCCGGTTCAGGTGCTCGAAAAGGAGCTTGTGGCTGAGTTCCGCACCAAGTTGAACCTTTTCCGCCAGAACCTTGCAAACTACGAAGGAATGTGTCTCGGTCCGAAACTCGCCAACGGGAGCCGCGTGCTGATTATGGTTTGTGATTCGCAGAACCGCTATAAAGGTGTTCTGCGCGATTGGTTCAGGACGATTGTCGTGAGATGAGACATGAAAAAAGGCTTCAGAAAACTCTGAAGCCTTTTTCGTGGTTTGTAGTCGATAGGGGAATCGAACCCCTATGCCAAGATTGAGAATCTTGTATCCTAACCATTAGATGAATCGACCATTGCTTGAAAGTGCGGAAGCTGGGGGATTCGAACCCCCGGTACGGTAAACCCGTACGGCAGTTTAGCAAACTGCTGGTTTCAGCCACTCACCCAAACTTCCTTTTTACGCTCTTTTTTTAGAACCGTAAGCACTTTCTCTCAAATGCGATGCAAAGGTAATGCTTTTATTTTATTCCTGCAAATTTTACGCGCATTTTTTTAGAAAAAAGTGTGCCTGACCTCGGATTTTGGGGCGTATGGAATGAAAAAACGGAATGGAGACCTTATTAATAATGGTGTGAGAACTGTGTGGAGGCGAAATGAAAAAAAACTTTGGCGTATAGGAAAATCTTCGGCGTGTGGCAGAAGGGCATGTAATGGCATTACGAATAGCTGTGGAGGAGATGGTATGCGATTTGTGTCCGGTATTTTGGGAAACGGAATCTCCATCTTCAGAAACGGAATCTCCTATATATATAATAATGTGTAGTGCGGCCGATAAATATGTCGGGCCAAAACAAAATCCCTTCTGCTTTTGTCCGGACATTGTCGCGGAGCGAAAGCGGAAGGGATAGGTTGGTGTTGATGTCGGGCGGAGGTTTAATTGACCTTTACGGCAATTACTTCCGTTATGTCCCGGTTCAGATAATACGTGTCAGAACATTCGGTCGTATCTATCTTATACTGTACGCGCAGTATTTTCAGAGGTTTTTCCTGCTTCTTGTCCGAATAGCGGATACCGTCGCGATAGCGGCCGGATTGTCCGGCCAATGCTCTCAGGACGTTTATGATGGAGTCGTTGAGGCGTGCCGTAGAGTCCAGTTTCGCGAAGTCTACGTTTGTCAGCGCGGCCGGGTTCTTTAGGTTTTCGTTCATGAAGTCCTTGACGAGAACTTCGGCATCATGCTGTTGTCCGCAGGCGGACAGCAGCATCGCGGCGCAGAATAGTGGATAGAAAATCCGTCTCATTGCTTCACGGGGATGTTCTTGAGAATCTCGATGATGTGGTCCCAAACCATCTTTACGGTTGGTATGTGAAGACGTTCTTCCGGAGTGTGGACACCGCGGAGCGTCGGACCGAATGAAACCATGTCGAGATTTGGGTAGCGTTCGGAGAACAGACCGCACTCCAGACCGGCGTGTATGCCCTTGACGATGGGTTCTTTGCCGAAGAGCGACTTATAGGTGTCGACGACAATGCGTGTGAGGAGGCTGTCGGCGTTCATCTTCCATGCGGGATAGCCGTCGTTCTGGCATACGCTTGCTCCGGCCAGCTCGAAAAGCGCCTTGATGGTGTTGCACTGGTTGTCGAGATTGCTCATGACGTTGCTGCGCTGTGAGGAGACGATGGTTATCTTGTTGTCTTCCGTGACGATGCTGGCTATGTTGCTCGATGTCTCCACCATGCCGGCCAGCGCCTCGTCCTGACAGATTGCGAAGACGCCGTTGTCGACGGCCTGGAGGGCGCGCACGAAGCGGACTGCTATGTCCTGCCTGATGACAGGTTCGGCCTCAGTGCTCTCCATATTGAACACCATCTCCTTGTCGGACACGTGGTATTCGTCCTCAACCTGACTTGCAAATATGTTCCAGTCGACACGCACGTTCTCCTTCTTGTCGTTGGGCACGGCGATGGTGAACTTTCCGTCGCGCGGGATGGCGTTGTGCATCTTTCCTGAATCGAAGCGGCTCAGGCGGATGTCAAACTTCTCCATCTCCATGTAGAGGAAGCGGGCGAGAATCTTGATGGCGTTGGCGCGCTTCTTGTCGATGTCGTCGCCGGAGTGGCCGCCTTTGAGGCCTTTCAGGGAGCACTGCATGAAGAAATATCCCTCCGGCGCGTCTTCGCGCTCAAGGTCGAAGACGGCTGTCGTGCTGCGTCCGCCGGCGCAGGAAACGAAGAACTGGCCTTCGTCCTCGCTGTCGAGGTTGATGAGCATGTCGCCGGTCATGAATCCGGCTTCCATGCCGCTCGCACCGGTCAGCTGTGTTTCCTCGTCGCGTGTGAACACACATTCGATTGGGCCGTGTTCAATGTCGCTGGAGTCGAGCAGGGCCAGCTCTATGGCCACGCCGATGCCGTCGTCGGCGCCGAGCGTCGTTCCTTTTGCGCAGAGCCATTCGCCGTCCACGTATGTCTGGATGGCATCCTTGTCGAAATCAAACTCGATGTCAACGAGCTTGTCGCATACCATATCCATGTGGCTCTGTAGGATCAGGGTCTGGCGGTTCTCAAATCCGGGAGTTGCCGGCTTTCTGATAATGACGTTGCCGGTTGCGTCAACCTTTGTGTCGAGATTGCGGCTCTCGCCCCATGTCTTGAGATATTCAATCATCTTTTCCTCACGCTTCGACGGACGTGGAATTTCATTTATTTTGGCGAATTGGTCAAAAACGCATTGCGGATTTAAATTAGTTTTACTCATTATTCTTCTTTTTTATATGGTAGTTGGGTTGTAATTGATTTATTTACATTATCTTTGTACCCGCAAAGTTACAGAATATGATTGAGATATTGCTACTGAGCACGTTAATTATTGCTATCGGTATGGCATTTTTCTGCGTGAAAGTGCTATTCCGCAAGAACGGCCGTTTCTCTTCGCAGCACATACATGACAGTCAGGCGATGAAGGACCGTGGCATACACTGCGTGATGGACCAGGACAGGGACATGCGGCGGCAGAGTGCTTGTGGTGTGAAAGAGAGAGAAAAGTAGAATTCTAATATAATTAAGATAATGAATAATAACAAGTTTTTTCGCGCCATGTCGGTGGGCGCGGTTTCAGCGCTGTTGATGACAGCCTGCAACAATTCAACTCCTCAGATGGACGAACAGCCGGCCAAGAACTCTACGGAGACTGTAGGAATGAAGATTGCATACGTAGAGGTTGATTCGCTGATGTCACAGTATAATTTTTGCAAGGACTTCTCGCTGGTACTGCAGAAGAAGAGCAACAACGCCCGCAATACATTGAACTCAAAAGGACAGCAGTTGCAGGCGGCTGTGAACAATTTCCAGCACAAGATGAACAACAACGGATTTACGAGCCGCGAGCAGGCAGCAACCGTTCAGGCCGCCATCCAGCGCCAGCAGGAGGACCTGCAGGAGCTTCAGAACCGTCTGGCTTCTGAGCTTGACGCAGAGACAGCCAAGTATAACGAGGCGCTGCGCGATTCGCTCCAGAGCTTCCTGACGGTCTACAACAAGACCAAGAAATATGACCTCATCATGTCGAAGGCCGGTGACAATATCCTGTTTGCAGACAAGAAGCATGACATCACCAAGGATGTCATTAACGGTCTGAACAAGCGTTACAAGCCGATGAAGACGGAAAAGGAGAAGGAAACGAAATAAGTAGTGCGCGACAGGCGCAAAAAGCCCCAAGGTGTCAGGAACGACCCTTGGGGCTTTTCGCTTTTTTTGAGGGGGAACGGTGAGGGACGGGCCGGCATGGGCACGGCGGTAAGATTTTGGGATGAATCTTTGAGCCGTCTAGATGGCTCCGTGGCGTCATCGTCATGCCCTCTGCGCTTATTTCAGCAAATCCGGTCTCAGTCTTTGCGTGCGCTCCATGGCCTGTTCCATCTCCCACGCCTTGATTTTTGCCTCGTTGCCGCTGAGGAGGATTTCCGGAACTTTCCATCCCTTATAGTCGGCGGGACGGGTGTAGATGGGAGCGGAAAGCATGTCGTCCTGAAAGCAGTCGGAAAGAGCGCTCTGCTCGTCGCCGATGACACCCGGAACGATGCGCACGATGGCGTCGGCCATTACGGCGGCAGCAAGTTCACCGCCCGTCAGGACATAGTCGCCGATGCTTATCTCGCGGGTGATGAGATGGTCGCGGACGCGCTGGTCGATGCCTTTATAGTGGCCGCAGAGAATGATGATGTTGCCCTTCATGGACAGCTCGTTGGCCACGTGCTGGTCAAAACGCTCTCCGTCGGGCGACGTGAAGATGACTTCGTCGTAGTCGCGTTCCGCTTTCAGTGCCGAGATGGCGCGGTCAATGGGTTCACACTGCATGACCATACCGGCAAAACCGCCGTAGGGATAGTCGTCGACGCGGCGCCACTTGTCCGTCGTGTAGTCGCGAAGATTGTGAAGATGTATTTCGGCCAGTCCTTTTTTCTGGGCGCGTGCCAGAATGGACTCGTTGACGAAACCTTCCAGCATTTCCGGTAAAACGGTGATGATGTCTATTCTCATAAGTGTTTCTTTCTTTTTTTAAATGTTCTGTCTATTGGGGTCGTTGCGGGATGTCGCTCTCTGCGGTCTTCCGCCGTCGTCCGGTGGCGCCGCGGAGTGGGGCGTCACATTCCCTTTATGCGAAGAATTCTCTGATTTCCTCTATCCGTCTCATGGCCATTTCGCGTCCGATGGCATGCACGCGCTTCATCTCTTCCGCGTCGTGGGATATGTGGCCGATGGGCAGCGGGGCGTCGGGCCGTATGACCATGCAGCGTCCCTCGCGCTCGGCTTGCCGGACAAACTCTGTCTGGGCGTTGTACATCTCGTGGCGTCGGGCCATGGCGCGCGCCATCTCCGGATGTTTTCTGAGGGCAAGGCGTATCAGGGGCATGAGGCGGACGGGGCGTTTGACGTATCCCTCCGGCTGTGTCAGTATGACGAGGTTGCGGCTGTAGCCGATGGACTCGAAATACCGGAGCGGGATGGAGTCGGCCACACCGCCGTCGAGCAGCCGGAGACCGTCAAGTTCGACGATGCGCGAGACGACGGGCATGGACGCTGAGGCGCGCACCCAGTCGAAAAACTCATGTCCGCTGCGGTCACATTTCTTATATATGGCGCGTCCCGTGTCGACGTCCGTGCATACGAGATGATATTCCATCGGATTGCTCTCGAAGGTCTCGCCGTCGAAGATGTCATGTTCCGTCGGTACGGTATGGTAGGCGAACTCGGCATTGAAGATGTTGCCCGTGGTGAGCAGCGAGTGAATACCGCTGTAGCGTTTGTCGCGGGCGAAGCGCATGTTGTAGCGCAAGGCGCGTCCGGGTTGGCGTGATTTGTAGTTGCAACCGAAGGCGGCACCCGCGGAGACGCCTATGATGCCGTCGGGCGCGATGCCCCGTTCCATCATCACGTCAAGTATGCCGGCTGTGAACATGCCGCGCATGGCTCCGCCTTCAAGAACAAGTCCACGTCTGATATGCTTGTCTGTGTTCATGATTCGGTTCTGATGTATAGTTATGCTATTCGTGGTGATACGGCTCTCCGCGGATGATGGTGCACGCCCGGTATATCTGTTCGGTGAAGATGAGGCGCACCATTTGGTGGGAGAAGGTCATCCGGGACAGCGAAATCTTCTCGTTGGCCCTGTCGTAGATGCGTCCGGAAAAGCCGTAAGGGCCTCCGATGATGAAGACGAGGCGTCTGGCCGTGTTGCGTTTCTGTTCGAGCCATCCGGCAAACTCCACGCTCCGGAACTCGCGGCCGTGCTCGTCCATGAGTACGACGGTGTCGGAGGGCTGGAGCTGTCGGGCTATGAGTTCGCCCTCCATCTGCTTCTGCTGCTCCTCGGTGAGGTTTTTCGTGTTCTTCAGCTCCGGAATGGTGATGATCTCGAACGGCATGTAGTGGCCTATGCGCTCGGTATAGTCGCTGATGCCGGCGGCAAAATGCTTGTCGGCGGTCTTTCCTACGAGTATCAGTATTGTTTTCATTTCTCCTGTCCGTCTTCGTTTTTCCTGTCAGCATATTCATGCTTGCGTTTCGGGTTCATGGGGAACCAGCCTTTCATGACCCGCTTCTTCTGATCGAATAGCTCGCCGATGGACCACAGGCATGACGCCCCGAAAACGCCGAGAATCGCCGATGCCATGATGTTCTCGACGAAAAGGGCGGTCGTCACGGTTGCTATGCCGGCAAGGAGAAAGACCCACCACAGGCGGGTGCCGGTGTAATATTCTGTCTTGATGACCACGGGATGGAATATCCCGATGATGAGAAATGTGCTGATAGCGATGATTATTCCTGTGAAATACATATTTGATATGCTTGTCTTGTCTTGATATGCTTGTCTTGATTGCCTCGGTATGCGGGATCATGTGCGTTCTCTCGTCGCCCGGAATCCTTCGATGTTGATGTAGCGACGCGCCATCATGAGTCTGTAGACACCGCGCATCCATAACGGACTCAGCAGTGTTGAGCATAGTCCGATGACGGTGAGGACGGCAAAGGCGGCCGTGTTGCCGAGGATGGAGGTCAGAAGAGTGACGGCCGCCATGGGGAGCACGATGACGAACAGCAGTATAAGCATCGGGCGCAGGGCGTCGGTTGTCGTCTTGCTGAAGATGTTTGAGTTCAGTGGTAGTGTCTGGCGGTTGTATGCAGCCAGACAGAAAAGGGCCGGATACTGTATCCCGGTGACGGTGAAGACGTAGGCCGGCATCATCGTCGGCGGGAATTTGCCGCTGACGACCGTCGGAATGAGAATTACGGCGGGGAGCAGCAGGACGGCGCAGAAAAGATAGTATTTGGCCCGGAGCATGGTAAGGATGTTCTCCTTGTGGACCATTAGCAGGTCAATGTAGTTTCCTTCCGGTCCCATCATGTTGCTGAGGTTGCTTATGCCGATGATGGCGAAGCAGTAGAGACAGAGCATGCTGTCGTCATATCCAATCTCTTCCGTGGCCGTGACGGTTATCATGGCACAGAAAATGACGATAAGTAGGAGGCTTTGCAGAAAGCGGTTGCGCAGCGATTTGTTGCGCATGATGCTCTTTATTTCCAGTTTTATGTATTCGCCGGCGAGGCCATAGCGGTTGAAGAATGTTTCTTTGGGGAAAGATTTGATACGGATATCGGATTTGCTGGCCGCCGTCATGTATGATGTGCGGGATATGATTCGGATGTCGGCTGAGAACAGCAGTGCGCCGGCGGCAATGCAGAAGACAGCTGCCGCAGGTGAGGAGCCGTACTCGTTGAGCGTCAGAAGCGCGTTCTCGTAGCCTACGGCATAGCCGGCCGCGGCGCCAATGGCGATGGTTCCAACGGGAAGAAGCCACCAGAGGACGTTGATTGCAGCCAGGGTGCGCACGCCGAGATAGCAAAGGCAGTTGGCGAGCATCAGCGCCTGGCAGACGAAGAGAATGGCGACGGCTGTCGTGGCTGGCGTTCCTCCGCAGACGGTAATGACCGTGTAGGGGATGAACAGGCAGAGCCAGATGAAATTTGAGGGATTCAGCAGTGACGACCACAGATAGCTGCTGATGACGTCGGAGCGTCTGACGGGAAGAAGGAGATATGGCTGTAGGAATATGGTCGGCGTCTGTTGCATGCTGATTCGCATGGCGAAATCGAGAAGAAGCACGAACGGCATGAAGCTGACGATGGTGAACGTGTTGTCTTCGGCTGCGGCGAGGCCTGTCATGACACCCATTGCGATGAGATAGATGCAGACAATGCCCATGCCGATGAGCGTGAAGACTCTCGCCGCCGTGTTGGTCTCGGAGAGTATACTTCGGCTGTTTCTCTTCCTGATATTGTTGAGCAACAGTATGAACAGCTGCAGTTTGGTCATCGGTAGGTTCTCTTGGCTTATCTTAAATCAATGATTTCTGCGTCCGGATATGACTTCGGATTGAAACGGAACTGGCTGTCGTTGAGTGAAGCCTTCTTGAAGTTGCTTATCGTTATGGTGCTCCACTTGCCGCCACGCAGCATTTTCACCTGAGAAGGAACATAGGAAGACTTGTTCACGTTGATGTACATTTCCTGTATCTTGCGGCTCTTGTCAGTTGCCGTGAGATGAACCTGAAACTCCTTGCCAACGGTCTTCATGTCATATTTGTAGCCGTTCCGGTAGATGTTTATGAAGTTGTAGGGGTTGATTGCGGCGAGCTCGTTGGCTGTAGGGTTGCTTACGTTGACCTCGTTGCTGCTTTTCATCAGCGTCCACTGGGTCTTACCGTCGAACCATACGTTGACCTGCGGTGTTGAAGCCTGAAACTTCTGGCCTTTCACGGCGATTGTTCCGCTGAGATTTCCGTATTGTCCGTCCGTTATCTTGAATCCGGCCGACACTCCGTCTTTATTGCTGACGACGGCGGCCGTCTTGTCGAGGATGTTTTTTGCGGACTGTGCGGCAATGACATTGCATATCAATGTCATTATGAATATGAAGGCTGTCTTTCTCATCTTGATATATTTTTTGCGGTTATCCCTGAATGAATGTTGTCGCTCTTTGGCGTCCGGAAGGTTATCTTCCGATGCTTTTGAGCAGATTCTCGAGGCTGACCTCGTCCTGTATCATGACCTCGCGCGGCTTGCTGCCGATGGCTGCACCCACCAGGCCGGCTTTTTCGAGCTGGTCCATGAGGCGTCCGGCCCGGTTGTAGCCGATGGAGAACTTGCGCTGTATAAGGCTCGTACTGCCTGATTGGTTGAGAACGATCAGACGGGCGGCCTCTTCGAAGAGCGGGTCCAGATGCTGCATGTCTACATCGGCGGAGCTTCCTATGCCGCTGCCTGTGTCTGTGTCCGGCTCGGGAAGTTCGAAAGGTGTGATGTAGCCCTGCTGTTTGGCTATGAATTCGTTGATGCGCTCCACCTCGGGAGTGTCAACAAAGGCGCACTGGACGCGCACCGGCTCGTTGCCGTTGAGGAAAAGAAGGTCTCCGCGGCCTATCAGCTGGTTCGCTCCGGGACGGTCAAGAATGGTTTTCGAGTCAATCATGGCGCTGACCTTGAAAGCGATTCGGCCCGGGAAGTTGGCCTTGATATTACCGGTGATGATTGTTGTCGTCGGGCGCTGGGTGGCTATCACCATGTGGATACCTACGGCACGGGCCAGCTGGGCTATACGTGCGATAGGCAGCTCGATTTCTTTTCCGGCGGTCATGATAAGGTCGCCGAACTCGTCGATGATGACCACGATATACGGCATGAACTTATGTCCGCGCTGCGGATTGAGCTGTCGCGATATGAATTTCCTGTTATATTCCTTTATGTTTCTCGCTCCGGCCATCTTCAGGAGGTCATAGCGTGTGTCCATCTCTTTGCAGAGACTGTTCAGCGTGCGTACAACCTTGGTGACGTCGGTGATAATCGGTTCGGCATCTTCATCGGGAACCTTGGCCAGGAAGTGGTTGGCAATAGGGCCGTAGATGCTGAACTCGACCTTCTTCGGGTCGATAAGGACGATTTTCAGTTCGGCCGGATGTTTCTTGTAGAGCAGTGATGTGATGATGGTGTTGAGTCCCACGGACTTACCCTGACCCGTGGCTCCGGCCACGAGAAGGTGCGGTATCTTTGCGAGGTCGAACATGAAGACCTCGTTTGTGATGGTTTTTCCGACGGCGCAAGGCAGTTCCATCGTGCTCTCCTGGAACTTCTTTGAGTTCAGGATGCTCTCCATTGACACGATGTTCGGCTTCGCGTTCGGCACTTCAATACCGATAGTGCCCTTTCCGGGGATAGGAGCGATGATACGGATTCCGAGGGCCGAGAGGCTGAGGGCGATGTCGTCTTCAAGATTCCGTATCTTGGAGATGCGCACTCCCTGAGCCGGCGTAATCTCATAGAGCGTGATTGTCGGTCCGACGGTGGCCTTGATGCTGCTGATTTCCACTCCAAAGTTGCGCAGAACCTCTACGATGCGGTTCTTGTTGGCCGTCTGTTCCACCATATCTATATATGGCTTGCCGTCATTGTCGTACTTCTTGAGGAGATCAAGTGTGGGATAATGATAGTTTTCGAGGTCGCGCTTCGGGTCGTACGGGGCTGTAACCTCGCCTTGATTGCCGACAAGCGACTTTCCGATGGCTTTCTCCTCGCTGTGGGCCACGCTGATGTCCATACCCGGTTCCTTTGGTTCCGGATTTTCCTTGACTGACGATTTCGGCTCAGTCGCTTTCTCTGTTGTTTTTTCTGTCGCAGGACCGTCATTGCTGTCTTCCTCTTTCTCCGTTGTGTCAAATTCAACAATCTGCGTTTCCGGATTGTCGAAAACCTCGGGGTCTTCAACCGGTTCAATTGAGGTTTCGTCATTGGAAGAAAGCGCATCGTTGTTCTTACCGTCCTCGTTTGTCACCTCAAACTTAACCCTGTCAGTGAAGAATTTGACCGGATTGAGCATCTTTCTTATTACATATATGGTCTCGGCCGTTATGTAAGTGAGAAAAATTATGGCTGTGAGACACAGAATAGCGATAAGTCCCGGTGAGCCGACGAGATTCTCAATCCACCGGCATACGTATATGCCATGGTCTCCACCGGGATTAAACCAACTTTCAATGAACAGTGGGGTGAAGAACTTTGAGAATGTGACGGAGGCCCATACCATGACGATTATGATACATACAAACCATTTGGAGAGATATATGGTATATACGCGCATCATTTTCATGGATGCCAATATGAGGAATATTGGTATCAGAAAAGACGGGAGTCCGAAGCATTGCTTGATGAAGAAGTAGGAGGCATACGCTCCCAAAGAGCCGCAACTGTTCTGAAATTCCCTTTTGACATTCATTATTTCTCCGGGCCGTGGCTCTGCAATGAGGCCCTGATCGGCAGCTCCGGTTGTAAAGAAGGAAATAAAGGATAATATTAGATATATTGCAACGACAAACGAAATGACGCCTATCGTAAAGTTCACCTTTTCATTTTGGAATATATTGCTGAAACCGATGGCGTCACCGAATGACGTCACTTTGTTCTCTTTCTTTCTTTTGGCCATATTCAAACTTTCTCAAATCTTCTGCAAAAGTAGCAGAAAAAACTTATATTTTACAATAAACTCACTGCTTTTTTGTAATTTTGCACCTTGAAAATAGTTCGTAAATGAAAAAACTATTATATAGCAAGTACGACAAATCGCTTATAAAAGATTTGCCACGTGTGTTGTTCGAGGGACGCATAGTCGTGGTGGTGTCTCAGAGTGAGGCACAGCGAGCCGTCGATTATCTTTTGTCACAGCCCATTCTTGGGGTTGATACGGAGACCCGACCGTCATTTAAAAAAGGTGTAATCCATAAGGTCGCACTTCTTCAGGTATCTTCTCACGATACCTGTTTTCTGTTCCGTTTGAACTATACAGGCATGACGGCCGATATAATCCGTCTACTGGAAGATACGACGGTTCCCAAGATCGGTTTGTCTCTTCATGATGACCTTATGATGCTTCATAAAATTGCTGGATTTACTCCCGGTAACTTTATAGAGCTTCAGCATTGTGTTCGCGAGTTGGGAATTGAAGATCTTAGCTTGCAGAAACTATATGCAAACTTCTTCGGTCAGAAGATAAGCAAGACGCAGAGGCTGACAAACTGGGAAGCCGATGTTCTTAACGACAGACAGAAACTTTATGCTGCAACTGATGCCTGGACATGCATAAAGTTGTATGAAGAACTGCAAAGGCTAAAGCAGACGGGCGAATATGAACTGATCAAAACAGACAATAATGACAATGTACAAACAGATATATCTAAAGCGGGGTAAAGAGGAAAGTCTGAAGCGCTTCCACCCGTGGGTTTTTTCCGGTGCAATCCACCACAGTGACGAAGGAATAGAAGAGGGTGAGACCGTAAGAGTGCTTACCAGCGACGGACGGTTTATTGCCGTGGGACATTTTCAGATAGGCTCTATCGCCGTGCGGGTGCTCTCGTTCCGCGACGTAGCCATCGACGCCGGGTTCTGGCGTTCGCGTCTGCAGGCAGCCTTGTCCATGCGTATTGCTGTCGGCATTGCGGACAATCCGCAGAACAATACCTATCGGTTGGTACATGGCGAGGGCGACAATATCCCGGGACTCGTGATCGATGTCTACGGCCAGACGGCCGTGATGCAGGCTCATAGTGTCGGAATACATGTCTGCCGCCTTGATATTGCCAAGGCACTGGTCGACGTTATGGACGGCAGGGTGGCCAATGTGTTCTATAAGAGCGAGACGACACTTCCATATAAGGCTGATCTTGGTCAGGAGAACGGTTTCTTATATGGTAGCAGCGATGACAATATCGCGATAGAGAACGGTCTTAAATTCCGTGTTGACTGGTTGAAAGGTCAGAAAACCGGATTCTTCGTCGACCAGCGCGAAAACCGCTCACTGCTTGAAAAATACTCCCATGGCCGTAAGGTTCTCAACATGTTCTGTTATACGGGAGGCTTCTCTTTCTATGCTATGAGGGGTGGGGCAGAGCTTGTTCATTCCGTGGATAGCAGTGCTAAGGCTATTGAACTGACGCGCCAGAACGTCGAACTGAATTTCCCTGGGGACGGTCGTCATGAGGCTTACTGTGAAGACGCCTTCAAATACCTTGAAGACGCCGGTTCAAACTACGATTTGATAATCCTCGATCCGCCCGCTTTTGCCAAACACCGTGCGGCCTTGCATAACGCACTGAAAGGTTACAGCCGTCTCAACGCCAAGGCGTTTGAGAAAATCAAGCCCGGTGGCATACTGTTTACATTCTCCTGCAGCCAGGTGGTCACGAAAGACAACTTCCGCAACGCCGTTTTCACAGCTGCCGCACTTGCCGGCCGAAAGGTACGCATCCTGCACCAGCTTCACCAGCCGGCCGACCATCCCGTCAACATCTACCATCCGGAGGGAGAATATCTCAAGGGTCTTGTGCTATATGTAGAGTAGAGCCGTGAGAACTGAAGAAACCGTAGCGTCGTTTATCGCCCGTCATAATCTGCTCGACAGAGCCGGACGTCATATAATAGCATTGAGCGGAGGAGCTGACAGTGTGGCTCTTCTGCTCATTCTTTCGGGCCTCGGTTATGATGTCGAGGCCGTCCACTGTAATTTCCATTTGCGTGGTGAAGAGTCCGACCGGGACGAGGATTTTGTCAAGTCCCTATGTCAGTCACGGGCCGTTCCGCTCCATCTTGTCCATTTCGATACACTCAGTTATGCGTCGTTGCATAAAGTCAGTATCGAGATGGCAGCCCGTCAGCTTCGCTACAACTACTTTGAACAGTTGCGCCGTGACATCAGTGCGACCGATATCTGCGTTGCTCACCATCGTGACGACAGCGTCGAGACGGTGCTGATAAACCTCATCCGCGGAACAGGATTGCGCGGGCTTACAGGCATACGTCCCGTTAACGGCTATATCAAGCGTCCCCTCCTGTGTCTCAGCCGGCAGGACATAGAGCGCTATCTGGCTTCGGTCGGACAGTCATACGTAACCGATAGTACCAATCTCGTGGACGATGTCGTGCGCAACAAGCTGCGTCTCAACATCATTCCGCTCCTGAAAGAAATCAATCCCGCCTTTTCCGAGAATGTCAGCCGGGCCGCTGCCCACGTAACCGATGCCATCACCATGCTTGACGCAGCGACCGTTGAGGCCGTGAAGCGGGTGGCGACGGATTATGACGGCGGTGTTGCTGTTGATATAGATAAGTTCAAAGCCGAGCCGTCTCCGGCTTATCTTTTATATGAAATCCTGCGCCGATACGGTTTCAGCCCGGCGCAGACAGAGCAGATCTACGCCAGTCTTGACGCCCCGTCCGGCCGTCTTTTCGCTTCTTCGAGTCACGAACTGCTCATTGACCGTGGGCGTCTGCTTATAGAGCGCAATCTCCCCGCCATCCAGCCGCAGAAGATAATTGAAGACGGAACATACGTCCTGAAGTCCGGTGGCCGTCTGAAAGTCAATGTGTTGCCGATTGACGACAACTTCGTTCTGTCCCGTTCGTCCGACACGGTGTGTCTTGACGCCGACAAAATCATATTTCCACTTACGTTGCGCCCCGCCGCAGAAGGAGACCGTTTCGTTCCTTTCGGCATGAAGGGAACAAAACTCGTGAGCGACTATCTCACCGACCGGAAATATTCACTCTTCCGCAAGCGCCGTCAGCTCGTTCTCACCGAAGCCTCCGGCCGCATCGTGTGGCTTGTCGGCGAGCGTCCGGACAACAGGTTCCGCATAACGGAGGAGAGTCGTAGGACGCTGGTGATGACAATAAAATAGTAAGGAGATAGAGGGAGATAAAATAAGATAGAGGGAGATAAAGGACGTATGTCTTGTAGCAAGAACTAAGACCATTGTCCTTTATCTCCCTCTATCTTATTTTATCTCCTTATTATCTCCTTTTATCACCCGAACGTCAGTTCTTCCTTGCCGTCCTCCTTGCTGATTTTTATGGTGTCTCCCGGCTTCAAATCTCCGTTGACGATCATTTCGCTCAGTCCATCTTCTATGTAGTTTTGGATGGCGCGTTTCAGCGGACGGGCTCCGAACTGAACGTCGTAGCCTTTCGTAGCCACAAACTCCTTGGCTTCGTCGCTGATTTCTATTTGATAGCCGAGGCTCTCTACGCGTTTGAACAGACCGCCCAATTCGATGTTGATAATCTTCTTTATGGCTTCGAGGTCAAGCTGGTCGAACATGATGATTTCGTCCAGGCGGTTGAGGAATTCGGGTGAGAACTGTTTGCTCAGTGACTTCTGTATGATGCCGCGGGCATATTCCTTATCCTTGTCGTTGAGCGCAAGTCCTACGCTTGCTGCATTGAATCCCACACCGTGGGAGAACTCCTTGAGTCGTTTCGTGCCGGCGTTGCTCGTCATGATGATGACCGTGTTACGGAAATCGACGAACCGTCCGTTGCCGTCCGTGAGGCGTCCCTCGTCAAGTACCTGCAGAAGCAGATTGTATATATTTCCGTGAGCTTTCTCTATCTCATCCAGCAGAACTATGGAGTAGGGGTGGCGGCGCACCTTCTCCGTCAGCTGTCCGCCCTCTTCATAGCCGACATATCCCGGAGGCGCACCGATGAGGCGTGACACATTGAAGCTCTCCGTATATTCGCTCATGTCGATTCGTATCAGCGCATCGGCTGACCCGAACATAAATTCGGCCAGCTTCTTTGCCAGATAAGTCTTTCCGACGCCGGTCGGACCAAGGAACATGAACGCTCCGATGGGATGGTTGGGGGCTTTCAAGCCCACACGGTTACGCTGTATGGCTTTTACCATCTTCTCTATGGCTGCATCCTGAGCTATTACGGCGCCTTTCAGTTCTGCGGCCATGCCCTTCAGGCGTATTCCTTCGGCCTCCGCCATGCGTTGTACGGGAATGCCGGTCATCATTGAAACCACGTCGGCTACGTCATGGTCCGTCACGCATTGCCGTTCGCCGCTTTTGCCGTTGCTCCATTCTTTGTTCATCTCTTTCAGTTCTGCCTCAAGCACCGTTTGGCGGGCGAGATAGCTGCCGGCAAGCTCAAAGTTCTGGTTTCTAACGGCATTCTGCTTCTTTTCCTTTATGAAGGCGATTTCCTTTTCCTTGGCTATGATTTCCGGTGGTATTTGCGCGTTGCTCAGATGGATGCGTGAACCAACTTCGTCAAGAGCATCGATAGCCTTGTCCGGGAACTGTCTGTCGGTGATATAGCGTTCTGTCAGTCTGACACATGCAGTCAGTGCCTCATCTGTGTATGTCACATGATGGTGATGCTCATATCTGTCCTTGATGTTCTGAAGAATCTGTAGTGTCTCGCTGGAAGTTGTCGGTTCGACGAGCACTTTCTGGAATCTGCGTTCCAAAGCACCGTCTTTCTCGATGCTGTTTCGGTATTCATCCAATGTTGTCGCTCCGATGCACTGTATTGTGCCTCGTGCCAGTGCCGGTTTGAGTATGTTTGCGGCATCCATACTTCCTGGGGTTGATCCGGCACCGATGATTGTGTGTATCTCGTCGATAAAGACAATTACGTCAGGATTCTGTTCGATTTCCTTTATCAAGGCTCTGATTCGTTCCTCGAATTGTCCACGATATTTCGTTCCGGCCACGATGGCTGTCAGATCAAGGCTGATAAGGCGTTTATTGAAGAGGATGGGGGAGGTGTGGTGGGTTGCTATGAGTTGTGCCAATCCTTCTACAATAGCACTTTTTCCTACGCCGGGTTCACCTATTAATATAGGATTGTTCTTCTTTCTACGGCAGAGGATTTCTATCACGCGTGATATCTCGCGCTCGCGTCCCACAATAGGGTCAAGTTTGCCTTCTGTGGCAGCCTTGGTCATGTCTACACCGAAATTGTCGAGAACTGGAGTCTTTCCAGTCGGTCTCTGTGTCTGTGTGGCAGTCTGGCGTCCGCTGCCGGCACTACTGCCGTAGTTTTCGGACTGTAGGTTTTGTCCGACGGAATCATTGTCCTCCTCTTCGTCAGGGAGTCCGATATCGTCCTTCACGCCGCTCTTCATGTGCAGCATGGTCAATACATCATTATAGTTCATGTTGTTGAATTCTAATATTTCTTTGGCTCCATTGTTCACTTGGTCATGAAGGATTGCCAGTAGAATATGTTGTTCGTCGACTCGTTGTGTTCGTTGGATACGTGCCTCAAGTACTGCGAGTTTCAGGATATTGCTCGCCTTTTCGTTCAATACCGGCTCTTGTGTGTTGACGGGCATATTCAGTTCGTCTTCTCTTACTTTTTCCTCCAGTCCTGTCTTAACGGCCTGTATGTTGATGTCCAGTCTTTGGAAGACATCGATTACTGGTCCTTCTTTCATCCTGAGAAGTCCCAGCAGCAGATGTTCCGGTCCCACAGCCCGGCTTGCCAGGCGTCCGGCCTCTTCTTTGCTGTATGCGAGTATCTCAGATACTTTTGGTGAAAACTGGCTGGTCATATTGTCTTTTTGGTTTTTATCTTATAATGTTATTATGTTGCAAATTTACTAATTAATTTGCAAAAGGTGTGCCAGAATTGATAAATAAGGCCTTTCGGATGCGTTAATGTGCGATAAATCAAATAAAGCGAGGTGTTCATGTGTAGTGGAAATGGTTGTTGTGGCTATGAAGCCCATGGAATTTCATGCTGCTTTGGTGGATATATACAAATAAATCCACTATAGCAAGGTTTTGCCACATATTATTATATTGGTACAGTGGCGTATCAGTGGCGATGTGTAGCGTATTTGCGCCAGACGTAGGCGTATTAGTACCAACTTGCGCTCATTAATATAATGTATTTCCTTTGGGGCTTAATTAAAATTGCTTAAATACTTTCACGGATGGGAAAAAAGTTGTAATTTTGAAAGCTAAAAAGTTGCAAAACGCGTCAGAGGCCCTGTAAATGGTCTTAAACGACGTTTCTTGCAAAAAACGGGTGAGTCGCTCCGAGGCTTGAAAAAAGGTCTTGGTGGCGTGCAAAAAGTGATAACAATTTTTTCAGATATTATAAAATTCAATGGATCAGACATTAGATCAAGACAGAATTATTAAAATCAATATCGAGGAAGAGATGAAGTCTTCGTATATCGACTACTCCATGTCGGTCATCGTGGCTCGCGCTCTTCCTGATGTTCGCGATGGATTCAAGCCGGTTCATCGCCGTATTCTCTATGGAATGATGGGTTTGGGCAATACAAGTGACAAACCCTATAAGAAGTGCGCGCGCGTCGTGGGTGACGTGTTGGGTAAGTATCATCCACACGGTGACAGTTCGGTGTATGGTGCGCTTGTCAGAATGGCTCAGGAGTGGAACATGCGCTACACGCTGGTTGACGGCCAGGGTAACTTCGGTTCCGTGGACGGTGACTCACCTGCTGCCATGCGTTACACAGAGTGCCGTCTTTCGAAGATGGGTGAGCACATCATGGACGACCTCGAAAAGGAGACCGTCGACATGACGGACAACTTCGACGGAACGCTGCTCGAACCGTCAGTCATGCCGACCAAAGTGCCCAATCTGCTGGTCAACGGCGGTAACGGTATTGCCGTGGGTATGGCGACAAACATCCCCACGCACAATCTGGCCGAGGTGATTGACGGATGCTGCGCATATATCGACAATCCCGACATCGACACGGACGGTCTTATGCAGTACATCAAGGCTCCCGACTTCCCGACGGGTGCATATATATATGGTATACAGGGTGTGAAAGACGCCTACGAGACCGGTCGCGGTCGTATTGTGATGCGTGCCAAGGCCGAAATTGAGAGCGGCGACACCCACGACAAAATTGTCGTGACTGAGATACCATACGGTGTCAACAAGGCCGATCTCGTCAAGTATATCGCCGACCTGGCCAACGAGAAGAAGATTGAGGGCATCAGCTACGTCAACGATGAGTCCGGCCGTCAGGGTATGCGTATCGTTGTCGACGTGAAGCGCGAGGCCAACGCCAATGTTGTTCTGAACAAGTTGTTCAAGATGACAGCCCTTCAAAGCTCATTCTCAGTTAATTGCATCGCTCTGGTAAAGGGTCGCCCGAAGCTCCTTTCGCTCCGCGATTGCGTCCGCCATTTCGTCGACCACCGTCATGACGTGACCATCCGCCGTACGAAGTTCGACCTGAAGAAAGCCCAAGACCGCGCCCATATCCTCGAAGCGCTCATCGTGGCATGCGACAATATCGACGAGGTTGTCCATATCATCCGTGCCTCACGTACGCCGCAGGAGGCTGTCGAAAACCTGAGAAAGCGTTTCGACTTCGACGAAGTGCAGGCAAGAGCCATCGTCGATATGCGCCTGGCACAGCTGACGGGCCTCAATATGGACAAGCTGCACAAGGAATTTGACGAGTTGCAGGCTCTCATTGCCCGCCTACAGGCCATCCTTAATGACCCCGAACTGTGCAAGCAGGTGATGAAGGAAGAACTGCAGGAGGTGAAGGAGAAGTATGGCGACGAGCGCCGCACGGAGATAAAATATTCCAGCGAGGAGTTCAATGCCGAGGATTTCTATCCCGACGACCCTGTGGTGATAACCATCAGCCACCTCGGATACATCAAGCGCACGGCGCTGACTGAATTCCGCGAGCAGAGCCGCGGCGGTGTCGGCAGCAAGGGAGCACACACACGCGAAGAGGATTTCACCGAATATATCTATCCGGCAACAATGCACAACACGCTGCTGTTCTTCACTCAGAAGGGCCGCTGCTACTGGCTGAAGTGCTACGAGATACCTGAGGGAACCAAGAGCTCGAAGGGACGTGCCATCCAGAACCTGCTCAACATAGAGTCGGATGACGCTATCAACGCCGTGCTGCGCATAAAGAAGTTTGACGACGAGGAGTTCCTCAAGAGCCACTATGTGGTATTCGCCACCAAGAACGGTATCATAAAGAAGACCTGTCTCGACGCTTACAGCCGTCCGAGAGCAAACGGTGTGATAGCCATAAACATCGTGGATGGCGACCAGGTAGTCGGTGTTCGTCTGACCAACGGCAACAACGAGCTTATCATCGCCAACCGCAACGGACGTGCAATCCGTTTCAACGAGAACGATGTGCGTGTCATGGGCCGTGTGTCGACCGGTGTGCGCGGTATGCGTCTGGACGGCGGCGACGACGAAGTTGTCGGCATGGTCTGTGTGAATGACCCGCAGACGGAGACCATTATGGTTGTCAGCGAAAAGGGTTACGGCAAGCGTAGCGACATCGAGGACTATCGTAAGACGGCTCGCGGAGCCAAGGGCGTCAAGACTCTGAGCATTACGGAGAAGACGGGACGTCTCGTCGCAATCAAGGTTGTGACCGACGATAACGACCTGATGATTATCAACAAGAGCGGAATCCTTATTCGTCTGAAGGTTGCCGACGTGCGTGTCATGGGTCGTGCGACACAGGGCGTACGCCTGATAAACCTCACGAAGAAGAACGACACGATTGCCGGCGTATGCAAGGTGATGAGTGCTACGGACGAAGATGTAGTGAATCAGGAAACCGAAGATAATGGTACAGCCGTTACTGAAGAACAGTAAAACTTTATTTTAAAACTATACTACAATGAAAAAATTAACGATTTTTGCAGTCATGGCAGCCATGGCTACCACTGCATTTGCACAGGACGACCTGGTGAAGCAGGCCAAGAAACTCAGTGACAAGGGTCAGCTTGAAGAGGCTGTGGCTCTTCTTACACCGGCTCTGACCTCTGATCAGACTCTCGACAAGGCTAAGGCATGGAATACCATGAGCGAGATACAGCATAAGATTTTCATGGTCGGACAGCAGGTTGAAGCCGAGAACAAGGTGAAGCAGACAAACACTCCATACGATACGACAGCTATGTATAACGCTTTCATCGCTTCTTTGGAGGCCGCTATGAAGTGTGACGAGTTTGACCGTCAGCCCGACGAGAAGGGTAAGGTGAAACTGACATACCGCAAGTCCAATCAGGACAAGTTCTTCGCGCAGCGTCTCGTTGCTCTTCAGGCTGGTCAGCATGAATATCAGAAGAAGAATTATGAGGGTGCGATGAAGGCATGGGGACTCTATGTTGACAGCAATGCAGATCCTTTGTTCACCGGCATCGACATGACATCGGACAACTATCTTGTGGACTTCTCCTACAATGCAGGACTTCTTGCCTACAATACGAAGCACTATGATTTGGCTATGAAGTATGCTGCCATAGCCGCAAAGGACGCAGAGAAGGCGAAAGAAGCCAACGAATTGGTTATCTTTGCTATGCGTGACGGTGCTAAGAATGCTGCCGATTCAACTGCATACGTGAACAAGATTAAGGAACTCCATAAGCAGGAACCTGCAGAGGAGCGCTATTTCAACCTGTTGCAGGACTACTATGTCAAGTCCGGCAATATGGAAGCACTCGGCAATTGGGCTGAGGAGGAAATCGCACTGAATCCCCAGAACAGAATGGCATGGGCGCTGAAGGGCGAGGTTCTCATGAACGCGCAGAAGTGGGACGAAGCCGTTGCCGCATACGTAAAGGCTGCCGAGATTGACCCGACGTTCATTCAGGTTATCTTCAATGCCGGTGTTTGCCTTAACTCTAAGGCCATTGACATGAAAGACAAGCTGGCAGACAAGAAGACAGGCAATCTGACAACAGAGAACTTCAACAAGATCAAAGATGTTCTGAAAGAAGCACAGAAGCATCTTGAGAAGGCTCGTGAACTCGATCCGTCACAGGAGAAGGTTAAGTGGGCATATCCGCTCTATCAGATTTACTACACCGTAGGCGACAAAGAGAAGTCAGCCGAGATGGAAGCACTGCTGGAGAACAAATAAAAACGTTTAATTCTTAAATGAAGAAGCTGCTATCACTGACGCTTCTCTTACTAATGATAACACCGTGCTTGAGAGCTCAGCGAAAAGAGATATCTCAAGCACGGTCTTATCTAAAGAGCGGCAAAGACCTTGACAAAGGGGAAAAACTCATTATGGAGCTTTTCTCCAAAGACTCTGTCAACAGGAGAAATCCTAAGCTGTATGTCCTTCTGTACGAGATTGTGCGGAAGCAATACAGTATTGGCAACGAGAAACTTTACCTCAAGGAAAAGTACGATACGGCTTCTCTTTTCAATTTGACAAAGCGTATGTTCGCCTTGGCGGAGACGCTCGACACGCTTGATGCCACTCCCGACAAGAAAGGACGGGTGATGCCCGACTACCGCCGTAAGCACGCGGAAGAGCTTGATGGCTATCGCCCGAACCTTTATAATGGCGGAATCTATTTCATCCGCAAGGCTGACTACGGAAATGCTTATTCTTTTTTGGACGCCTATCTGGATTGCGGGCGTCAGCCTCTGTTCGGTCGGTACGACTATTTCCGTACCGACGGGAGGATGCCGTTGGCCGCCTATTGGGCTTCATATTGCGGCTTCAAGCAGGACAATCCGGAGAAGACATTGCGCTATTATGATGTCGCCCGCAAGGACACGTTGCGCTTGCGTCATCTCCTTCGCTATGCTGCGGAAGCTTATGCCAAGCTCGGTTGCGACAGCGCATACGTCAGTACATTGCGTGAAGGGTTTGCCAAATTCCCGAAATTCAAATATTTCTTCCCCCGTCTTATAGATTATTATACAGCCAATAATCTCCTTGACAGTGCCTCAGTCGTGGCAGACCGGGCATTGGCGGTAGATGGTCGGGATGAACTGTTTATTCTGGCAAAGTCAACGATATTGCTCAATTCCGGACGAAATGACGATTGTATTGTCATGAGCGACTCGCTGATAAGTATTAATGATACTATTCCGGATGCTTATTACAATGCCGGAACGGCATATCTCAACAAAATATTGATACTTGAAGACCGTGTGGGGAAAACACGGAAGGATAAGACGCATATAAAGGAGATGTATCAGTTGGCATGTTCTTACATGGAAAAATTTCGTGAACTTGTGCCTGGTGACAAGGCAAAATGGGCTCCCGCACTTTACAGAATATACCTCAATCTTAATCAGGGAAAGAAGTTTGAGGAAATTGACAGGATTCTGAACAGTAAGTGAGTGTTGCTTGTTGAACCGTTACGACTGTCACGTTGCAGAGGCTGCGTGTTTGTGTGTTATGATTCTTTTTTGCTAAAAAAATAAAAATAAACATTGTTGTGGTATTGGTTTGATGGAATTTTTATTACCTTTGTGAAAACGAATAAATAGATATTTAACTTATTACGATTATGGAAAATAACACCCAGCTCATTGCCCAATGTGAGGCAAAGGCTCAGCAGTGGCTTACTCCAGCCTTTGATGAGGAGACCAGAAAAACAGTAGAAGGAATGCTTGCAGATGCCGATAAGACGAATCTTATCGAAAGTTTCTATAAGGATTTGGAATTCGGAACGGGCGGATTGCGCGGTATCATGGGCGCAGGAAGCAACCGTATGAACATCTATACTGTCGGTATGGCAACTCAGGGATTTGCCAATTACCTGAAGAAGAACTTTGCCGGACGTGACAGTATTTCTGTCGTTGTGTGTCATGACTGCCGCAACAACAGCCGTATTTTTGCCGAGACCGTAGCAAACATCTTCTCTGCAAACGGCATAAAGGTTTATCTTTTCGACGATATGCGTCCTACACCGGAGTGCTCTTTCGCCATCCGTTATCTCAAATGTCAGGCCGGTGTCAACGTTACGGCAAGTCACAATCCGCGTGAGTACAATGGCTACAAGGCTTATTGGGAGGATGGTGCGCAGGTGCTTGCTCCCCACGACACAGGAATCATTGACGAGGTGAACAAGGTTAAGGTTGAGGATGTCAAGTTTGCTGGCAATAATGAGCTCATTCAGATTATCGGCGAGGATATAGATAAGGTTTATCTGGAGCGTATAAAGGACATCTGTATCGACCCGGCTGTCATCCAGCGTCAGAAGGATCTGAAGATCGTCTATACTCCGCTGCACGGTACAGGTATGACAATGATACCCCGTTCGCTGAAGTTCTGGGGATTCGAGAACGTCCACTGCGTTGAAGAGCAGATGGTGAAGAGCGGCGACTTCCCCACCGTTGTATCTCCGAACCCCGAGAACGGCGAGGCTCTTACACTCGCTCTGCGTGACGCAAAGGCCATGGACGCTGATATTGTCATGGCAAGTGACCCTGATGCAGACCGTGTGGGAATGGCCTGCAAGAACGACAAGGGAGAGTGGATTCTCATCAACGGAAATCAGACTTGCCTGTTGTTCCTCTACTATATCATCATAAACCGCAAGGCAACCGGTAAGATGAAGGACGGCGATTTCATCGTCAAGACTATCGTTACGACTGAAGTCATCCGCAAGATTGCCGAGAAGCAGAATATCGAGATGCGTGACTGCTATACCGGTTTCAAGTGGATTGCCCGCGAAATAGCTCTGTCAGAGGGCAAACAGCAGTATATTGGCGGTGGTGAGGAGAGCTACGGATTCCTTGCTCAGGACTTTGTGCGTGACAAGGACGCTGTTTCCGCATGTTCACTGTTGGCCGAGATCTGCGCATACGCTAAGGACAATGGCAAGACTCTCTATGACCTGCTTATGGATATCTATCTCGAATACGGTTTCTCTAAGGAGATGACAGTCAACGTTGTGAAGCCCGGCAAGAGCGGCGCCGACGAGATCAAGCAGATGATGACAGACTTCCGCAACAACCCGCCACAGGAACTCGGTGGCAGCAAGGTCGTTCTGTGGAAAGACTATCAGGCTCTGGAGCAG
>CAMWVS010000013.1 GCA_947177775.1 uncultured Prevotella sp.
GTTTCTTACGATGACTTCATACGATGGTTTCTTACGATGACTTCATACGATGGTTTCTTACGATGACTTCATACGATGGTTCATCCAACCGTTGTCCGCTCTATAAATAAACAATATTCCGTTGCGGACAAATACAAGAACTATGTCCCTACAGTTGGATGAAAACACTGAATGAAAACACTGGATGAAACTGTCCTGAGGACTTGCGCACCCAACAAGAGTAATCATACCTCTTCACTCATAACTCTGCCCTCTGTCCTAAAGAGACCTCTGTCCTAAAGAGACCTCTGTCCTAAAGAGACCTCTGAGTCAGAACGTCCAGTCCTTCATTTTCTCCATCATCTCATAGCTCGTCACGTCGACCTCAGTCGGCGTGATGGCCACGTAGCCATGGCTGAGCGCCCAGTTGTCGGTGTCCTCGGCTTCCGGTTCGTCGTTGGTATATTCGCCGGTCATCCAATAGTAGTCGTAGTCGCGCGGGTGACGGCATTTGACCACCTCCTTGCCCCACGTGCCGCGGGCCATACGGCAGATACGGACGCCGCGGAACTCCTCGCCGAGCGGAAAATTGACGTTGAGACAGACGCCCTTGGGCAGCCCCTCTCTGAGGACACGCTCCGTGATGGAGCGCACGAGGCGGGTGAGCGGGGCGAAGTCGGCGTCGTCACGATGGTCGCAGAGCGAGAACGCCACCGAGGGAATGTATTTCATGCAGCCCTCCATCGTCACGCCCATCGTTCCGGAATAGTGGCTGTTGACCGAGGCATTGTCACCGTGGTTTATGCCGCCGATGACCATGTCCGGCCGGCGGTCCTTGCAAAGCTGATCGAGAGCGATTTTCACGCAGTCGACCGGTGTTCCGCTACACGACCATATTTCCACACCCTCCATGCTCCGACGGTGTTTGAGGTGCAACGGCACTGCCGCCGAAAAGGCACATGAGAAACCGCTGCGTCCCGATTCAGGGGCACAGACGAGCAGGTCGGCCAGCGGACTGACCATCTCGATGAGACTCCGAAGCCCTTTCGAATGGTAGCCGTCATCGTTGGATATGAGAATGAGTGGTCTTTTCTTTTCCATACAATTTATTATGTATATTGTTTACATTTAAGTTTCTCCGATTGTCAGACAAGGATATTCACAAATTGCCGAGTGCAACTTATCGTATGCAAATTTACATATAAATCGCGAGATTTCTATAACGACAGAATAAAGAAATTGATTTTTCTTTAGAGGAAAGATAATGTAAAATTCCGATTAATCGGGTGGGAAACGGATGTTATTCCCGTCACAACCCGATTTCACGATGACAACACGTGACAAGCCGCCACAATTCCATGTCCGCTTTCAGCAATCCTCCCGCGACATATTTATGTAAAGAAAACATGCCTAAAAAAGGGCCTCTGAAAAATCGCAAAATAGAAACGGCGAAACAGGAAAAACACCCTCGTTTTCAGATTTTGTCACCGTTTTCCCCAAGAAAAATTGCGGCGGCCGAGCCGTAAGGCCCTCCCGGGGTTGCAATAACGGCCCCGTCAGGTTACAGCGGCAGCCCCGTTGCAATGCAACAAAGGCCCCGTTGCAACCCCGTAAGGCCCTTACGGCAAAAAGAAAACGGACAAAAAATTGCACACTTTAGTCAAAATCGCTGTAACACGCAGTGGCTCAGACAATAAAACATGCACGCGCAAAACTCGCGAATTTGCGGCCAAAGGATTTTTATTTCAGAATAACGCAAGGATTTTGAGGTTTTTGTCGGATTAATTCCGAATTTTTCAGCCTTTCCGACACACCTCCGGACGACACAATCTCACGCTCCGGAGGAAGACATGCACCCCACAATTCCCAACATACGAACACACCCCTACGGCGACCAAATACACATTTTATAACGCGGAAATGACTCTGAAATACTAAAAAAGGTTCACAAATCATTTTTTTTCGCATAAATTTATGTAACTTTGCACCACGGATGCAGTTTCTCCGTCAGCATGACGGACGAATACAAAAAAACATGCCACGCACGGAAGAGCACTGACATTACGCACCGCAATCTAATGGTATCACAAACGACGATAAATATCGGAATGGGAAAAATAATCGCATTAGCAAACCAGAAAGGCGGCGTGGGCAAGACCACCACCACCATCAATCTGGCGGCTTCGCTCGCCACATTGGAGAAGAACGTATTAGTGGTGGACGCCGACCCGCAGGCCAACGCCTCAAGCGGATTGGGTGTTGACATAAAGCAGGTGGACTGCTCGCTCTACGAGTGCATAATCGACCAGGCCGACGTGCGTGACGCCATCTACACGACAGACATCGACGGGCTGGACATCATACCGAGCCACATCGACCTCGTGGGAGCCGAAATAGAAATGCTCAACCTCAATGACCGTGAGAAAGTGCTCAAAAAAATGCTCGACCCCATACGCGGCGAATACGACTACATCCTCATTGACTGCAGCCCCTCGCTCGGACTGATCACGGTCAACTCGCTCACGGCCGCCGACTCGGTGATTATCCCCGTGCAGTGTGAATACTTCGCCCTCGAAGGAATCAGCAAGCTGCTCAACACAATCAAAATCATCAAGAGCAAGCTCAACCCGAGGCTTGAGATTGAGGGATTCCTGCTCACGATGTACGACTCTCGTCTCCGACTGGCAAACCAGATATACGACGAAGTGAAACGCCACTTCCAGGAACTGGTTTTCAAGACCGTCATCCAACGGAATGTCAAGCTGAGCGAAAGCCCAAGCCACGGTCTGCCCGTCATCCTCTATGACGCCGATTCCACGGGAAGCAAGAACCATTTGGCCCTGGCAAAGGAAATAATAAACAAAAACTGATATGGCAGTACACAAGAAATACAACAAGAGCGTGCTCGGAAGAGGACTCGACGACATTGGAAACGGACGTGGGCTTGACGCTCTGATTGACACAGGAGAAGTTCGCACACAAGGTTCGTCGAACCTCAACGAAATACCCATTACGCAGATAGAGCCCAACCCCAACCAGCCACGACGCGAATTTGACGACGAGGCACTGCAGGAACTGGCCGCAAGCATACGCGAGATAGGTATCATCCAGCCCGTAACGTTGCGCCAGACTGCCGACGGACGCTATCAGATAATCGCCGGCGAACGACGCTGGAGAGCATCGCAGATGGCCGGACTGACGGCCATACCGGCCTATATCCGCACCGTTCAGGACGAAAACGTCATGGAAATGGCACTCGTCGAGAACATCCAGCGTGAAGACCTCAACGCCATTGAAATTGCGCTCGCCTACGAACATCTTTCCGAAACGACCGGCATGACGCAGGAAAAAATCTCGGAACGTGTGGGCAAAAGCCGCGCCGCCGTGACCAACTACATGCGTCTGCTGAAACTCCCGGCACAGGTCCAGATGGCACTGAAGAACCGCGAGATTGACATGGGACACGCCCGTGCGCTGCTCGCCATCGACAGCCCGAGCGTCCAGATACGCCTCTTCAAGGAGATTCAGAAAAACGGATATTCCGTCCGTAAGGTGGAAGAAATGGTCAACATGCTCAAAAACGGGGAAGACGTTCAGACGGCGAAGAAAAAGATTGCCGCACAGTCACGCCTGCCGGAGGAATTCACAATGCTGCGTGACCGTCTTTCCGACCTCTTCCGGACAAAGGTGCAGATGACCTGCTCACCCAAAGGAAAGGGAAAAATAAGCATTCCGTTCGCCAACGAGGAAGAACTGGAACGCATCATGAGCGCTCTCGACGGCATGGGCGGCAGACAATGAATGAACGACGAAGCCAGAAAAAGAAATTGAAATTCGGAAAAACGACATACACGCTGCGCCTGCTGACGGTAGCCCTGATGCTCACCGTCGGAACGGTATGTACGCAAGCGCAAGACGACGTTGCTCCGGCCGACACCATTGGTAACACCACAGCCACGGCCGTTGACGTTGATGCCATCACTGCCATGCCAGGCGAAGCTGCCGAGGCGGACCTCCCGGCAATGACGGCCGACAGCATCCTCGCTGCCGCAGGAACAGCGCCCGGCCCCGACACGGTCTCCGTAAGCGTAGTAGCCAAAAGCCGCAAAAAGAAAGAGCCGAAAACTCCGCGCGATTGGTCCACATGGAAACCGGACCCGCAAAGAGCCATGTGGCTGGCAATGGTACTGCCCGGTGCCGGACAGATATATAACCGGAAATACTGGAAACTGCCGATTTTCTACGGCGGAATGATGGGATGTATCTACGCGATGAACTGGAACAACATGATGTATAAAGACTATTCGCAGGCCTACCTGGACATCATGGACGACGACCCGACCACGCAGAGCTACAACACATTCCTCCATCTGGGACGACAGATAGACGCCTCAAACGAAGAGCGGTATAAGAAACTCTTCAAAAGCCGCAAAGACAAATACCGCCGGTGGCGCGACATGAGCTTCTTCTGCCTAATCGGAGTCTATGCCCTGTCTGTCATCGACGCATACGTAGATGCGGAGCTGTCCCAGTTTGACATATCCAAAGACCTCAGTCTCAGAGTCGAGCCGGCCATAATCAACGGATGGCAAAAAGGCAACAGCCTCGACACATCGGCCCTCGGACTGCAGTGCAGCCTCATCTTCTGACACTGATGCGGCATGTTGAACATATATACATTTATATATTGACCACTGAATGATGAACAAAAAAACGATTATACTGTCTCTCACGCTGCTCTTCTCCGGACACTGCGCAACGCAGGCGCAAGACGACAACGTCACCACAGATGAGATAACCGTGACCGACCAGAAAGGAATGAAAGAAGTCGTAGCCTTTCCCGAAGCGATGGGATATGAGCTTGACAGCCTGATGAATCTCTATATGTCCAGAAACTATCTGGAGGAAGACAACGACTGTCAGATGAAAGACGTCAACCCTGTGTTCGCAAAGGAAATCTACATCGAACGCCTGAGCCGCATACCGGCCGTGATGGAGATGCCCTACAACGACATCGTGCAGAAGTTCATAGACCGCTACAGCGGACGCCTGCGCCACTCGGTGAGCTACATGCTGGGTGCCTCGAACTTCTATATGCCTATCTTTGAGGAAGCGCTGGAGACCTACGGCCTGCCGCTTGAACTGAAATACCTGCCAATCATCGAATCAGCACTCAACCCGACGGCCGTATCGCGCGTCGGAGCAACCGGCCTGTGGCAGTTCATGCTGCCCACGGGAAAGCAATACGGGCTCAACGTCAACTCACTCGTAGACGAGCGCCGCGACCCCGTCAAGTCATCGTATGCCGCCGCCCACTACCTGAGCGACCTCTACAAGATTTTCGGCGACTGGAATCTCGTCATCGCGGCATACAACTGCGGACCGGAACAAATCAACAAAGCCATCCACCGTTCGGGCGGCGAACGCGACTACTGGCAGATTTATCCCTACCTCCCGAAGGAGACACGAGGATACGTCCCGGCTTTCATTGCCGCCAACTACATCATGACATACTACTGCGAGCACAACATCTGTCCCATGACAACGCGCTTGCCGGCAAAGACGGATACAGTCGTCGTCAGCCGCAACGTCCATCTTGAACAGATAGCAGCCGTCTGCAATATCGACATAGAGCAGCTGCGGGCGCTCAATCCGGCCTACCGCCGCGACATTGTGCCCGGTGCGACGGAAGAGGCTGCCGTCCGTCTGCCGCAGACGGAAGTAGGAAAGTTCATAGACAACGAAGAAGCGGTCTACAACTACAAGGCTGACCAGCTGATAAGCAGACGCTCCGTAGTCGAGGTGAACGAGGACCGGCCGGCAGCGACGGCATCCAAGAGCCGCACATCGTCACGCAGCAGAAGCACAGCAAGAAGCAGAAAGTCAGCCGGAGCAAAGACCGTGACAATCAGGAGCGGCCAGACTCTGTCGGAAATAGCGCGCAAGAACGGCACAACCGTGGCCAAACTGCAGAAGCTCAACGGCATCAAAGGCACAAACATCAGGGCTGGAAAGAAGCTCAGAGTGAGATAACGAAGACAAAGAAATACCCCATCTTCTCCCGTCACCGGGAGCAGATGGGGATTTTTGCAAACAGCTCTACAACAGCAGCCACCAACTTTAAGAAAAACAACATACAACAAACACGGGAGGACACGACCATGGATGACGAACAGATAAGAAGAGAAGAGGCAGATGCCAAGCTCATAAACGATGCGTTCCAGCATTTGCTGGACACGTATATGGCTTCACGCCACCGCAAGAAGGTTGATATCATCACCAAGGCGTTCAACTTTGCACGCCAGGCACATAAGGGTGTGCGGCGTCTTTCGGGCGAGCCATACATCATGCACCCCATAGCCGTGGCCCAGATTGTATGCGAGGAAGTCGGACTCGGTTCCACCAGCATCTGCGCGGCGCTGCTTCACGACGTCGTGGAGGACACCGACTACACGACGGAGGACATTGAAAACATCTTCGGCCCGAAGGTGGCACAAATTGTCGACGGCCTTACGAAAATCAGCGGAGGAATCTTCGGCGACAAGGCATCGGCGCAGGCAGAGAATTTCAAGAAACTCCTGCTCACCATGAGCGACGACATCCGCGTCATACTGATAAAGATCTGCGACCGTCTCCACAACATGCGCACGCTGGACAGCCAGCCTGCCAACAAGCAATACAAGATTGCCGGCGAGACGCTCTACATCTACGCGCCGCTGTCAAACCGCCTCGGCCTCTACAAGATAAAGACCGAACTGGAGGACCTGAGCTTCCGCTACGAACATCCGGAGCAGTATGCCTCCATTCAGGCGAAGCTCGCATCGACTCAGGCTTCACGCCACACACTGTTCGACAGTTTCACCGCGCCGATTGAGGAGTCGCTCCGCGAAATGGGGATAGACTACGTTATAAAGGAGCGGGTGAAGAGCCCCTACTCCATCTGGCACAAGATGCAGACCAAGCACGTTGCCTTCGAAGACATCTACGACATCCTTGCCGTGCGTATTATCTTCACCCCGAAGAACCGGGAGGAGGAAATCACCGAATGCTTCAAGATATATGTAGCCATCAACAAGATATATCAGTCGCATCCGGACCGGCTGCGGGACTGGATCAACCATCCGAAGGCCAACGGCTATCAGGCGCTCCACGTCACGCTCATGTCGAAGCAGGGCCGTTGGATAGAGGTGCAGATACGTTCCGACCGCATGGACGAAGTGGCGGAACAGGGGTTTGCCGCCCATTGGAAATACAAGGAGGACGGCAATATAGAGATGAACGAGGACGACGGCGAACTCAACGAATGGCTTCACACCATAAAGGAAATACTCGACGACCCGCAGCCGAACGCCATGGACTTCCTTGACGCCATCAAGCTGAACCTCTTCGCTTCCGAGATATTCGTATTCACGCCGAAGGGCGAAATCAAGACCATGCCGGCTGGATGTACAGCCCTCGACTTCGCCTTCTCCATCCACACGTTCCTCGGCAGCCACTGTATCGGCGCAAAGGTCAACCACAAGCTCGTCCCACTGAGCCACAAGCTCCAGAGCGGCGACCAGGTGGAAATCCTGACCTCAAAGTCACAGCACGTCCAGCCGTCATGGATCAACTTCGCATCCACAGCCAAGGCAAAGGCCAAAATCGAGGCTATCCTGCGCCGTGGCAGCCGTGAGATGCAGAAGCACGGAGAGGAAATTTTCACAGCTTTCCTCAAGAAACACGACATAGAATATACCACGGCCGCGGCCGACCAGCTGGCCACCTTCCACGAAGTGCCCAGGCGTGAGAACTTCTTCCAGGCACTCGGTGAGAAAACCATCCTGCTCGGCGAGAAGGACATCGACGAGCTGCAGGGTAAGAAAAGCAATGGCGGAAAGAGCCGCGGGTGGCGCAAGTATGTTCCGTTCATCAAGTCGGACAAGGGCAAGAAAGGCGAAAGCAAGCAGCTGAAGCTCTTTGTCGTGCCGGAGAAGTTCAACCGGAAGAAGCCCATCTTCATAACGGACGGGAACATCACGCAGTATAAGTTCATGCACTGCTGCCATCCGATTCCCGGCGACGACATTCTCGGATTCATTGACAACAAGAAGCAGATTGAGATACACAAGCGTTCCTGCCCCGTTGCGGCCAAGCTGAAGTCAAGCTTCGGCAATCATATTCTCGACGCCAAATGGGACATGCACCGCACACTCTACTTCGACGCAAGCATACAGATACGCGGTATCGACCGCATCGGCATGCTCAACGAGGTCACACGCGTCATTTCCGAACAGATGAACATCAACATCCACAAAATAACCCTGACATGCCAGGACGGCATCTTCGAGGGCGCGCTGGATGTCCGTGTGCACGACCGTGACGACGTGAAAGAACTTATAGACAGCCTGAAGAAAGTCAGCAACCTCCAGGACGTCACACAAATAATGTAGGAAAACGGAGATTGAAGGTTGAAAGTTGAAGTACGTCTGCACATCCGGCACTCTTCAACTTTCAATCTTTGGCTTTCCACTTTCCCGACCCCATGTTTCAACATTCAACTTTCAACTTAAAAACACCATCTATGAAAAGAAAACTGATTCTACTGACAATCATGCTGGCCACTGCCGCGGGAATCCATGCGGCCGACAAGTACGACAACCCCGACACCATTGTCGTCTCGCGCGACGGAACAGGAGAGTTCAGGACCATCAGCGAGGCCATCGAAGTGTGCCGCGCCTTCATGGACTACCATAAGGTCATATACGTCAAACGAGGCACGTATAAGGAAAAACTCATCGTTCCGCAGTGGCTCACCAACATCGAGATATTGGGAGAGGACCGTGACGCCACCATCATCACCTACGACGACCACGCCAACATCCCAAATCCAGCCACAGGACGCGGCATCGGAACATTCCGGACATACACCGTCAAGGTAGAGGGCAACAGCATCACCTTCCGCAACATCACCATCGAGAACAACTCCGCGCGCCTCGGACAGGCTGTCGCCCTCCACACAGAAGGCGACCGGCTCGTTTTCGTCAACTGCCGCCTGCTCGGCCATCAGGACACGGTCTACACCGGTGTGGCCGGCACACGTCTGCTTTTCCGCGACTGCTATATAGAGGGCACCACCGACTTCATTTTCGGACCGTCCACGGCATGGTTTGAGAACTGCGATATACACAGCCGCGCCAATTCCTACATAACGGCAGCGTCAACGCCGCAGGACAGCCCCTACGGCTACGTCTTCAGCCACTGCCGGCTCACGGCCGACAGCGACGTCACAAAGGTGTATCTCGGCCGCCCGTGGCGCGACTACGGCTACACACTCTTCATCGGCTGCGAAATGGGCCGCCACATCCGCCCCGAGGGATGGCACCACTGGCAGAAAGAGCGTCAGAATACGGCCCGGTATATGGAATACGGCAACAGCGGCGACGGTGCCGCAACCGACCGCCGCGCCCCATGGACCCGCCAGCTGACGAAGAAGGAGGCTGCGAAAATCACAATGGAAGAGGTTTTCTCCATCAACGACAAGTGGACGCCGGAGATATAAGCCAAGCTGAAAGAACGGCCGTCGCCCCATGCAGGGACATTCCTCCGGCATGTGTCCGACAACCACACCATCGGGAATCACATGTCAAAGGCATGCCCCTCCACGGGTCAAAGGCCGTCACACACAAACCGGCATCAACGCCAGGCACACGCAGAGACATCACATTGTGGTGTCTCTTTTTTAATACAGTCACTATCCCCACACTTCATCCAGAGACGGAAAATGGCGGTCTGCCGAAATTCAGCCTGCGTTCAACGCTTCATTCGGTATTTTTTCCTTAAATATCCTTTTCCATTTCAAAAAATAGTTGTATCTTTGTGGCGACTCAGTTAGCTCTCCAAGAGGGCGGCGGGGTCAGACTTTACTGGTAAAAGGACGTTTACGGACGTTATCTTCGGCAGTCAAATCTCGCAAATTTGAACAATCGTCGAGAAGATAAGGCAACGGGACGTCTGCGTTGGGTGTATTGTATCTTGTACACGCGACATTGGTCGCCGTACATTATTATAATATGTCTTGGCGTGGGCTAACTGCGTTGTCTATCCTCGATGATGGGCAATGCGAGAGCCTGACTGCGGGATAGACGAGAAGTACAGATTCCCCACGTCTTTTCTATATTTAAGAAGACCAATCTCACAGGCCGACTTTAGGGGTATATCTATAGGCTGGATATATGTTAGAAAAACTATGGGCGCGCTTTACCAAATCCTTTCCTATTCCATCGGAAGTCTTTTTCTTGGCATCATTCTCACCGTGGCAGGCGTAGTACTGATGTTCTATATCATAAAATCATGGCACCGCAACAGCACTTTCACACCCGCCAGTTTCATAATCGGCGGCGTGCTCACGATTCTGCTGTCCTTCCAGATGATTCTCCTCTGCGGCGCCGTGACCATCAAGGGCTACTGCTCCGACATGGAAGACCATATCGACAACATCGTCAGCAACATTCCGTCAACCATACAGTTCAGCCGCGGCGACAGTCAGCAGATCCTCAACGACGTCTCACGGGAATGGCCGTTGGTGGGATATTTCGTAGACACGGCCAATTTCGCCGGCCACACCTCGGCCGACATCGCGAAGTCGATGGCTGACGAGATGCACAGCTACATGAACAAATTCATCTTCCGCCGCGTTCTGTGGAGCCTGCTCTTCGTGGTGCTCGGCGCTTTCACCGTCATCAAGACCATGGACGTCGCCCGGAAAAGCAGCCGCAGACACAGCTACGCAAGACGAAGGGCGTATGAGGACTAAAGGCGGATTAGGTCAGAGCGAGGAGACTCTATAGGAAAAAGCGATGAGTGATGAATAAAGAGGTTTGATTACTCTTAAGGACAAAGCTCTTAGCGACAACGGAATTCCGGAACTAAAGACACAACACGGGCCGGAAGGATGAATAACAACAATCGGACAAAGGACAATCAGCTGCCGGAGAAAGGCAGGGTAGCCGGAAACAGAAGCATGAGACGGCTATTGGAAAGCAAGAGAATGCGGCGAAACCGGACAACGGGCAACTGTCATCCCCAAAACTTCCCGTTTCCATAGTCTCAGAATCTATCACTTCTGACGATATAAAAAAAGAATCAATAATAACATAAACTAAAAACAAATAACGACATGGCAAACCATCTCATTATCGGACTTGGAGGAACGGGAGGTTCCATCCTTCGTGCCCTGCGCAAGCGCATTTATGAAGAGTTCCGTTCAAACACCCCACAAGGCGACGCCAACATAGAGTTTCTCTACGTAGACTCAAGCCTGGCTGACCTCAACAACGCGAGCGACTGGCAGACGCTCGGAGCTTCCGTACAGCTGTCTCCCGCACAGCGTCTGTCCATCAACGGTATTGGATCCGGCGTACTCTCGAATCTGGATTCATATCCCGGAATACAGTCGTTCATCAACCGAAAGGACCAGGCCATGCTCAACGAAGGCATCGGAGCCATCATCAGCGAAGGCATCGGCGGACAGCGCCGCCGGTTCGGCCGTATGCTCATAGCCAACAACATGTGCGGACTGCCGCAGAACACGTTCGTGGGACAGGTCCACTCACGTGTGCGCGCACTCAAGGAGCGTGAAGACTCCAACGACGTGACGTTCCACATCTGCGCCGGACTCGGCGGCGGAACGGGCTCCGGCTCAATCGTCGACGCCGTAACCCAGGTGCGCAACGAGTTCCAGCGCACGGGCGACAACCGCACGTCGTTCAAGATTCAGCTCTACCTCTACGTTCCCGAAACCATCATCCAGATTCCTGGAGGAGAGGACAGCAACCGCTTCTATCAGCCCAACGGCTATGCCGCGCTGCTGGAGCTGAACGCCATGTCCGTGGGACGCTACTTCCCGACCGACGTCAAGGGCAACACCGACGAGTATGGAAACGTGCGCCGGCTGCTCAAAGGACAGGACGCTTTCGACATGGCCTATCTCTTCACCAACGTCAACGAGGCCGGCAAGGAGGTTCACCTACACAAGGTTCTGCCAGGAATCGTCGGCGACTTCATTTTCCAGAAAGTTGTCGCATCAGGCATGCTGAACGGCGGCAAGATGGCCCGTCTGGAGACAAACGAGAACAACGGCATGCTCCCCGAGGAGAACGAGACCCACGAGCCGGTTCACAGCCGCCGCTTCATGACCTTCGGTGTCAAGCGCATTGAATATCCCGAGACGGAAGTCGTTGAATACGGTGCATACAATTTCGCCCGTCAGGCTTCGCTCCAGATGCTCCACGGACAGTGGGACGACGCACGCGGATTCATCGACGAGTGCACCGAAGACATGGTCGGAAAGTCATATAAGGAGACCATTTCAGAACCAGAAGAGATCGAGAGAAACCTCCTCTCGGAGGAATATCTGACTCTGGGCAAGCCGCTGCCGAGCATCAAGGACCACGTGAAGAACTGGAAGCCGATTATCTCGGGATGGGAGTTCTATATCGACCGCTACAAGCAGGACGTCGAAGCCGACCACCCCAAGAAGGAATGGTATGAGGCATTCAATCAGGTCTGCGAGAAGTTCTACGACAGCATGTACCGCGGAAAGGGCGTCAAGGGGTTCTATCAGGAATACGAGAGCGAAATTCCGGGTTTCACCGAGGAGATATGCCGCCGCATAGAGAACAATCTCTTCACACTTTGGAAAGGCGGAAAGATGTCAATACTGGAAGTCCACAAGTATGTCAGCCTGCTCATCGACAACTGCGAGAAGCGCATCGATGAAATGACATCGAAGATAGCCAACCGCTCTAAACACCTCACGGAAGAACTGGCCGAGCAGATAAATGCTATCCGCAACGACTGGAACAACATCGGATGGATACGCGACGCCGTGACAAACGCTTCGACAAAGACCTTCGGACGTTTCGCCGACGCCAAGCGTGAGCAGATGACGCTCCAGACTCAGGTTGTCGCCTACGGCTTCGCCGTGAAGCTGCTGACGGAAATAAAGACCATGCTCATGTTGCTCAACGTCAACAGCATCGACCCGTTCCGCAAGACTCTGGCAGAATTTGCCGACATCATGAAGAAGCAGGCCGAGGAAAAATGTAAGCTGAGCGACGCCGACGTGACCAGCATGCAGCGCGAGGTCATCAAGGAATATGACCCGAAACTCGTCCGCCAGACTGTCGTCGGATTCCTACGCAATCAGAAGAAGCAGGAGGAGTACGCCACCAACCTGCGCGCACGCATCATCGAGGCAGCCGGTTCGAGCGACGTTTCGTTCTCCGTGCTGAGCAACAAGGTCAACATCGGAACGCTCCAGAGCGTCACGCTGAAGACCTGCATCGAGAACGCCCGCAACGAAATGGACAATTTCTCGACGGCCAACCCCAACCAGAGACTCGTCAAGGTGAACATCCTCGACAAGCTGCGCACGACCAACTGCAGCACACCGGAGAAAATGAACAGCTTCCTCAAGGAACTTTACAACTCGTCACAGAGCTTCCTTACGTTCAACGGCTCGGAAGAAGGAAAGGGAAGTCCCGAGACAGCCGCCAACCATCAGAAGATAATCCAGCTCTCGCTGCCGAAATTCGAGGACGACGACCAGTTCCGCGAGGACTTCATCCGCGCCTTCGGCGAAAGCGGAACTATTCCGTTCAACAAGGACAACGACGTTTCGGAGAACTTCAAGACAAACCAGATTGTGGTCGTTACGGCCCACAGCGGTTTCCCGCTCCGCTATGTCGACAACGTCCGCGTGCTCAAGGAGAAGTATGACATGCTCGTGCGCAACGACGTGAACCGCATGGTTGTCCACACCGAGAGCTTCACCAAACCGCTGCCGGAACTCTTCGCCAAAGACCCCGGAACAATCCGGAAGGAGCTTATGCCCGTCGTTCTGCTGGCCTATGCTATCGGCAATATCTTCGTTGAACGCGAGGACGTCGAGACTGGTGAGAAGACAATGGCATTTGCCGGTGAGAAAAACCGCATGGGACGTGTGAGCCGCTGGATTAACGTCGGCGACGATATGATTGCTACGCTCAACGAGCTGAGCCGCACCACGCGCGCCATGGACGCCGCAGCACTGCGCAAGACTGTCGAAGAGGAGATGACCGCCAACTACAAGCACATCGACAAGAAGAACGAACTGATGCTGAAGATGGGCGATGTTCTGGACAACGTTCTGCTCCCGCTCGTCGGCGGAAACGACAACAATCCGGAGTTCGTGGCCTTCAACAAGGCGGCAGAGAAGCTCTGTGACAATGATTTGAAACTGTAACCAATCAATTAACACATTATTATATTATGGCAAAGAAAGTAGGAAAGTGTATCAACATCGATTGCGATAACTATAAACAAGAGGTGGAAGTGGCCGCCGGCGAGGAGTTCGAGTGCCCGTTGTGCCACCAGCATCTCGAAGAAGTGGCAGCCGGAAAAAGCAACGGCGGCGGCAAGGATGACAAGAAGAAGAAAGTCATCATCGCCGCAGCCGCAGTGGCTCTGCTCGGCGGCGGAGCGGGTCTCTACTTCGGACTCTCCGGTGACGACAAGGCAAAGAATGCGCCCGAGACGGAAGTAGCAGTGCCCGTCGACAGCGCAGACATAGCCAAACCCGACACAACCGCGACCGAGCAGGCCGAGGAGAAGCCTGCCGTTGAGGAGCCGAAGAAGGACGAGACGCAGACAACAGCAACTCCGGAGAAGCCCAAGACCACACCGGCAGCACAGCCGAAGAACGGTCACGGCACGGTCAATCTGGGTTACGGACGCTACACGGGCGACCTGAAGAACGGTCAGCCTCACGGCCACGGAACCATCACCTACACCCAATCCCACAAGATTGTAAACTCTAAGGACTTTGTGGCAAGCCCGGGCGACACGTTTGAAGGCGACTTCCGTGAGGGCCGGATAAGCAGCATCGGATACTGGACTCACGACGGCAACGTGACAGCTGTCAAGCCGTGATGTTCCGCCGCATTGCCATCACATTGCTGATGGTGGCGGTCTGCGCACAGATGGCGCCGGCCGCCACCCGCTACCACACCCAACGGCTGGCAGACATGGCCCGTGCGGCCGGTCTGTCACTGCCCGGGGAGGCGGCAGCGGGGATGTGCGACGACAGCACCTATACGTTCCGGGGACGGCCGTTGCGGGTCCGCACCAATTCCTTCGGTGACATATCCCACATCGGTTATCGCCTCTTCTCACCACAGCTGATGGAGGCCTACGGCGCTTCTCCGTTATTCAACTTCATCGAACGCTATCTTCTCGAACTCGATTTGAGCCTCGACGGCCGCACACCAGCGGCGCGGATGGACATCGACAGGATTGTCACGACGGCAGGAGACATCAGCATGCTCCACACTATGGCGGCCGATGCGGCCTTCAGCATCGAGACAATCACACGCCGGATGTACCGCCTGAAATGGGCGGCGGGCACCCGGACGCTCAGCATCACCATTCCGGCCGACTGTCAGTTGCTGGCAGGAGCCAATGCCATCGAACTGGAAGAAATCTTCGAACGCGACCTCCAGCGCATCATTCCCATGGACGGTGACGAGTTCATCGGCGGCTGGGACAAGGCCAAGGTGGCCCGTTCGGAAGGGCTGCTGATAGTCGACGGCGGAACGTTCATGAGCGAAATGATACGCGGTGACGTCTATCTGACGGAACATGGCGGACGCCGGCGCCTCGTGGCCGACGCCTCAAAGCCACGTCAGAGCGTGACCAACATCATGCTGACGGGATGTTACGGACGCACCATCCCGCTCGACCTGACCATCGACCGCTACGGATATAAGAGCAGCAAGGTTGCCGTGACGGTCCAGCAGTTTGTCAGCTACTGTCTGGCGGAAGGCTGCAAGCTTTATTTCGGCGTCAAGACCAACGACGGGGAGCGGCTCACGGGAACCCTGTTTGCCCTCAACGAGAAGATGGCGTGCAACCACGTGCTCAGCATCGACTTCCCCACGGCAATCCTGAAAGAATCCGGTGACACCGCCGCGAAAGCCGGCGACGACATCAGGAAAGCCGCTGCCACTGCCGCGAAAGCCACTGCGTATGTCTATATCCCGTTGCAGAACGTGACGGAGAAGTTTTTTCAATCAGACCAAAACGACAAAAGAAAATGAAAGCGAGAAACATATTAACAGCCGCACTGATGCTGCTGGCCGCATCATACGTCCATGCCGACAACGTGGAAGAGGCAAAAAAACAGATCAACAGCATAAAGAAAAACAGCCAGTACATATATGCCGAGGCCACCGCAGCGACGGAAAGCGAAGCCAAGGATTTGGCCGAGGAAATGCTGTATGAAGAAATCAACACGTGGGCAGCCAATCAGAAGAAGCTCAGGAACAGCCCCACGTTCGTCGTCAACAACAAGCGCGAACTCTGGACATCCATGCTCCTGCCGCGCGGAAACATGTACCGCTCGTTCGTCTACGTCAGGAAGAGCGACATACGGCCGGCCGACAACACACAGGTGATAGCCAATCCCAATCCGACGGCGGCCCCGTTGCAGAGTTCTTCGGTATCGCTGATTGTTCCGGATGCCGTCCGCGAGCTTGCCGCATGCACTGAATATACCGCTCTTGCGGAAAAGATGCAGGCTATGAAGAACCAGGGGCGCGTCAAGAGCTATGCACGCTATGCCCAGCTGAACAACCCCGACGCATGCTATCTGGCCATCTACAACACCGCCGGAAAGGTGGTGGCGGTGCTCACGCCAGGCGCACAGAGAATGAACATCAGCACCGGACAGAGCGACGGAGTGGCCAACTACCGCGGATGCGGAGCCATCGGATTTGAGGTGGCGGAATGAACGGACGGACCGACTGCGGTGTCGGGCTATCCGTATTGAAAGGTAACGAAGAAACAGAATAGGTTTAAACATAAAAACAAAAGATGAAAATTAGAATGATATGCGTCCTGTCCGCACTCTTCAGCTTACTGCTGACAGGCAACGGCAGATGTGCGGCAGTGACAGTGACCCTGCTGACAGACGAGACGACAGAACGTCCGGCGGCCATAGCCATGGCCGAAAGGAACCTCGGAGTGGTGCTCACGGAAATCAACCGTGCACAGAAAGCCAAGACCATACTCACCACGCGCGGCCTTCCGATGGACGACTTCTCGCTGAAATCGCTCGTCCGCCTGTGGGCCGTGACGCCCTTCTACTGTGACGACGAAGAGGTTGTTGACCGTGCATGGGTTTTCAAAGACGGTTCGATGATGGTCAGCCACATTCCGCTCATCATCACTCCCGAGGACGAAGGCTTCGGCATGGGAAACTATCAGGAAGCTGTGGTCGAATTTGACGCACAGGGAAACATCACCGACTTCCGCCTTGCACTCGACGCACAGACCTCCGAAAGCATGGAACGCTGTGGCTCCGTGGTTGAAAAAGAACAGCAGATGATCATCCTTCAGTATATCGAGCGATTCCGCACGGCATACAACCAGAAGGATCTCCAGACCATCGAAAATATGTTCAGCGACGACGCGCTCATCATCACAGGTAAAGTTGTGATGTCACGCCCATCCGAGATGCAGCCGGCAAAGGCCAAAGTTGAATACACCAAGCAGAACAAGCAGCAATACATCAGCAACCTGCGCCGCGCCTTCGCACGCAACAAGTGGATTGACGTCAAGTTCTCCCAAATCGGTGACGACAACCAGAACGGAGGCTGCGCCGGCATCACCCGCTCACGCATAGACCCGACAAAATACGGTGTGCGCCTGCGTCAGGAGTGGAAATCGAGCAGCTACAGCGACGAGGGCTACCTCTTCCTGCTTTGGGAATTCCCCAAGGACGGCGGCAGCCCCATCATCCACGTCCGCACATGGCAGCCGGAGAACGTCGGCGGTGTGAAGCAGAAACCGGACGACAACATATCCACACTTGAAGGATTTGACCTCTAATCAAAGACAGACAACGCTTATGAAGACAACAAGAAGACTGACACACACGCTCTTCGCTCTGCTGGCGGCTCTGCTGACGGCACTCCCGATGGCGGCGCAGACGGAGCGCATAACATGCAGCCGCGAGGTCAACGCCGACAGGTTTGAAAGCCTTGACGGCGGCTACGGACTGCTCATTATCTCTCCCCACAAGGACCTCGTCGTCAATGTGGTGAGCGGCAGCGAACGGCCTACCATCCGTCAGAACGGACGCAACGGACGCGGCGACTACGAATACTTCGTCATCATGTCGCCGACGGACACCCACCGTCCGAAGGTGGAGGTAAGCCGCCGAGGCAGTGTGGACAAGACTGATTTCGTTCAGGCGCTGAAGCCCGACTTCATGATAGCCTATCGCGTTGAAGGAGTGGCAAACCCGATTATCAAGGACGATCAGACGACTGCCACGGACGTGCACTTCAATGCGACGGAGGCGGAACTGGAATTCTCCACAACCATTCCCAATCTTCAGGTGGCATGCTCTCCGAAACTCGGAGCAAAGATTACGCGGCAGATCAGCAAGGCCGACAACAACGTGACCATAACCTCTGTCATAGTGCCACTGGCCGTGCTGCAGAAAGCCCGTAAGGATATGGAAGCGCTGGCCGCGGAGCACTCCGCGCTGGACAACAAGGTCAAGCAGGACATGGACAACGCCTCCGACACCGACCTTGACCGCCTCGACGAACTGGTTGCGCTACAGAATGAAGCAGCAGCAATCTACTCCGAACTGACAATCGTAGACGTCTACGGTGAAGGAACAAACCATCTGACGATAGACATCAGCGACCTCGGCCCTCGCATGAAGAAGTGCTATGCCGTATTGCCGATGGTCGTAGAGAAGGAGATTTTCGTCACCGAGTGTAACGCATTCATGAACGAAGGCGGAAAACTCTTCGCCCAACGAAAGTACGAGGATGCCCGCGCAGCCTATATGAACGCCCTGATGGCGAAAGACGTCGTGCTCAACATGAAACCGACCATCAACCAGATGATTTCCGACTGTGACTCATGCATCGAATACAACAAGTATTCCGTGCTGGCCATAAAGAAATATAACGAGCTGAAGAAGGGCGGCACGGCTACGCAGCAGGAAGTGGCGCGCTACGCCGGAGCGGCCATCAACTACCTCCAGATACTCAACAACTACAACCCGGACGAGTTCTACACCTCACGCATAGAAGTCCTCCAAAAGGTTATGGAGAACATGCCGCTCATGTATCGCTTCACCGTTGTCGAATGGAAGACGCTCCACGAGGGCAACGCCATGCCGGGCGTGGAACTCTGGGCCTACTACGGCACCGACCAGATTTCGTCGCTCACCTTCGTGACGGACCGCAAGTTCCGCAAGCATCTCGATGCCCACAAGCAGGACTACGTCCAGGTGGGACGTTCCGACGCGCAGGGCAAGGCCGAGATTGAGCTGAACCGCCAACACCTCCCGACAGGAATCATCTTCCGCCCGACAGCCAACAAGGATGTAAAAATCAAGTATATGGGTTGGGGCGAGCTGGAGCGTCAGGCCCGTGGAACGTATATGGAGAAGCAGTTCAGGCTGAAAATGTACTCTAAATAGAACATATTCTTTATCCCAAAACCATTCAACAACAATGAAAAAACAAACTTTCAAAAGCCTCGCCATGGCCGCAGTGCTGGCTTTGGCAACGTCAAACGTACAGGCACAGGGCTTTTTCAAAAAACTGTCGAAAGGCATTGACAAGGCGACAAGGGCCATTGACAAAGGCACAAAAGAACTGGATAAAATGACTACGAACCTTGTCGGCGATACCAACGCCACACAGGACGCCACACAGTCTGCCTCTGACTCTTCAAAAATCAACAAGGAATATCTGATTGACGACGCGCCCCACTACACGGTCAAGAAGGTATATGAAACGACTGAAAACGGCGACACGCTGCGCAATGACGACGGCACCGTGCGCTCCCACTATCTCGTGTTCGACAAGAACGACAAGGTTTGTGACGTCAACACGGCACAGAAAATGATCAACTCACGTCTCAAAGCCTACGGCAACATCCTGGCAAAGGTCGGCGGAGGTGCCGCTCTCGGTGTGGCGGCCGGTCTGCTCAGCAAGGACAAGAAAGCGGCTCTGACCGGCGGCCTGACCGGAGCACTGGCCGGACTGGCCCTGTCGTCAGGCGACATGAAGAAAATCAAGGAGCTCAACAAGTCGCTCAAGGCATACAAAACCACGCTGACCGCATATCAGAAGACCTTCACCGAAGAAGGACTGCCTATCGACGCGACTGTCGACCTGTCGGACGTGGACGGCATTGACTTCACCAAAGCCGACGAGCTGACAAAGGAAGCCGCCGAGGTGAAGGCCGAGCTGGCCGCATCGAAAGCCGAAGGGGATAGTCTGGAGGACCTCGACATTGCCGTATAGCTCCTGACTGTCTCACATCAAACGCAAAAGCGCAGAGGCGCAAAGTCTTTTCATAGTATAAGGAGATGGTGTTGCAAACCATATAAATTACCCAATTTGCAGGGACATTGCTTTGCGGTGTTCATTGAATATCAACCGGTCACGTCAGCGTACCGAAGGCATATCTCTACAATTTCATGGTTCTGCAACACCATCTTTACGTTTTCTCAATCCTAAGGAAGCCGTCCGCGACCGTAGCCGGCAGCCTCCTTTCCTCACATTTCCGCTACGGAGTAAGTCCATTATTTTCGCTCACAGGATCTATTCTCGGAATTTATATTTACCTTTGCAGCATTATGGCAATAAGATATACCAAACGCGAAGAGCAGTGGAACGCCTGGTCCCACGCCTCAGGCATAGTCATGGGCGTCATCGTCGGCGTCATCTTCTTCATCATCTGCTCCCGCGGTGACAATCCGTGGGCCCGCTTCGGGGTCTCACTCTATCTCTTCGGCATGCTCGGCTCCTACGCCGCATCGACGTTCTATCACGCCATGCCGCGCCGGAGTCCGTGGAAAGAACGTCTGCGCCGCTGGGACCACGCCGCCATCTACTGGCACATAGCCGGCAGCTACTCGCCGCTGACGCTCGTGGCCCTGCGCCAACAGGGCTACTGGGGATGGAGTCTCTTCACGTTCGTATGGCTCTCAGCCATCGCCGGCACCATAGTCAGCTTCCGCCACCTCCGCGACCACAGCCACGTGGAGACCATATGTTTCGTGGCCATGGGCCTGTCGGTCGTCGTCGCTTTCCGCCCGCTCATCGACACCGTGAGCACAACGGCAATCGCATGGATTATCGCCGAAGGCATCTGCTACATAACCGGCGCCGTCTTCTACAGCCTCAACAAACGCCGCTTCATGCACTCCGTCTTCCATTTCTTCGTGCTCGCCGGCAGCCTCTGCCACATCATCGCAGTCTGGGACGTGCTTCTGGAGTATGCGAGATGAGACCGTCTGCGCTCGTCAGACCATCACATTATATGATACAATTATCCCCTGCAATCCGTCATACGGAGGCAAGGGATATTCGTTATGTCACTGTTTGTTTATTCTAAGATGTGTGATCTTATCTACGTCATCAACTTTCATAACCACATTGTAAAGACCAGCTGTCTTGAACATGAACATTCAAGATAGAAGTGCAACATCTTGAATGTTCACAATCAATCGAAATAAAACCGGCAGACCAAATATTGTAAAACAATAAAGAAACGACATATAAAACTCCCTACCTCACTACGCCAACACCATACTCATGCTTCACTTCCTCCATCACGAACGTGCTCTCTATTGAGGCCACGCTCTCAATCTTCCCGAGAACGTCTATCAGAAAGCGCTGATACTGCTTCATGTCGAACGAATGGAGTTTGAGCATGTAGTCGAAGTGGCCGGAGATGTTGTAGCACTCCGTGACCTCGGGCATCGCCATGACGCGGGTGGTGAAGTCGTTTGCCGTGTCCGTGTTCAGCCGGCTCAGCTTCACGCAGCAGAAAACGACGAAGCCGCGGTTGAGCTTGTCGGCGTCAAGCACGGCGATATATTTCTTTATATAACCCTCGCGTTCGAGCCGTTTCCAGCGTTCGAAGACAGGCGTGGGCGACAGGTGGACCTGGGCGGCAAGCTCCTTGTTGGTCATGCGCGCATTGCGCTGCAGCGCGTCGAGAATGAGCAGGTCCGTGCGGTCGAGTGATTCTGTTTCGTTCATGTTTCAGCATTGTTTTTAGAATATCATTACTGTTATACAATGCAAATATAGTGATATTTTCCGAATACAGCAAAAACCTTGGAATATCTTTCCTACATTATTACCTTTGCATCAGAAAAATGAAACAAACATAAAAGAATAGCGTTATGAAAAAAGAATCACTCGGCAAGCTACATTTTGAGACCCTTCAGCTCCACGTAGGACAGGAATATCCGGACCCAGCAACAGATGCAAGAGCCGTTCCGATATATCAGACGACGTCGTATGTCTTCCGCAACGCACAGCATGCTGCCGACCGGTTCGGACTGCGCGACGCCGGAAACATCTACGGCCGGCTGACCAACTCAACCCAGGGTGTGCTCGAAGACCGCGTGGCGGCACTCGAAGGCGGTGTCGCCGGACTGGCCGTTGCCAGCGGAGCGGCCGCCATCACCTACGCCCTTCAGAATGTCGCACAGGCCGGCGACCATATCATAGCAGCCGACAATCTCTACGGCGGCACATACAATCTCATAGCCCACACGCTCAGCACTCAGGGTGTGGACTATTCCATAGTCAATCCCGCCGACTTCGAAGCCATCGACGCGGCATTCCGCCCTAACACAAAAGCCATCATCATAGAGACATTCGGCAATCCCAATGCCAACGTGACCGACATTGACCGCATTGCCGAAATTGCCCACCGCCACAACACCATCGTGATTGTTGACAACACCTTCGGCACGCCCTATCTCATCCGGCCAATAGAGCATGGCGCCGATGTTGTTGTCCACTCGGCCACGAAGTTCATCGGCGGGCACGGGTCGAGCCTCGGCGGAATCATCGTCGACGCCGGACGCTTTGACTGGAAGGCCAACGCCGAAAAATATCCCACACTGGCCCAGCCCGACCCGAGCTACCACGGTGCCGTATTTGCCGACGTTGCCGGCCGCGCCGCCTTCGTCACCCGCATACGCGCCGTCATCCTGCGTGACACGGGAGCCGCCATTTCTCCCTTCAACGCGTGGATTCTGCTTCAGGGACTGGAAACGCTGAGCCTGCGCGTGGAACGACACGCCTACAACACGCGCCGCGTCGTCGATTTCCTCGCCGCCCATCCCAAGGTAGCCCGGGTGAACCATCCGCAGCTTCCGGCACATCCCGACCACGGGCTTTACACGAAACTGTTCCCAACGGGCGGAGACTCTATCTTCACCTTCGACATACGCGGCGGCGAGAAAGAGGCGTGGGCATTCATAGACAATCTCGAAATATTCTCACTGCTGGCCAACGTGGCCGACGTGAAGAGCCTCGTCATCCACCCTGCCACAACCACCCATTCGCAGCTTTCGCCCGAGGAGCTCAGTCAGCAGCACATCTATCCGTCTACCATCCGGCTCAGCATCGGAACGGAACACATCGACGACCTCATTGCCGACATCAGTCAGGCACTCGACAAAATCTGATTTCCCAACCAAAGAAAATGGTTTCAGAAGGAAACGTTCCGCAAAGACGGACACTATCGGCCAACTGACACGGCTGATAATATCAGGAAGAGAAACAACAGAAGAAAACATAGGGCAAGAAAAAAACGTGAACGACGGATTATCACAGTCAATCAGGATAATCCGTCGTTCACGTTTTTTCTTTCTTACAGCCCCATGGGGCTGTCAATCCATCATTGCCGCTTCCTGCAACATCTCGCCCACCGTCGGATGGATGTGGACCATATCGCGTAGCTGGGCGACGGTTGTCCCGCAGCACATCAGCGCGCTGATTTCCTGAACCATGTCGGACGAATGGGGGCCATAGGCATGACATCCGATGATGCGGCCGTCGGCGTCGGCAAGCAGTTTGACCATTCCGTCGGTCTCGCCCATCGCCAGCGACTTGCCGTTGGCACGGTGGTAAGCTTTCCGGCAGGTGTAGTCGACGCCCTGCGCCTTACAGTGGTCCTCGCTCATTCCCACGCCGGCGGCTTCGGGATGGGTGAAGATGGCCGACGGCATTATGTCCAGACGGATGTCGTCACGGCGGCCGAGGATAGTGTTGACGACATGTATGCCCTGCATCGTCGCCGCGTGGGCCAGCATACAGCGTCCGTTGACGTCGCCGATGGCGTAGATTCCAGCCACGTTGGTCTGCATGCGGTCGTCGGTTTTTATCCCCTTCGCGTCATATTCCACACCAGCGGCTTCGAGGCCAAGTTCCTCAACATTCGGTCTCCGGCCTGTGGCAACGAGTATCGTGTCGGCCTCAACGGTCTGCGGCTTGCCCTTGCGTTCGAACGTAACGCGCCCTTCGGCAATCTCAGTCACGGCCGACTGCATGAAGAACGTTATGCCACGGCGCGCCAAACTCTTGCGCAGACGGCCGGCAATGTCGCTGTCTATCGCCGGAAGACATTCTTTCATATATTCCACGACCGTAACCTCGCTGCCCAAGCTGTTGAAGACAGATGCGAACTCCATGCCTATCACACCGGCCCCGACGATACACAGACGGTCGGGAACGCGGTCGATGGCAAGCAGTTCGTCGGAAGTGAGAATAGTCTCCTCACTCCCCGAAATACAATCAGGCGTCTTCGGCCGTGCTCCCGTGGCAATAATGATATTGTCGGCCTCATATTCTTCATCGCCGACAGCTACAGTCCGCGGACCGCGGAATGTGGCATGTCCGTGCTTCATTGTTATGCCCGGCCTGGCGAGAATCTGCTCTACGCCACCGCGCAGCTGGCTGACAATATGCTGCTGACGCTCCCTGATACGCGGGAAATCAATGGCGTAGCTAAGGTCGGAAAGCCCCATGTCGGAGGCTTCGCGCAATGTGTCTATTATTTCGGCATGGCGGCAGAGCGCCTTCGTCGGTATGCAACCGCGGTTGAGGCATGTTCCTCCTGCCTCACGCTCGTCGATGATGACAACTCCGAGCCCATGCCCGGCGGCATATTCGGCAGCACGATAGCCGCCCGGGCCGCTGCCGATGATGATGATATCTGTTTTCATAACGTATATTTTGATTTGTGTATGCGTGCATGAAGCACAATGTTTGCGTGCATGAAGACAAAACCTGCCTACCCGGTTCACATTGTTTGAGCGCTTGAACCACAAAAAGCAGAGACGCGAAGACTCAGAGGTCACTGTGACGTGCCTCCATGTCTTCGCGTCTCTGCTGGATTGACATAGCTTTATTATGTTCGTTGACTCACTCCGATTAATCTCCTGCCGCCTTTTCGGCCGCCATCTGCCTGTATGTTACCACAGGATGCTTGGCCGCCAGGACGTCGTCCACACGTCCGATTGGCGTGTTGTGGGGCGCACTCTTCACCTCGTCCGGCTTCTCGACGGCTTCTTCAGCGATGCGGCGCATGACTGCGATGAATCCGTCGATGGTCTCCTTGCTCTCATTCTCCGTAGGCTCAATCATGAGCGACTCGTGGAAAAGCAGCGGGAAATAGATTGTCGGGGCATGATAGCCGTAGTCAAGCAGCCGCTTGGCCACGTCCATTGTCGTGACTCCGGTCGACTTGTCGCTCAGTCCGTCGAATACGAACTCGTGCTTGCACAATCCGTCGATAGGCAGGGAGTAGACGTCTTTGAGCGACTCCTTGATGTAATTGGCATTGAGCGTGGCCAGCGGACCGACCATCCGGATGTTCTCCCTGCCGAGAGTGAGGATATAGGCGTAGGCCCGCAGCAATACGGCGAAATTTCCGTGCCATGCTCCGACCTTCAGCGGCGCTTCCGAAACGGACGCACCGCACTGTGCAGGAACGTTGCTGAGCCGCTCCACGATGTCCTCCATGCCCTTGCGGATTCCAACCGGACCGGCACCGGGACCGCCTCCGCCATGCGGCGTTGAGAACGTCTTGTGGAGATTGATGTGCATAACGTCGAACCCCATGTCGCCCGGACGGCATGCACCGAGCATCGGGTTGAGGTTCGCTCCGTCGTAATACATCAGCGCGCCACAGTCATGAACAAGCGCAGCAATCTCTGGAATACTGCGTTCGAAGAGGCCGAGCGTATTTGGATTTGTCATCATCATAGCCGCCACGGTGTCGTCGAGCAGACCGCGCAGGTCGTCGATGTCCACCGTGCCGTCCGGCCGGCTCTTCACCTCCACCACGTCAAGACCGCACACAGCCGCCGAAGCAGGATTGGTTCCGTGGGCCGAGTCGGGCACAATGACCTTCGTGCGCTTCATGTCGCCACGGTCTTCATGATACTGACGGATAATCATCAGGCCTGTCAGCTCGCCATGGGCACCGGCAAACGGAGCAAGCGTGAAACGGCTCAGGCCCGTCAGGGCGCAGAGCGAACGCTCCAGTCCGGCCATAACGTCGAGCGCACCGCGGCAAGTGTCGGCCGGTTGCGCCGGATGGAGACCTGCAAATTCCGGCATAGCGGCTATCTCCTCATTGATAATCGGATTATATTTCATCGTGCAGCTGCCAAGAGGATAGAAGCCGTTGTTCACTCCGAAGTTGTTGGCACTATGGTTGGTGTAGTGTCTCACCACCGTCATCTCGTCACACTCCGGCAGCAGCGGCTCTTCTCCGCGGCGCAATTCCGCCGGCACTTCATAGCTGCCGAAACGGTTTTCGGGCAGCGAATAGCCGCAACGCCCCTCCTGAGAGAGTTCGAAAATCAGATTGCCATATAGTCTGTTGTTCATAGTCAGATGGTTTCTATAAGTTTGTCTATTTCCTCTTTCGTTCTCTTCTCTGTCACGGCGAACATCAGCGTGTCGTCCGCGACTTTCACTCCGCCCAGGATTCCAGCCTCGATGAAGCGGCGCTGAAGCGCATCGACGTCGCCGTCATATCTCACGCAGAACTCATTAAAGAACGGACGGTCGAAAGCAAGGCTGAAATGACCGGTCGCAAGAAGGCGGTCACACAGATAGTGGGCACCGGCGTACGACTGTTCGGCAGCCTCACGCAGTCCCTTGCGCCCCATGAGCGACATATAGACTGTAACAAAAAGCGCCATCAGACTTTGGTTGGAACAGATGTTCGACGTAGCTTTCTCGCGGCGGATGTGCTGCTCACGAGCCTGAAGGGTGAGCACGAAAGCCCGCTGACCGCGGTTGTCGCGCGTCGCGCCGACGATGCGTCCCGGCATCTTGCGTATCAGTTTCTCCGTGCAACACATATAACCGACGTATGGTCCGCCGAACGACATCGGAATGCCGAGACTCTGTCCGTCGCCCACAGCAATGTCGGCGCCCCACTCTCCCGGCGTTTTCAGCACGGCGAGGTCGGCCGCCACGGCGTTCATTATCAGCAGCGCCTTCGCTGAATGGACGGCGTCGGCTACGCCGGAGTAGTCCTCCACAATGCCGTAGAAGTTAGGCTGCTGCACAAGAACACCGGCAACGCCGCCCGCGGCCAGCCTCCTGCAGAGGTCTTCGCGATCGGTAGCGCCGTCACAGGCGTCAACCATCTCTATCTCCACACCATGGAAACGGGCATACGTCCGCACCACGGCGAGCGTCTTCGGGTCAACCGTTGACGAAACAAGCACCTTGTTGCACTTTTTCGACGCAGCAGCAGCCATCAGCACAGCCTCTGCCGTTGCCGTCGTGCCGTCATACATCGAGGCGTTGGCAATGTCCATGCCCGTCAGTTCGGCCATCATCGACTGATATTCAAATATGTAATGGAGCGTTCCCTGCGATATCTCAGCCTGATAAGGCGTGTATGACGTGAGAAATTCCGAGCGGCTTATGATGTTCGGAACGGCGGCCGGAGTATAGTGGTCGTACACTCCCGCACCGGCAAAGCACGTCAGCAGTTTGTTCTCTTTGCCCATTTCGGCGAACAACCGGCGCACCTCCATCTCGCTCTTTGCCTCCGGCATGTCGTAATCGCCGCGGAAACGGATGCTCTCCGGCACCTCGGCATAAAGGTCGTCAAGCGACTTCACGCCAGCCTTGGCGAGCATTTCCTGCAGGTCCGCCTCGGTATGAGGAAAATATTTATATGCCATAACAATTCTATTATTACGGGTTAAAGATACCATAACGGTATGCCAACATAATTGCGGATTGTCGCCCGGCGTCTCAATCCTTGCAGAACTCACCGTATGCAGCGGCATCCATCAGACTGTCAAGCTCCGACGGATCTGTCATCTCAACCTTGATAATCCAGTTTTCGAAGGCATCCTGGTTCAGCAGTTCGGGCGTGTCGTCAAGAACTTCATTTATTTCGACAACCGTTCCGCTCACGGGCGAGTTGAGATCGCTGGCCGCCTTCACGCTCTCAACGGCACCGAATTCCTCGCCTGCCGTTACCTCATCGTCCACTTCGGGCATGTCCACATACACCACATTGCCGAGCGCGTGCTGCGCATAGTCCGTGATACCGATGTAACCGATGTTCCCTTCCACTCTCACATACTCATGTGACTCTGAATAATAGAGTCCTTCAATAACCTTTGCCATATCGTTTTTCTTTTTTTATGTTTATACTTCAGTATTGTTTTCAACACTCCGTTATCATGCTTCCGAATTATTCCTATTGCACTTCCGTATCATTTCTTGTACTTCTTATCATAGAAAATCTTCTTCACCACTGTGCCGGGGAACGTCTTCTTGCGTATCCGTATCTCCACCTCGGTGCCCAGTTTGGCGTATGGCGCCTCCACCATTGCCATGCAGACGCTCTTGTCCAAGGATATGCTGTGGTAGCCGGTGGTAACCTCTCCCACCTTCTCGCCATCCTTGATCACATCATATCCATGACGTGGAATAGCCCGATCGGCCAGTTCTATACCGACGATACGCCGCCTGAGTCCCTGTTCCTTCTGCTTCTGCAGGGCCTCACGTCCGATGAATTCCTCCTTATCGAGTTTAACGAAGATGCCCAGTCCGGCCTCCAACGGAGTTATATCGTCCGCCAGTTCGTCACCGTAGAGCGGCAGTCCTGCCTCAAAACGCAACGTGTCACGGCATCCCAGTCCGCACGGCTTACACCGCCCGCTCGCCATCAGCTTGTCCCACTGGTTGCGTATAAAGTAATGAGAGCCGTATATTTCAAATCCGTCCTCACCGGTATATCCCGTCCGGCTTATTATTATCGAGTCAGCGTTTCCATTCTCTACCATCTTTGACGTATAGAACACAAGGTCGGAACATTTCATTCCGAGCACCTCTTCGACCACGGCTTCGGCCTCCGGTCCCTGTACGGCAATCTGTCCGTAGAAGTCGGAAACATTCCTTATGTCTATGTCATAGCCTTTGGTATTGGCCACCATCCACTCCCAGTCCTTTTCTATGTTGGCGGCGTTGATGACAATGAAGAAGTTGTTGTCGCCCATCTTATAGACCAGCATATCGTCGACAGTGCCTCCATCCGGATTGCACATCATTCCGTATAGAATCTTTCCCGCCGGTATGCCGGCCACATCGTTGGTAAATATGTGGTTGACATAACGTTCGGCGTCACGGCCGCGCACGACAACCTCGCCCATGTGGGAAACGTCGAACACACCGCACGCCTGACGCACGGCATTGTGTTCGTCTTTGATATCGGTGTACTGTATCGGCATGTCAAAGCCGCCGAACGGGCTTATCATGGCTCCCTGAGCCACATGCTTGTCATAAAGACAGGTTCTCTTGTTTTCCATATAGTGATGATTTTCTGTTTCTTCAATGTATCAGCCACGTCTTTCCGTGTTCCGCGCCACGTCTTCCATATCCTCCGCAGTATGTCTTCAATGTCTCGCGGAACGTCATACAGCAGCGGCCATAACCGCGTATATTTGACAATGTTTCGCGGGCAGAGCAGTACCCCCGCTGGACCGTTTAATCCTCGCCGAGCAGCAGACTTGCCAGCTGGTCACGGCTGAGGTTCATGATCACATCCTCCATGCGTCCGGACAGAGCCGCCATGACAGCCTCGCGGGTCAGAGGAACGTTGCGCAACCGTGACACGACGTCGCCATCAAGGTCGCCGGTCAGGAAGTAGTCGCCGACGAGATTGAGTCCCTTAATCAAACCGTTCTTCAGTTCGATGCGCGCCTCTATCTCTCCGACGCCCTCAATACGCCTGCGGCGCACCACGGTATAGCGTGGATTGTTGCCGTAGATGAATTCCGGAGTGAGATATTCTTTCTCTATAGTTTCAATCGCCATGACATCATCCTTGGTAAGCGTCATCACGCCGTCACAAAGATTCTCTCTCACGAAACGCTTGAACTCCTCGATGTCAATGTCAACATAGTCTTTCAGCAGGGCTATCCGCTGGCGCACGCTTTCCACTCCCTTGCTCAACAGTTTCTCACCCGTGGGCGTGATGCTGCCCACCATGTTCTCCATGTCGGTGTCATAGAGCATCGTACCATGGACTATACTTCGTCCTGGAAGTCTGTAGAAAGCATTTCCGGAAACCTTCCTGTCACCTATCAGAATGTCGTTGCGTCCGCTCGTCCGTGCGTCAACGCCCAGCTTCGCCAGCACCAGCGCCACCATATTTATATATCTGTTGAACGTGAAGCCGACGTTCTCTTCGCCTGTTATGTATGAGAACATGATGTTCTTCATATCGGCATAGACACATCCGCCGCCGCTCTTCCGTCGATAGGTCATGATGCCGCGCCTACGGCAGAAGTCGAGGTTCACCTCGTTCTCGATAAGCTGGTTGCGCCCGAAGATAACGCTCGGCTGAACCTGCCACATGAAGAAGCAGTCACGCTCGTCAACATGTCTCGCCACATATTCCTCCATGGCAAGATAGAACGAGAGCCGCCTCACTCCTCTTTCGTCGGGTAACGCTATGTATTTCATTGATAAGCCGGTTTTTTCAGATTAGTAGTTTCTTTCACATTCCCTGCTTTCCTTTCGTCATCAGGTCATTGACTGTTGAGCAGGATGTTTCTGCAAATATATGAAGAAAATATGTAAGGAGCAAACTTTCCGGGCATTAATTTCACCATTATCTTTACTTCCGGAGTGTGTTCAACATGGATTTCCGTTCTTTCAATATGTCACCACCGTACGTCAGAAACGGACTTCAACAACAGCGAAGCGCCTTGATTTGCCGACGCACGGCCAGCTAAGAATAACATTTTGTCCATTCCGGCGTTACGGCGGAATCAGACGGCTGGGCTATTGGACGGGAACGAGACGATAGCGAAATGGTTACACAACCTTTGTAGGGACATATTCTTGTATTTGTCCGCCAACAATAACACGTTGTATGCTGACAAATACAAGAATATGTCCCTACAAAGGATATGCAACGACAAATCACGGATATCTTCCGGACTCCCGCACCACGTCTACCCCATCTGCGCGACAAACCGGTTCAGCCGCTCCAGCGCTTCTTCGAGCCGGCTGCGCGAGCAGGCTATGTTGATACGGACGAAACCTTCGCCGCCAGCGCCGTACATCGTTCCTTCGTTGAGCCACAGGCGCTGTTCGTCGAGCAGGCGACGGCAGAGTTCTTCTGACGTGAGACCCAGCCGGCGGCAGTCAACCCAGACGAGATATGTCCCTTCGAGCCGGGTGACGGTGAACTGCGGCATGCGGGCAGCGAAGAACTCCTTCAGGAAACAGTAGTTGGCGTGGAGATATTCCAGCAGTGCGTCGAGCCACTCCTCACCCTTATTATACGCAGCAATGAGGGCCTCGACACCGAACGGATTGACATCACACACTTCGTTATCATTGATGGCGCGGTCGATCCGACGGCGCACATCCGGGTCGGCTGCAACAATGTTGGCAATCTGCAGTCCGGCAATGTTGAACGCCTTGCTCGGCGACACGCAGGTGATGGTGTTGGCCAGAAACTCAGCGGAACGGCTGCCGAAATCATCGGCGAGCGATGCGAACGGAACATAACGGTGGGGCGGAAATACCAGCTCACAGTGAATCTCGTCGGCCACCACACGCACGCCATTGCGCAGACATATATCACCGATGCGCATCAGCTCTTCGCACGTCCACACACGTCCCGCGGGATTGTGGGGATTGCAGAGCAGCATGAGTGTCACCTGCGGGTCGGAAGCCTTGCGTTCAAGGTCGTCGAAATCAATAGCGTATGTACCGTTCTCATAGTCAAGCCGATTCTCTTCGACTATACATCCATTGTTGCGTATTGACGAGAAAAAGCAGTTGTAAACCGGCGTCTGGACCAGCACACGGTCGCCCGGCCGGGTCAGAGCCTTGATTGTGGCCGACAGTGCCGGCACGACTCCACTCGTATAGATTATCCACCCGCGGTCCATCATCCATCCGTGGCGGCGGCTGAACCACGATGTCACTGCGTCATAATACGAGTCCGGCACCCGGGTATATCCGAAAATGCCGTGTTCCACTCTGTCGCGCAGTGCGCTGACAATCTCCGGAGCCGTACGGAAATCCATATCGGCAACCCACAACGGCAGCACACGCTCGTCGGCAATGCCGTCCCATTTATAGGAGTTTGTTCCCCTGCGGGGAATCAGTTCGTTGAAGTTAAACATATATTGGAGTGTTTTTTAGCTTATCTTTTTTAGGGTTTAGTGGGGAAGCCTTAGAGTCTTTAAGGTCCTTAGAGTCTTTAAGGTCCTTAGAGCCTTTAAAGTCCTTAGAGTCTTTAAAGTCCTTAGAGTCTTTAAAGTCCTTAGAGTCCTTAAGGTCCTTAGAGCCTTTAAAGTCCTTAGAGTCTTTAAGGACCTCCAGCCTCAATACTTCCTCCACAACCTAACAAGGAATATCGTTCCACGGAAGCACAGCTCCACGCACATCGCTATCCAGACGCCGTGCAGTCCCATCGTCGGAGCGAGCAAGGCGGCGAGCGTCAGGCGAACGGCCCATATGCTCAGCAGATTCATGCAGCAGGGAATGAGCGTGTCGCCCGCGCCCACGAACACACCGTAGGTCACGATGGCTGCCGCGAACATCGGTTCGGCAAAGGCTTCGGTGCGCAGCGCCGTGACACCGAGCGAGCGTACCGTCTCGTCGGGCGTGAAGAACGCCATCATCTGCGGTGCGAGAACATACATAACCACGGCCATCAGGGTCATTACAGCCATGCCTGTGCCAACGGTGATGCGGGCGAAGCTGCGGGTCAGACGGCGCCGTCCCGCTCCGATGCTCTGTCCGACGAGTGCCGTCGCGGCTTCGGCGATGCCGTAACCCGGCATGTAGCAGAGTGCCTCGGCCGTGATGGCAAAGGCGTTGGCAGCGATGGCGGCCGTTCCGAGCGGTGCCACGATGATGGTCGTGAGAATCTGTGCGCAGTTGAGCACGACACGTTCGCCGGCCATCGGAAGCCCTATGTGTATGGCCTTGCGCAGACAGCCGGAAGTCAGCCGGAAACGCCCGACGATGTCCCATAAGCGCAGTTCTGGCGAACGGCGCAGCAGATACCACATCAGGACGGCGCAGGCCACGGCCTCGGCCAGTGCCGTGCCCAGTGCGGCACCGGTCACACCGAGCCCCGCTCCAGGCACGCCGAAGGTCAGTCCGGCCACGGTGAGCGTACGCGAAGGAAATATCAACAGAGCGTTGAACACAACGTCGAGCATGCACATCATGCCGCCCATGACGCCCGGCACGAGCATATTGCCGCTGCAGCGCAACATGCCTCCGGTCAGCGAATAGAGCTGGAGGAAGGGCAGCGAGAGGGCGAATATACGGAAATAGGATGTAGCACCGGGACACACCGCGCTGTCGCCGCCAAGCCACACGGGCAGCACGCCGCTGACGGCACATCCCGCGGCGGCCAGCACCACGCTGAAGCTGACGGCAGCCACCAGCGCCTGACGCACGACCGAACGGGCTTCGTCGTTGTGGCCGGCTCCAACGCAGTGGGCCACCTGTACGGCGAAACCAGTGGATGTCGACGAGACAAGCCCCCAAAAGAGCCATGTCGTCGTGGCTACAAGGCCTATGGAGGCGGATGCCTCCGCTCCGAGACTGCCCACCATGGCGGCGTCGATATACTCCATGACGACGGCCGACAGCTGGGCTATTATCGACGGCACACTGAGTATGACGGTCAGGCGCAGCTGCTGGCCGAATGTCAGCGGCTGGCCCGAACGGATCATTGAGAGAAGGAGGTCTTTCATTTTCATAAAAGGAGAGGGTTCAAGGACCTTAAAGACTCTAAAGACCTTAAAGACTTTAAAAACCTTAAAGACCTTAAAGACTTTAAAGACCTTAAGATTATCAAGCAATCACACAATCTCCCGGCTCCTTCAGATTTCCGTCGATGATTATCTCTCCGTAGCCCTCAGCCTTGATACTTCCGCTGCGCGGGTTCTTCACGCTCGTAATCCGGCCGTTGACGGTGGCCTGGAGCGTGGAACACTCGAAAGCGAGGTCGCAGTCGGCGTCCATCACGCAGTTCTCCATCACGAGATCGGTGGCGTAGCAGAGAGGCTGCGTTCCCGAAATGCGGCAGTTGATGAGACGTAGCCGCCTGGAGTGCCATCCGAGATATTCACCATGGATTTCAGAGTCGCGCACGGTGACATCCTCCGTGCCCCAGAAGGCGTCCTTCGAATATATCACGGCGTCGCTTATCTCAACGTTCCGGCAGTACTGGAACGAATAGTTGCCCTTCTGACGGTAGCCGGCTATGTTGATGTCGCTGCTGTGCATGAAAAGATAGTCGGCATTCTCAACCTCAACGTTCGTCAGACGCACGCCACGGCAGTGCCAGAGTGTTTCCTCGGCGTCGGGAATGACGACGTTCTCCAGCGTCAGGTCCTCCATTTCGCGGAACATCTTCGGCGCCTCGACCTTCGTATCCCTCATTGTCAGTCGCCGCGAATACCACAGGGCGGCACGCGCTCCCTCGCGGAACAGGCAGCGGTCAATCGTGAACCCGTCTACATGCCAGAACGGATATTTTCCCTGAAACTCACACTCCACGGCCTCTATGTCGGCACACTCCTTCAGCGCCGACTCGCCGGGACCTATCACAACGTTCTCCAGCCGGAGGCCGCGTGTGGCGAACAAAGGCCGTTCGCCCTCATAATAGCTATTCTTTATCAACTGTTGCATCTTTTGCGTTGTTTTGATTTCGCGCTGCAAAGGTACGAATTTTGCCGCAACATGCCTGTATATATATTGATGTTATGACAACCTATTTTCCGCTTGTTCAGGTCCACCTCAACCGCATATCTCCGGACCGGCCGCCTTATGGCGCTCGGTTCGGATGTCAACTTGTCGGCAAATATTGTCAAAACACGTACTTCTCAAGTCGCGAACGGATAGTCAGCGGCGGCTGTTTCCCGTCGCCGTTTCCATGCCTCCGTAGTCCGTAAGGCCCGCCCCACTCCACCGCTATGCACAAAAACAGACAGATTTGTTTTGTTCTTAACGAGGTTTGCAGTATCTTTGCACCTATATTTATATACAACAAACCTGAAAACAATGAAAAGACTATTATCTGCTATCGCAATTCTCAGCACATCGGCGACGCTTGCCTTCGGACAGGTGGCCGAGGTGATGGAAGACGTCAACAAGGTGGTGGACAACACCCCCGACAGTATCGCAAAAGCCCTTATGGCCCGTCCCGCACCAGGAACAACACGCCGGGCAAACAATCCCGTGCTGTTCCTCATCGGAAACTCAACCATGCGCAACGGCACACTGGGCAACGGAAACAACGGTCAGTGGGGCTGGGGATACTTTGAACATGAATATTTCGACCTCAACAAGATAAGCGTGGAAAATCAGGCCCTCGGCGGTATGAGCACACGCACATACTACAATCAGCTGTGGCCCGCCGTGCGCGAGGCTCTGAAGCCCGGCGACTGGGTCATCATCTCCATCGGCCACAACGACGGCGGACCGATTGACAGCGGCCGCGCGCGCTCCGTCCTGAAAGGTACGGGCCGCGACTCTGTGGAAGTGACCATCAAGGAGACGGGCGTCAAGGAGACCGTCTACACCTACGGAGGCTACATGCGCAAGTATATCGAGGACTGCCGCGCCAAAGGAGCCAACCCAATCCTGATGTCGCTCACACCGCGCAACGCCTACGACGAGCAGGGAAAGATTGTCCGCAAGCCCCAGGGGGCATGGCTCGAAGAGGTGGGCCGCGAGATGAACGTTCCCTACGTCGACCTCAACGAGATCTCCGGTGCCAAGCTTGACATGTATGGCAAGTGGAAGGAGAGCTACCATTTCTACAAGGACAACATCCACACAAGCCGCTTCGGAGCACGTCTCAACGCCCGTTCGGCCGCTGAAGGACTGGCCGCATGTGACCACCAGGCGCTCGCTCCGCTGAAGGCCATGATGAAACCGCTGACGCTGCCCACCGTTGCCGTGAACCGCGAAGAGGGCAAACCTGTGGTATTCTTCACCGGAGACTCTACCGTCAAGAACGAGGATAAGGACAAGGACGGCATGTGGGGCTGGGCGTCACAGGCCGCCACGGTGTTCAACGAGAAGAAAATCACGCTGGCCAACTGTGCCAAGGCCGGCCGCTCCACGCGCACCTACATGAACGAGGGACGCTGGGACGAGGTCTACAACTCGCTCCAGCCGGGCGACTTCGTGCTGATTCAGTTCGGCCACAACGATATTGGCCCCATCGACGACAAGAAGATGCGCGGCGTAATCCCCGGCACGTCAGACTCTACGCACGTCTACCGCATGAAGGACTCGGGCAACTATGAACTTGTCTACACTTTCGGCTGGTATCTGAAGAAATTCATCCAGGACGTGCGCGAAAAGGGCGCTACCCCAATCATCGTTTCGCTCACGCCGCGCAACGAGTGGAAAGACGGCAAAATCGAACGCCGCAACGACTCTTACGGAAAGTGGTATCGTGAAGTGGCCGAGGCAACCGGCACGGAGTTGGTCGATCTCCACAACATCACCGCCGACTTCCTTGACAAGAAGTGCGGAAGCAAGGAGAAGGCAATGAAATACTATAAACGTGACCACACCCACACCTCGCTGCTCGGCGCAAAGACAAACGCAAAGAGCGTAGCGAAGGGACTGAAAGCCAATAACTCCCCCTTAGCGAAATATCTTCGCTAAGGGGAAGCCGTGGGCTGAGGTCCTTAAGGACCCTAAAGACCTTAAGGACCTCACCCCAAAACCAGAAGAAATATGATCGACAGAGCAACCGTTGAACGAATACTTGACGCCGCACAGATAGTCGACGTGGTGTCCGAGTTTGTCACCCTGCGGAAGCGCGGGGTGAACTATGTCGGGCTTTGTCCGTTCCACGAAGACAAGACCCCGTCGTTCTATGTCTCGCCGGCAAAGGGCGTCTGCAAGTGCTTCGCGTGCGGAGAGGGCGGTTCCGCCGTCCATTTCGTCATGAAGCATGAACAGATAACATATCCCGAAGCACTGCGCTGGCTCGCCCGGAAGTATAATATCGAGATACAGGAGCGCGAGCTTACCGACGAAGAGAAGCGCGAAGCGAGCGAGCGGGAGAGCATGTTCATCATCAACGAATGGGCAAAGGACTACTTTCGCGACATCATGCACAACGACGTCGACGGTCAGGCCATAGGCAAACAGTATTTCCGCAGCCGCGGCATACGCGACGACATAATGCAGAAGTTCCAGCTTGGCTATGCCCTGCCACGCCGCAACGCCATGTCCGAGGAGGCTCTGAGGAAAGGCTACAAGGAGGAATTTCTGCTGAAGACGGGACTGTGCTACAAGAAAGACAACGGCGAACTCGTCGACCGCTATGCCGGTCGTGTCATCTTCCCATGGTTCAACGTCAGCGGAAAAGTGAACGCTTTCGGCGGCCGTCTGCTTGACTCACGAACCAAAGGCGTACAGCAGAAATACGTCAACTCGCCCGAATCAGACATCTATCACAAGGACCACGAGCTCTATGGACTGTATCAGGCCAAGAAGGCGATGGTCAAGGAAGACTGCGTCTACATGGTCGAGGGTTATACCGATGTGATTGCCATGCATCAGTGCGGCATCGAAAATGTCGTGGCCAACTCCGGAACAGCACTCAGCATCTATCAGATAAGACTCCTCAGACGCTTCACCTCCAACGTCATCCTGCTCTACGACGGCGACGAGGCGGGCATACATGCCGCCATGCGAGGCACCGACATGCTCCTGACCGAGGGCATGAACATCAAGGTTCTGCTGCTGCCCGACGGCGACGACCCCGACAGCTTCTCCCGCAAACACAGCGCGGAAGAGTTCAAGGAGTACATCAGCAGCCATCAGACGGACTTCATCCAGTTCAAGACGGACCTGCTCCTGCGTGGCGTCAGCGACCCCGTCAAGCGTTCGGAAGCCATCAGCAACATCATCAGGAGCGTCTCGGTGATTCCCAATCAGATTACGCGTGACACCTATCTGCACGAGTGCTCCCACCGTCTGCAGATGAGTGAGCGGACGCTGATAAGCACCATGAACGGCTTCATACGCGGCGATCTGGAGGACAAAGCAAAGGAGACGGAACGAGAGCAGCGCCGTCTGCAAAACCAGTTGCAGGACGGCGGGCAGACAGCAGGCGGTCCGGCGTCCGTACAGACGGCTCCACAGCATAGCAACGAGATTGAGCGGATGCTCATACAGAACATCATCCGCCACGGCGAGGAGACAATATTCGAGGGTCTGGAGACGGAAGACGGAAAGACGGTCAACCTCTCCGTGGCCCAGTTCGTCGACTACGACCTGGCTCAGGACGGCCTCAGCTTCACCAACGATATGTACAACCGCATACTGGCCGAGGCCGTAGAGCACAGCAACGACGAAGGTTTCAAGGCCGAAACATACTTCATGCACCATCCCGACATACAGATAAGCAGCCTTGCCGGCGACCTCGCCATCAACCGCTATCAGCTCAGCCGCAGCCTCGAAATGCAGCACAAGCCGGAGACTCTGCGTCAAAGGGTGGTCCATCTCGTGCTCGATTTCCGCATGACAATCATCAAACAGCGGCTAAAGGACATACAGATGCAGCTCCGGCAGGCCGGCAGCGACATGGAACGGATAACGCAGCTGATGAAGGAATACAGGGACACGCAGCAGCTCCGGGACATGATGGCACGGAAACTGGGCAGCGACGTCATCATCTGAGGACGCCGACGGGAACGCACCATACGTCTAACACAAACATAAGAACGAATGTATTACATCAAAAAGACATTGGAAATATCGGCCTGCCACCGGCTCGCTCTCGACTACGAGAGCAAGTGTTCGCGCCGGCACGGCCACAACTGGATCATAACGGTCTACTGCAAGGCGCGCAGCCTCAACGCCAACGGCATGGTCTGCGACTTCACCGAGATAAAGAAACGTATTCACGGCTATCTCGACCACGGCGACCTCAACGAGCTGCTGCCCTTCAACCCGACGGCCGAGAACATAGCCCGCTGGTGCACGGAACAGATACCGGAGTGCTATCGGACCGACGTGCAGGAGAGCGAGGGCAACATCGCCACATACATTGAAGACGAAGAGGAATGACACGCCGGCCAACAGGCATGCTGACAGAAAATGAAAACATACTGAAAGAAGATGAAAACATACCGGGATAAGATGAAAAGAATCAACGACATATTCTATTCGCTGCAGGGCGAGGGCCGAAATACAGGCCGCGCGACCGTCTTCATCCGCTTCGCGGGGTGCAACCTGCGCTGTCCTTTCTGCGACACGGAGTTCTCGGAATACCGCGAAATGAGCGACGCGGACATTCTCGCAGCCATCAGCACCTATCCCTCGCGCTTCGTCGTGCTCACCGGCGGCGAACCGACGCTACAGGCCGACGCCGGATTCATAGCTCTATTGCACTCCAACGGATATGAAGTGGCAATGGAAAGCAACGGCACCCGCCGTCCGGCAGCACCCGTCGACTGGCTCACGGTATCACCGAAACAGGCATATACCGGTGCGACAGGACGCTTGGCGGTGGCACGTTGTGACGAGCTGAAGGTCATCTTCGACGGCGAGACCGAGGTCAGTGACTGCGGCATAGAGGCCGGCTATTATTATCTCCAGCCATGCGACACGGGCGACGAAGCCCGCAACAGGGCAATAACGGAGGCCTGCGTCGACTATATCTGCAAGCATCCGAAGTGGCGCCTGTCGCTCCAGACCCACAAGATGATCGGTTTCAAATAGTCCGGAACGAACCTCCCGGACCGGAACAGAGTATCAGAAGAACAGCCATAAGCGTTCAGAAAAACAACAACATATACGCATCCGACATGCACGGACTACATATCACAGGCATAATCATATACGAGATAGTGGTCGTCATCGCCATTATCCACGTGCTGATGGACAACCGCCAGCCCGCCAAAACCATGGCGTGGGCACTCGTGATATATTTCGTGCCGTTCGTCGGAATCATATTCTACATCTTCTTCGGCATCAACCGCCGCAAGGAAAAGCTCGTCAGCGAGCGCAGCCTCAACCAGCTTGCCAAGCGGTCGATGCTCAGTTTCGTCGAGCAGCAGAACCTACAGCTGCCCGACGCCCACCGCCAGACGATTGACCTTTTTGTCAATCAGAATCTTTCCATGCCTTTCAAGAACAACGATCTGGACATCTTCACTGACGGCCACGCCTTTTTCATAGCCCTGCTGAAGGCCATAGGCAGCGCCCGCCACCACATCCACATAGACATGTACATCTTTTCCGACGACCCGCTGGGCCGCCTCGTGGCCGACGCGCTGGCCGACAAGGCGCGTCAGGGAGTGGAAGTGAGAGTTATCTATGACGATGTGGGATGCTGGAACGTGAGCAGCCGGTTCTTCGAGAGCATGCGCGAAAACGGCATCGACGTCCATGCCTTCCTGCCGGTGAGATTTCCGTCGTTCACGAGCAAGGTCAACTACCGCAACCACCGCAAAATCGTCGTCATCGACGGAACGACCGGATTTATCGGCGGCATGAACATCGCGCTGCGCTACGTCAAGGGAACCGGACGTCAGAAGTGGCGCGACACAATGGTGCGCATCACCGGAGGAGGAGTCCTCGCGCTCCAGCGCGCTTTCCTCGTCGACTGGTATTTCGTGGACAGAACACTGATTTCCGACCGCAAATACTATCCTCCGACACCGCCATCGCTGTCCAACGACTGTCTGACCCAGATAGTGACAAGCAGCCCCGTGGCCCCCTATCCCGACATCATGCAGGGCTATCTGCGCGTCATCATGAGCGCCCGTAAGTATATTTTCATCGAAACACCCTACTTCCTGCCCACCGTCCCCATCCTCTTTGCCCTGAAAACGGCAGTTCTCGGCGGCATCGACGTACGTCTGATCGTACCCCGCCACTGCGACGCCCACTTCGTTGAGTGGGCCGGGCGTTCATATCTGAGGGACATCTCGCAGGCCGGCGTAAAGGTATATCTCTACACCCGGGGCTTCATCCACAGCAAAATTCTCATCTGCGACGACAGCCTTTCGACCTGCGGTTCCACCAATGTGGATTCGCGCAGCTTTGAAAACAACTTTGAAGCCAACGCCTTTTTCTACGACAAAGCGACGGCCATGCGCTTCAAGGAGATTTTCATGCGCGACCTGAGTGACTCCACAGCGCTCGACGAAGTGGCCGAGCGGGCATATCCGGGCTTCTTCACGAGACTATGGGAGAGTATAACAAGACTTCTCTCCCCACTGCTTTAGACAGTCAGAGAGAGAAGTCACATCATTCGTTACCCTATATTTCAATCTTTCTTAACACCTACTATCTTTGTCGGTTCCATCTCGCGGTTGCGGCGGTTTGTCACCGTCACCACGGCCTGAGCCAGTGCAAGGAACGACTGGCCCGTGGCCGTCTCGGCGTTGGTTGCCGCCGGCTCACCGGCGTCACCGCTCTCGCAGATGCTCTGAACGAGCGGAATCTGTGCCAGCAACGGCGTTTCCATCTCCTCGGCGAGTTTCTTGCAGCCCTCCCGGCCGAAGATATAATAACGGTTTTCAGGCAGCTCGGCAGGCGTGAACCACGCCATGTTCTCCACCAGACCCAATATCGGGACGTTCACCTTCTCGTTGCGGTACATGTCAATTCCTTTCCGGGCGTCGGCCAGAGCCACGGCCTGCGGCGTGCTGACAATGACGGCGCCGGTGATGGCCAGCGTCTGGAGCAGCGTCAGATGGATGTCGCTCGTGCCCGGAGGCGTGTCCAGTATGAAATAGTCCAGCTCACCCCAGTCGGCATCGGCGATGAGCTGCTTCAGAGCATTGCTCGCCATGCCTCCGCGCCAAAGCGTGGCCGTGTCGGGATTGACAAAGAATCCGATGCTGAGCACCTTCACACCGTATTTCTCAATCGGCTCTATCAGATTGCGGCCGTCCTTTTCGACGGCATACGGACGGGCGTCCTCAACGTGGAACATCTTCGGTACGGACGGACCAAAGATATCGGCGTCAAGCAGTCCGACGCGATAGCCAAGCCGCGCAAGCGCTATTGCCAGATTGGCAGCGACGGTACTCTTGCCAACTCCGCCCTTTCCCGAGCTGACAGCAATCACGTTCTTGACGTCGGGAAGAAGCTTGCCGACCTCCGGACGCGGCTTCGACCGGAACTCAGTCTCGACTGTCACTTCCACGTCGCGGCCTACATGATAGTGGATGGCGGCCTCGGCAGCCTTGACCGTTGATTTGAGGAACGGGTCGGTGTCACGCGGGAACGTGAGCACGACTCTGACTTTCATGCCGTCAATGGACGGCGTGTCGGCCACCATGTCACTCTCGACGAGGTTCTTTTTGGTGCCGGGATAGGTCACCGTAGCCAGTGCGTCGATGATAAGTTTGGGATATAATGTCATACTCATATATGTTTCTTTTGTTTATTATAAAAGCAGCAAAATCCGTGCCGGAAAGGCATTTACTATAACAAAATTATAATTACATCTGAACTGACTGCACAATTATACCGAATGTCCGGCTGTTCACAGACTGCGGTATCACAGAAAACGTCCTGTGAACCACATCCTGTTTTCCTTTAGGGAAGAACCTGTCGCTTTATCAGAAAACGATTGACAAAAAGCGACAAAAATGCCCTCAAAACGACATCAGGAGCGGCCTCTTCTGAAAATATTTCATCGGAGGGCGCAAATAACGCAGTTTTACGTGTGCAAGCATAACCATCTGTCACCCATCTTGTTATCACGCCCCGCCGCAATCCGTGCAACTTTTCAACGCTGAAAAAACGCTTTTTCGGGCTAAAATGTCATGACTTTCGCTGCCGTAAGGGCCTTGCGGGGTTGCGACGGGGCCGTTGTTGTCCTGCAACGGTAGCCCCGTTGCAATGCCGTAAAGGCTCCGCTGCAACACCGTAAGGCCCTTACGGCAAAACCGAAGCATCCGCTTCATGTTCCGGACGCCTTGCCGCCGTTCTAAAACGGAAATTCCATTTGTCACCGTTTTTTGCACAGTTATGTTTACAAGGTACAACCGTCCGCGATAGCAGACACAAAACTTTTCTGGGGTGCAGTTCATTACGACACAGCCTCATAGGTTGTCCGAATCTTCGAGGTCGGTTCGTAGAAAGTAAGTTCCCTACCGAGCACCCCTTGCTATCCCCAAAAATAGATACTATTTTGTCTACTATCGAACATTTTTAGATATTATTTTGCCTTCATTTTACCTGAAACGCAAATATTTTCTTGCGCATTACAACTATTTTCAGAGTGTTTTATGTAATTTTGCAACAGATGAATAAAAATACATAGCATGGCTGCACAAATTAAAGAAAAGCATCAATTGAACTAACAATGAGTAACGAGATACAGTTTTTATTATATAGTCTGCCTGATGAACAAGGAAAGGTGCAAGTCGTTATCAAAGACGAAACTATTTGGTGTACGCAGAAAACTATGGCGGAGCTTTTCGGTATTGACAAATCTGGTATTAGTCGCCACATAGCCAATATCTTCAAGGATGAAGAACTGCAGCAAGACACGACAGTTGCAAAAATTGCAACTGTCGTAAACCGAGGCATAAGAGGCGAGGTTGAAGATTTAGTCGACTTCTATAATCTTGATATAATTATTGCGGTTGGCTATCGTGTATCTTCTCCTAAAGCGACCAAGTTCCGACAATGGGCAACCAAGATTCTCAATGAGTATATCAAGAAAGGATTTGTGCTTGATGATGAACGCTTAAAACAGGGAACGGCAGTATTCGGGAAAGACTATTTTCGTGAATTGTTGGAAAGGGTACGCTCTATCCGTACCAGTGAGCGACGTATTTGGCAACAGATTACCGATATATATGCAGAATGTAGTGTAGACTATGATAAGAATTCGCCTACAACTCACGAATTCTATGCTATGATACAGAACCGTTTCCATTATGCTATCACTGGACAAACGTCAGCAGAGATTATTTATACAAAGGCAGACCATAACAAAGAACACATGGGGCTGACCACATGGAAGAATGCCCCTGATGGACGTATCTTGAAATCGGATGTGTCAATAGCTAAGAACTATTTACAGGAGAAGGAAATTCGCCAATTGGAACGTGCGGTCACTGGTTTCTTTGATTATATAGAAGATCTTATCGAGCGTGAGAATACATTCAACATGTCCCAATTCTCTGAAAGTGTCAATGAGTTCCTCACATTCCGCCGTTATCAAATTTTGCCGGACAAAGGACGTATTTCTGCATCACAAGCCAAAGTAAAGGCAGAAAGCGAATATGATATTTTTAATAAGACACAGCGGATAGATTCTGACTTTGACAAACTGGTTAGAGGGATGTTGGATAAATAATTATTATGAACGAAAGTAATATAGAATTGAATGATTGATTACAATAAAATAAATGAATATATAGCCACTATGAATTCAAAGTAAGGTGGATGTGCACAGTTAACAGGTGTAGCTTTTAATGATTTATTTGGATCAGGAAATCTGGTTATATCAGAAAAGGATTTGCATGATGGCTTTGAGTATATAATTGCTCGTCATAAAAAGGAAATAGAAGAGAACCGTTATGCTACTACTGAACAAAAAGAAAAGGAAAAGAATATTCGAGAGCTTAATCTGAAATCCATTGAAGAACAAATCAAAGTATATCTTAAAAGCCAAAATAGATTATTATGAAACTTACGAGGATATAAATTTGGAGAAATCCCCAATATTAAAAGAAAGGCCAGTCTCAGTGAACTGCACCCCAAAAAAAGTCATACACAAAACTTTTTGGGGTGCAGTTCATAAACCTTAATTACGGCGCAGCATCATTCCGACACGCCAGCAAGCATCATTTCTTCTGGCAACACGCTGCCCCTTCCGGCGCCGGTTCAGGACACGTCTGCCGCTCTCCGGCGCAACATCCGCCGGCCTTTCCCGCACACGTTTTCAGCCGCGCCTCATAGTCAATCTTCCGGAAACCGGCGATTATGGCCTCCGGCGTTGTCTTGTCGGCGTCATACGTGACGGTGACGGCCTGCTGCTCAATGTTTGTTTCAATACGCTTTATGCCTTTCTCGAAGCGCAGATTGCTCTTGATTTTGTTCTCACAGCTCTCACAGTGCATCTGCGGCTGCGTCGTGAAGACAGCCTTCCGGATGTCTTTCGCCATGGCGGCGGCTGAGCCGAGCAGCATGGCGGCGATTAAAAGTCTTGTTCTCATCTGAATGATATTGTTGTTTCCGAATAATATTGTTGTTTCCGAATAATATTGTTGTTTCCGAATGATATTTATAATGGTGTATCAAAATGGTCAGAACGCCGGCCGTCATTTCTTTCCGATGTTTATCCTCACTCCCATATATGCCATCGCGCCGTGGACGGGACCCCATATCATTGTCGGGTCGAATGTCCGTGACCACGGGTCGGACGCGCCGATGATGGGGTTCTTCTGACGGTAGGCGGTCAGGTTCTCGCCGCCTACATATACCGACCAGTGGCGGAACCAGCGCGTAACCTGCGCACTGAGCTGTCCGAAGGCCGGAAACGAGGTCTGCCACGACAGCGTTCCGTTGTCCGTGACGTATGGCTGTGGCATGCGGCCGCCGCCGTTGAGCTGGAATGTCACGTCGAACTGCCAGAGCTCAAGCGGCGTCTTATATGAAGCGGTGAGCAAACCCTTGTAGCGGTTGGTCAGCGGCTTTGTCATCAGGCGTCCGCCATAGGTGCACTTGACGTCGCTCAGACGGTAGGCCGCCGTGAGCGTCAGCCCCTCGACCACGGGATAGGTGGCGTCAATCTGCATCGTGTGGGAATAGGAACGGCCGTCGAGATTGGCGATATGTATTGCGTGAGGGTCGCTGTCATAGTCGACGACGGCCTGATTGGAGAAGCGCGTATAGTAATATTCGGCGTTCATCTTCAGCGTCTTGCCCCAGAGCGGTATGTTCAGTGCCGCGCTCGCGCCGTAATTCCACGCCTCTTCCTGACGCAGGTCGTCAATCGTGAGTCGCCGGCCGCCGGCCAGCAGATAGCTGTTTTCGGCCAAAGCGAACACCGTCCGGTAGCCCTTTCCGGCCGAAAGACGCAGGCTGATGACGTCGTGGGGCATCCACTTGACATGCACGCGGGGCGTCAGAAACGTTCCGTAAAGGCTGCTGTGGTCCGCACGCAGGCCGGCCATGACCGTCAGACGGTGGTTGAGATTGAGGGTGTATTGGGCATAGACGCCTGGAGTGGACTCTTTCAAGTCAGAGTCAAGAGGGATGAGTGAAGAGGTATGATTACCATTAAGAGGTGAGTTCAGGGGTGAGCCTGTGGGGGCAGAAGTCATCCCTGATGAGTAATCATACCTCTGCAATCCTGACTCTGCAATCTGACCTGAAGAGTAATCATACCTCTGCACTCCCGACTCTGCAATCTGACCTGAAAAGTAATCATACCTCTGCACTCCTGACTCTGCAATCTGACCTGAAGAGTGATATCTGCTATCTGACCTCTGACCTAAGAAAGAAACTCCCGCCGAGAAGTTGTGTTCATGTCCGATGTTGGTCTCAAAGACCAGCGAGGCATAAACGTTCTTCTCGTTGATGTAGAGATGTTTCAGTCCGTAGTCGGCCGTCTGCTCGTGAAGTGAGGCCGACGTGAGCAGGGCGACGTTGGTTCCGTGGTCAGGATCGAGAATGAAGGCATGCTTCATGTAGCCTTCATAGCGGTCCGTGTTCTGCTCTATGTTATACAATGTGTGAGGCCGAGAGGATTGGTTCAGACCATGATTGAGCTGGCCGCCGAGCCGCCGTTCCTTCAGCCAGCTGACGCCGCCGTGGAAGATATAGCGGTCGCCGGCCCACTGCCAGCGGTTGTCCAGATGCACCTGGCGCACCCGCGGCTGGTCGTAGAAGCCGTCACCGTTGCCGTCGTGCTCGTCGAAACTGTTCTCATAGTGTGTCAGGAGCACCGTGCTCAGGCGGCTGTTGAGATGGATGTTGCCCGTTATGTTGGCCTCAACGCGGCTCTTCGAGTCGCCGAAGAGATTGACTTCCATACCGTCGGCATCCTCCGGTTTGAGGAAATCAATGTTTATCTGGCCCGTGATGGCCTCATATCCGTTCTTAACCGACGAGCATCCTTTGGAAACGGAGATGTTCTTCATCCACGGTCCCGGAACGTAGCCGAGGGCGTATGGAGAGGCTGCACCGCGATAGTTGGGTAGATTTTCGGTCAGCATCTGCACGTAGGTGCCGCTCAGTCCGAGCAGCCGGATCTGCTTCGCGCCCGTGGCGGCGTCGCTGTAGCTCACGTCCACCGAGGGATTGGTGGTGAAACTCTCACCAAGATTGCAGCAGGCGGCCTTGAACAGTTCGTGGCGTCCGATGCTGACGCCGTTCACCGGACCGACCATGCGGCGCGTGCCGCCCTTTGACGTCACCTTGAGTTCCTTCAGTCCGTGATCTTTCGAGGTCATGCCGGAGGAGTCGGCGTCATGAACATGCTGTGCACCTGCTTCGGCACAGAATAGCGCTGACAGCGCTGTCAGGATAATAGTTTTCTTCATCAATACTTTTTCTCTTACCATGTATATATAAAACAATGCAGGCGGAAATCGGATTTCCACCTGCAAAATTATATATAACGTTCTGCAACCCGGTTGCAAATGACGCTCCGCGGCTCGGTCAAGGAGTTATAGCTCACAGCGGTCGATAAGGAATTGAAGACGATAGTCAGCGGGCGGAAACAAGACAATGACACCGGATATGTTCGTTTGACAAGACATATGTCTTCCCCCACCTTAGCGGGGAGTAGCCACTCCTTTGATTTCTCCATTCCGCCTCACTTGCTCGTGTCCAGACCGCTGCGCTTTGGCCGGTGATAGCTCCGGTAGTCGTCGAGCGGAATCTCAACGTCCGGCTCCTCAAGCTCTCCGGCGTGGGGAAGGCGGAACTTCATGTAACGTATGTTCAGTCCGCGCTCCATCCACATTGCCTCATAGTAGGTCTGGATGGAGAGAATCTTTCGCGTTTCGTCGTCGATGCCGTCCGTGTGGTAGAGGTCTTCCGTGCGGAAAAGCAAGGGCAGACGGTTGTGCTCCACCATATAGGTGGTGTATGTGAAAAGGAAGTTTGAGTCGGTCTTCAGATGGATTGTGCCCCCGTCGGTCAGGAAACGGCGGTAGCGCTCCATGAACGACGTGCTGGAAAGACGCTTACGGTGATTCTTCATCTGAGGGTCACTGAACGTCAGCCATATCTCCTGAACCTCGCCGGGAGCGAAGAAGCGGTCGATTATCTCGATGTTGGTGCGCAGGAACGCCACGTTCTTCAGACCCTCGCGAAGGGCCTCGGTCGCTCCCGTCCACATCCGCGCGCCCTTGATGTCGACGCCGATGAAATTGACATCCGGATAGAGGCGCGCCAGTCCGACGGTATATTCACCCTTGCCGCAGCCCAGCTCCAGCACAATGGGGTTGTCGTTATGGAAATATTCCTCGCGCCAACGCCCCTTCATTTCAAACGGCACCTGCTCAACAACGGAGTAAGGATACTGAAAAACATTCTCATATCTCGCCATGTCGGCGAACTTCTCTAACTTGCCTTTGCTCATATATAAGTATGTATAAACTTCTGCAAAGGTAATGGAAAAATTCAGAAATATGGTCTCCGCCACATAATTATACTGATTTTTCCATATTCATTCCACTCTTTCTATGTGCGGAGGCTGTCCCGATGCACATTCAAAGATATCCCATAACGCATTCAATGGCCTTTATGAAAGGAAAGAGCCCGCATGACCAATAACGGCCATGCGGGCTTTCTTTGCTTTCATAAGCAGCCGATGGATTTCTCTGCGCTCAGTCCTGTATATTCAATCCCAATTCCTCGAAAGCTCTACGTGAGTCCTCCAAATCCTGTTTCACTTCCTCATAGAAATGAGCATGGGCCGTATTTACGTATGGAATAAGAAGAAATAAACCTACACCGCACGTGAGAATACTCAATATGAACCAGCCTATCATACTGAGATCGAGCAGGAAAAGATCTGTCTTATAGTCCTCCATCATCTTCATACTCAGGTTTATCGCCTCATTATTCTTGATTTCCGGATTGTCTTTAAGTATGTAAGGCACCATCGCGTATGAATAACACTTATAGAAATATATCACTAAGCCTGCTAAAATAGCTACACAGAAAAGAAAAGGATTCAGGTCTGCCGTCGCTACATATAATATAAGAATGAAGATGATAGGTAGCATCATCCAAAGAATCATGTACAGCCCTACAAGAAACTCGGTCGTGAATATACGTCCGTACTGCTTCATTCCATCAAACAGACTCCCGACACCGACGTTTTTACCTCTGGATATCTCAAAAAAGAAGACTGAAAATCCCCATGACACTGGCAGAAACGCTATTTGCCACACGGAACTGAACAGTCTATCAACGGCGGCAGGCAAAAAACTGGATGTGTCTAAACATAAACCGACGACGATTGGAGGTAGACAAATTAACAGAAAGTAAACTAACGTAGCAACAGCACCTTTACCCCAATTCCCTTTGAGCGACGTCAGCGCTCTTTCCTTGTAAACTTTGATTGATTCCATATTTATTATACTTAATAGATTTGTTATTTTATCATTTGCTTACAAAGGTAAATACAATTTATTAAAATTCCCCCCCGAATGTTATATTGTGTTAACGACTGTATTTTCCCATAATTGAAAAAAGGGAAGCGGAGATTCTGCCTCCGCTTCCCTTGCATATATAAAGTATATGTCAATTCTTATTCTATCACCACCGTTGTCCAGCCGTGACGGTCCTCACGGGCGCCCGTTTTCATGCTGTTCCAAGAAGAAACGCTTCTGTTGTTCAATCTCATTACGCAGTTCCTCTTCTGTCGGCATATATGTCATATATTTGGCTGCATAAAGCTGATCACTGTCATGAAGCACCGAATATCTGGCTATTGTGGAGTCCGTATTGGTACATAACAGGACTCCTATGGTCGGAGCATCATCCGCACCTTTCACCAAATCATCATACATACGGACATACATATCCAGCTGACCGACATCCTGATGTGTCAGTTGGTGAGTCTTCAATTCAAAAATAACAAACCGTTTCATCTTGAAATTGTAAAAAACCAAATCTATATAGAAATCCGCCGTATCGGTAACGATATGCTGCTGCCGTTCAACAAATGCGAATCCGCGTCCAAGTTCAAGAATGAATCTTTCGAGATTGTCAACAAGAGCCTGTTCAAGCTGAGATTCCGAATAGTTATTTTCCCTACGGAATCCCATGAACTCCGCCACCATCGGGTTCTTGATATATTCCATCGGGTCGGACTCGCTTTGGGGTGCAACCACGGATATGCCCTCACGTTGTGCGGCAAGCCTCCGTTCGTAATACTGTGTAGCGATATTACGGTCAAGGGTTTTGACGCTCCACATATCGTCGGCAGCCGTCTTCAGATACCATTCACGGGCTTCAGGGCTGCCGACGGACAGGATACGCCTGATATGCGACCAAGTCAGATTTTGCACACGCGTGTGCAAAATCTCCGTTTCTTGAAATTCAAGATAGAATTTCCGGTAATAAGCCAGATTGCGGCGACCATATCCAGAACCATATTCCGAGGTCAATCTGTCAGCGAGAGCAGGAATGATTGCCTTGCCATAATCAGCACGGGCGTTACCTTGCTGCTCTTCTTCAACAATCCGCCGGCCTATGTTCCAGTAGGTCATAATGGCAATCTGACCGGCCGCGGCAAAAGCCTGCCGACGTCCGTTATCAATAATGGAACAAACATCGGCAACCAATGAACTTGATATGACAATATCATTATTTCCCATAATCCAATCCGTTATAATACCACCTCTTCTCTTCCCGGCATGCGGTTTTATTATGGCCCGGCTCCCGTTATTCAAAAAAGAGGGTGTGTCAAAATACAGATGAAGCACATCCTGGAGACAGTCCCTTGTATCTGTACGTCTGTTGCCTGTTGACAATCAGCGCTTGTCGAGCGGACAAATACAAGAACATGTACCTGAATTGTGCATAAATCTTATTTTAACACACCCTCAACACGTCCATCGTATTATTCAATCACCACCGTTGTCCAGCCGTGACGGTCCTCGACGATGCCATACTGTATGCCGCGCAGCGTGTCATAGAGCTTGCGGGAGATGGGACCTGGCTGTCCGTCGGCGCTGAAAGTATAGCGCTTTCCGTTGTCCAGATCGTCGATGTAGGAAATGGGTGATATGACGGCCGCCGTGCCGCAGGCACCGGCTTCCTCGAATGTCTCAAGCTCCTCTTCGGGTATGGGACGGCGCTCGACCTTCATGCCGAGGTCCTCGGCCACCTGCATGAGGCTCTTGTTGGTGATGCTGGGCAGGATTGAGGTCGATTCGGGCGTGACGTATGTGTTGTCCTTTATGCCGAAGAAGTTGGCTGCTCCGCATTCGTCGATATATTTCTTTTCCTTCGCGTCAAGGTAGAACTCGCAGGCATAGCCTTTCTCGTGGGCCAGGTTGTTGGCGTAGAGCGACGCCGCATAGTTTCCGCCGACCTTATATTTTCCAGTGCCGAGCGGTGCCGAGCGGTCGTAGTCGCGGACGATGACGTAGGGATTGGTCGAGAATCCGCCCTTGAAGTAAGGTCCGACCGGGGTGACGAAGATAAGGAAGAGATATTCCGTTGCGGGATGGACACCCACCTGTGCCGACATGCCGATGAGCAGCGGACGGATGTAGAGCGTCGCTCCGCTTTCGTAGGTCGGGATGTACTCCTGATTGAGACGCACGACTTTCTTCACCATTTCGGTGAAAAGTTCTGTCGGAACCTCGGGCATGAGTATGCCGCGGCAGGTGCTCTGCAGACGGGCGGCATTCTCCTCCATGCGGAAGACGCGCACCTTTCCGTCAGGACAGCGGTAGGCTTTGAGTCCCTCGAAAGCCTCCTGACCGTAGTGAAGGCAAGTGGCGGCCATGTGCATGTTGATATATTCGTCGGAGCAGACTTCGACTTCTCCCCATTTCCCGTCGCGGTAGTAGCACCGAACATTATAGTCTGTCGGTCTGTAACCGAACGACAGGTTTGACCAATCTAAATTCTTCATATAAAAATGGTTTTTATGTTTATATCCGTGAAGTGTTGCAAAAATAGCGAAAATATTGGTTTTGTGCAACAATTTGATAAATAAAATTGCGGATTTACGGGCGAATTATTAATGTATGGCGCATTCTGTAACAGCGTTCCCGGTCTTCCGTTAGCAGAAATACCGTGCAAGGACGGGAAATAATCCCGGATGAGCAGAATCAGCCGGCACTGCGGCGGTTGCGACAAGTCGTGCCACGGCAAATGAACATTCAGTCGAATGTGAAGACAAGGAATATCTTTGAAAAACAAACACTTACCGCCGGGAGAACGCCCGTAACACCAATACCCCATCCCTATCACACGGCTATTCCATTCAGGCAATAGAATAGACACAAAAAACAGCTTTTGTTACACGGCCCGCGTAACGTTGTTACATGGCCCACGTAACATCGTTACACGGCTCATGTAACGGTGTTACACGGGCCGTGTAACATTGATATGCAAATGAAAGAGCCGTGTCCCTATCACAACTTCTCACAACTTCTTCCGCTCTCTTTTTCCCCTTTTTTTGGCACTCTCGTTTTTTTTCAGTAACTTTGAGGCTTGAAAAGAAAGCATTTGACTATATGAGCGACGAGACAAGAGAAGACGAAATACTGGACGGAAGCGAGGACATGAGCGACCTGACTTCCGGCAACACTGAAGACACTGCCGCCGAGAACGAAGGCGAGGGCACACACTCCGACTACAAACCCGTTGACAGATTTGACGCATCGGCCGTCCATCATCTGAGCGGAATGTATCAGACGTGGTTCCTCGACTATGCGTCCTACGTGATTCTGGAGCGCGCCGTGCCCCACATCGGCGACGGCCTGAAGCCCGTACAGCGACGCATACTCCATTCGATGAAACGCATGGACGACGGCCGCTATAACAAAGTGGCCAACATCGTGGGTCACACCATGCAGTTCCACCCCCACGGCGACGCCTCCATCGGCGACGCTCTGGTGCAGTTGGGGCAGAAAGACCTGCTCGTGGACACGCAGGGAAACTGGGGAAATATCCTCACGGGCGACCGTGCCGCCGCACCGCGATACATCGAGGCCCGTCTGTCGAAGTTCGCGCTCGACACGGTGTTCAATCCCAAGACAACCGAGTGGCAGCTCTCCTACGACGGCCGAAACAAGGAGCCAATCACGCTGCCCGTGAAGTTTCCGCTGCTGCTGGCACAGGGTGCCGAGGGCATCGCCGTCGGCTTGTCGTCGAAAATCCTGCCCCACAACTTCTGCGAACTGTGTGACGCCGCCGTCAGCTATCTCCACGGACAGGATTTCAAACTCTATCCCGACTTCCCGACCGGAGGAAGCATAGACGTCTCGAAATACAACGACGGCCAGCGCGGCGGCCAGCTGAAGGTCCGGGCCAAGATTGAGAAGAAGGACAACAAGACGCTCGTCATCCGCGAAATACCGTTCGGAAAGACCACCACGACGCTCATCGAATCCATATTGAAAGCCATAGAGAAGGGCAAGATAAAGGCACGCAAGGTCGAAGACAATACGGCGGCGGAAGTGGAGATACAGGTCCATCTCGCTCCCGGAGTGTCGTCGGACAAGACGCTCGACGCACTCTATGCTTTCTCCGACTGCGAGGTGAACATCTCGCCAAACTGCTGCGTCATTGAAGACAACAAGCCGAAGTTCCTCACCGTCAGCGACGTCCTGCGCCAGTCGGTGGAGAACACCAAAGCACTGATACGTCGCGAATTGGAAATACGCCGCGACGAACTGACGGAACAGCTGCATTTCAGTTCGCTGGAAAAAATATTCATCGAGGAACGAATCTACAAAGACCGAAAATTCGAGCAAGCCGCCAACGTGGATGCCGTCTGCGCCCATATCGACAACCGCCTGACGCCATTCTATCCCGAGTTTGTGCGCGAAGTGACCAAAGACGATATTCTCCGTCTGCTGGAGATAAAGATGCAGCGGATATTGAAATTCAACAAGGACAAGGCCGACGAGCTTATGGCACGCATCAAGGCCGAGATAGCCGGAATTGACCGCGACCTGGCCAACATGGTGGAGGTCACGGCCAACTGGTTCAGCTTCCTGAAAGACAAATACGGCAAGGAGCACCCGCGACGCACGGAACTGCGCAACTTCGACACCATCGAGGCGTCAAAGGTTGTCGAGGCCAACGAGAAACTGTATATCAACCGCCAGGACGGTTTCATCGGCACGGCGCTGAAAAAGGACGAGTTCGTATGCAACTGTTCCGACATCGACGACATCATCATCTTCTATCGCGACGGAATGTTCAAGGTCGTCCGCGTGGCCGAAAAGATATTCGTAGGAAAGAACATACTCCACCTCGGAGTGTTCAAGAGGAACGACAAACGCACGGTCTACAACGTTGTCTACCGAAACGGTCTGAAAGGTTTCTACTACATAAAACGCTTCTGGGTCACCAGCGTCACACGCGACCACGAATACTGTATCACTCAAGGAACGCCAGGCTCGCGTATCGTCTATTTCACGGCCAATCCCAACGGTGAGGCTGAAATTATCAAGGTCACACTCGACCCGATGGAGGTGCTGACGAAACGGAAGGCAAGCATCTTCCTCGAACGCGACTTCTCCGAAATATCCATCAAGGGACGACTGTCGAAGGGCAACATCCTGACCAAGAAACAGGTAAGCCGCATCGGGCTGAAGAGCCACGGACATTCGACGCTCGGAGGACGGAAGGTCTGGTACGATCCGGACGTCAACCGCCTCAACTACGACGAACACGGACGACTGTTGGGCGAGTTCTTCGACGACGATCTGATACTGATCGTGCTGAAGACCGGCGAATACTATGTCTCCAATTTCGATGCCAACAACCACTACGAGGATAACATCCTGCGAATAGAGAAATACGACCGGAACAAAGTCTGGACGGCGGTTGTCTTCGATGCCGACAACAACGGACATCCCTATCTGAAACGCTTCCTCATGGAAGACTCCAAGCGCAAACAGAGCTACGTGGGCGAGAACCGCAACAGCCGGTTCGCCCTGCTGACAGACATTGTCTATCCGCGCATCCTCGTTACATTCAACGAGACGGACGGAGCCGGAAACATACGCCAGCCAATGGAGATTGACGCCGAACAATTTGTTGCCGTGAAAGGATTCAAGGCACGCGGAAAGCGCATAACCACATGGCAGGTCGAGAGCATCGAGGAACTGGAGCCGCTTCGCTTCCCCGAACCGGAAGAACCGGAAGACAACAACGACGTCCAGGAAGAGGAACGGGAGAACATCGACCCGGATGCGGGAAAGTCGGAAGAGCAGGTGATTGACGAACTGACGGGACAGCTGAACATGTTCAGCGAGATTGACAAAAATACAGAGTCATGACACCGCCGGCCGCCAGACATCATATATATAAGACCGTCCTCCTGCTGACGCCGCTCCTCGCCTGTCACGCCCATGCCCAGACGGACTCAGTGGACACCGGACGCATCACGACATCGGCCTATATGATAGGCGGAGGCCCGACACGCGTCCTCGACACCTATCTATCGCAGGAACATTTCAGCGGCACGGGAATGACATATCTTTCTGCCGTTGAACGGAAACGGCCTGGCAGACACTGGAGCACGGCAATACAGCATCAGGCCCACATCTCTAAAAACCACGACCGCAGCAACACGGCTGACGAGCTGGAAGGTTCCTACGGATTCTTTTGGGGACGATACCGTTCGTGGTCGTTGCTCGACGACCGGCTGATCCTGCAGGGAGGCGGAATGGCTACTGTCGGAGCCGGATTCATATACAACACGCTCAACGGGAACAATCCGGCGCAGGCCAGACTCTATCTGAATATTATGCCGTCAGCAGCCGCAACCTATCGGTTCGGTCTGTGGCAGCACCGTTTTGCCATCCGCTATGAAGTGGAGCTTCCGCTCGTCGGACTTATGTTCAGTCCGGCGTACGGACAGTCCTACTATGAGATGTTCTCACGCGGCGACTACGACCACAATATTGTCCCGACGACATTCGTCAGTGCTCCTTATTTCCGGCAGCAGCTCATGCTTGACATCAATGTCAGCCGCAGTATGACGTTACGCGTCGGTTATCTTGGTGACTATCAGCAATCGCAAGTAAACAGTCTGAAACAGCACATCTATTCCCACAGACTGATGCTGGGAATTGTCAGATGCTTCAGAACAACCAATTTTCGCCCATGAACAATCTTTCTGAACAAAATGGACAACGACGGACGCACGGAAGGAAACATCATCCTACGAACGCACGGAATATCACGGGACAAATGGCAAAGATGCTGTTGGCCGTCATCGTTGGCGCTGTCATGTTCACACTGCCTGCATCATGCGTCGACGAAGAGGAATTCAGCAATTCTCCACAAGGCAATTTCGAGGCACTATGGAAAATTATCGACGAACACTATTGCTTCTTCGACTACAAAAAAGAGGAATACGGACTGGATTGGGATGGTGTGTACAATAAATATAAAGTACGCGTGAATGACCGCATGACAAACGAACAGCTGTTCGAGGTGATGGCCGACATGCTTGGCGAACTGCGCGACGGCCATGTAAACCTGGCCAATTCGGCAGATTTCTCGCGATACTGGAAATGGCAGGAAGACTATCCGGCCAATGTCAGCGACACGCTATTACGCCGATATCTGGGCACTGACTACAAAATAGCTGGCAGCCTGAAATACCGTGTTCTTGACGATAACATAGGATACATTCGTTATGAAAGTTTCTCTAATGGCGTAGGAGAGGGAAATCTTGACGATGCCATCAGTCACATGATGCTCTGCAACGGGCTTATAATTGACATCCGGGGCAACGGTGGAGGAACACTGACAACAGCCGAACGTATTGCCGCACGCTTCACAAACGAATCCGTTATCGTTGGATATATGCAGCATAAGACAGGAACGGGACACTCCGATTTCTCAAAGATGGAAGAACAACGTATAAATCCGTCGTCAAACCTGAGATGGCAGAAAGGCGTATGCGTGCTTACAAACAGACAAGTCTATAGTGCTGCCAACGAATTTGTGAAATACATGAAGTGCTTCCCGAACGTCACTGTCATAGGCGACCGCACAGGCGGAGGGGCCGGACTGCCATTCAGCAGCCAGCTGCCCAATGGCTGGGCTGTCCGCTTTTCGGCCTGCCCCATGTATGACCGTGACCGCAGACCTACCGAATTCGGCATCTCACCCGATTACAACGTATCAATGAATGACTCCGACTTCAAACGCGGCCGTGATACTATAATAGAATTCGCACGCCAACTTCTGACCCGTCAATAGTCCCCAAACGCTCCAAAGACGATTAAAGAATTTCTTACTTGACAAATATCTACCCTATTTATTTGGCAAATAACCAAATTCTGCGTATCTTTGCACCCGAAATGCGCCTGTGGCGAAATTGGTAGACGCGCCAGACTTAGGATCTGGTGTCTTACGACGTGTAGGTTCGAGTCCTATCAGGCGCACCATACAGAATCCTAACTGCTTGAATATGAGCAGTTAGGATTTTTGCTTTTATGAAATTACCGAGTTTTTGCCGAGTTATTAAGGGTCAATCCGAAAACCATGTGGGTATGTTAAATTCAGGCTGTTAGTTTTGATAATCTTTTAAAAAAGAAACGAACTCTGCATTCAATCGAGTTTCGTCAAACTCGGACAAGCCCAGTCGTAGCTGAAGATCTTGCCGGTGTCCTTGTCCAACCATTTGCGTTTGCGTACATGAAGATACGTAGCACGACCACGGATGGGAAAATCCTGGATGACGTGATAGTCTCCAAAGCCGTGGGATATCACATTGCCGTACTTCTTGTCCTCACGCATCTGAACCTTCTTCTCGTCAAGATAAATGTCAAAGCGGCCATCGGTCTTATCAAAACTTACAACATCGAAGTTGGCTATAAGCACATCCGGAAGAATGGCGCGTAGTAGCTTGGTCTGTTCCATATGGCAAAGGTACGACTTTATTCCTAACTATTGCTGTCCGATAAAACTTTTTGATGTCTCAAAAAATTAGGACTGATTCC
>CAMWVS010000014.1 GCA_947177775.1 uncultured Prevotella sp.
GTTCCTTCCACCGGATCTACACCAACAAACCAGCAGTCATAAGAACCGTATGCACCCACATACTGGAACTTATCGAACTTGACAGTCGTTCCGTCGATAGTTCCCTTAACCCATGCGTTCGGGAAACTTGCAGAGATTCCCTGAACGTAAACGTCATTGCCGAATAAAGCGACATTTACGTTCTGATTCATGATGGGAGTCTCACCATCGCTTGACACAGAAACGCCATTCATATACCAGCCTGTATATTCTGCGCCGGCAGGAAGAGCGACAAGCTCTGTCGATGGAGCGACGTAGTTCGGGTCGTATGTCAGAACGGTCTCGGCGTCGCCGTAACCGGAAGGTGAGTTGTCATCATCCCAATATGCACCCATGAAATAGGCATCGGCTGTGCGATCGTATGCGTTTGTGCCTTCGAGAGTCAGCACGTTGCCGCTGACTGTGTATGTGAAAGCCTCGGCATAATCGTCAGCTGCCTGCAATTTGCCCGCAACTGTGATAACACCCCAACGAAGGCTGACGGTTGCACCATAGCTGGCATCAAAGTTCAACGGCTGCTTGACTGCCACGGTAATGACATTGCCGTTCTTCGTTCCTTTCACCCATGCTCCCGTTGTATAGCGGGTTATGGGGTTCTTGATCCACACATTGTTGCCATCCTCAACGACCGTAACCATTCCCGACTGGGTGGTCATGGATATCGAACCCGAATTGTTGAAATAGGCCGTTCCGGTGTTTGCGCGCTGATAAAACTTCGGCTCAACTCCTGCGACATCGGTGATAATGCCGTTGGCATCGGTGGTGACGGTCACGTTACCCTCCTGAGTGGTGGTTTTCTGTGCAGCAGACCTGTAGGGAGTGTTGGCAAGATTTGATCTTCTGCCATCAAGCTTCCACGTTTTAATCACTGTTCCATCAATGCTGTTGAAATAGCCCCGCTTCACGGTGTTCTTGCGCAGCACTGAAAAAGACGTCTCATTTGCGGCAGCGGCCTTTTCTGCCGCCACTGCACGCAGTTCCTTTGCTTCCTTCGCTTTCTTCACAAGGGCGTCCATGTCGGCAACCCGCTCCAGCCTATAGGGGGGGGTAGCGGCTTTTTTCTTAGCCAAAGGAGCCTGCGCGAATGTCAACGATGCTACCATCGTAACGACTGCAATAGTAAACAATCTTTTCATCGTAGTCTTCTGTGGGGATTATCTTGTTTTCCCACTCCGCCGAAAGAAATCCCCTTTTATTCCGACAAAGCGTATGAGAGGCCATCCGCCTCTTTTTTCTTTTTCAATGCGAAGGATTGCGCTGATTTCAGCGCCTGAGCTACATCACCACAATCTTACGGCAGACGCCGGCCTGTCTAACGACATACACACCACCGGCAGGAAGCGTCACCGCCACTTCCGCGTCAGTGGGCAACGAGCGGTATATCACACGCCCCGAAATGTCGCTCACCGTCACGTCCTGTCCCGCCGAAACAACGAGCCGCCGGCCCTCTATGCGCAGTCCTGATGAAACCACGGCCGCATCAATAGCGGTGTTTACATCAGAAGCGGTAGTAACGGCAATCTCGTTAGAATGTTTTGAGTATAGCGTTCCGTCTGTAGCGACAACCGTATAATAATATGTTGTGGCGGGTGACAGACCCGTTATCGGCAGGCTGACAGCATTGCCGGCCGCAAACCGGCCGAAGGTCACAGTAGATTGTTCGCCGCCCCACTCTATTCTCACGTCGTCGATGGCAACCGAACCGGCACCGCTCCGCTGATAGGAAATGCGCACCGAGCGTATGGCCTCAGGAATGTCGTCGATGGTCGTGACTGCACCACCCGCGGCGTTTTCAACACTCAGTTCGGCTATCACCGTCCATCCTCCGGTCTCACCACGTCCCGAAACAACCAGACGGTTGTCCTCGGAAGCACTGACACCGCGATGCCAGAATGTCAGCGAACGCACGTCGTCAGCAAACGCCGGCGATGTCAGCGAAGCGTCGTTGACAGCAAAGCGCAACGAGGGAATGTCCTCGCCGGAATATGCCGAATTAGCGTATGTCAGGGTTGTGTTGGTCACCCAGCCGGAGGGCATGACCGTAATGCCGCCCGTAAAGTCGACTACCTCCTGATAAGGATTGCCTCTTTCCTTGTTGTAAACCTCCACTTCATAGCTCCCCGCTCCATCCAGAGGCAACCAGTTTGCCGTGAACGAAGCGTCGGAGACGTCAGTTGCGGGCAAGGCTTCCGGGACGAGATGGTTGAACAACGGCTCACCGGTGGTAACGCTGATTTCGTTTGAAGCGGTACTGATAATCCCGTTGTCGTTCACGTAGACCACATAGAAGTATTCTGTGGCCGGTTCCAGTCCGGTCACAACTGCAAACGTACCGGCACCTGTGTTCAGATGATTGTAGCCGGGCACATTGTTATATATAGCCTTGCCGCCACCTGTCACGGTCTTCGTGTAGACAGACAGTTCGTATGTGACATCATCAACCGTTGCCGGATTCCAATGGGCTGTGAAGCCTTCGGCATGCACATCCGTGGCGTCGACAGCCGTGACAGGATCCGGCAGCGCAACGCCGCCGGCCACCTTGAACGTGATCAGACCGTTAGTCTCGGCAATGTCCGTCAACGGCAGATTCAGCGAACGGCCGGCCCATGTCTTCATCGACGGACTGGTGGTGTCAGTGAACGATGTCACACCTCCGGTTCCCGGGAATGCGTCGCCGTCGCGGGAATATTCGGACTGAGTTCCGTCGGCCTCTTCTATGTCTACATACTGATGGCTGGCGCTGTTGTTGACCGTGTTCTGCGACCATACCACGGGGTCATAGTCCACATGCCATACAAGCATTCCGTGGCCTGGAATATATTTGTCCCAACCCGTTTGCTGGCGGTTTTCGAACAGAAAGAATTCGTTGTCGTCACCTGTCTTTATGATGCAGGCCTCGTTGGTTCCTATAGTCTTCAGCGTCACATTGGCCGGTCCGTCGAGAACGCGGGGGGACATCCAGCCGAGCGAATAGCGCTCGTAGGCCGAATAGAGCGGCGGAGTACAGCCGCCGTTGTTGTAGGGTCCATAGTCGAGCACCGACCATGCGCCCGGAGTGAACGCCGATGTGTAGCTCGTGGCATAGAGGTCGGGCAGTCCCATGACGTGCGAGAACTCGTGGATGAACGTGCCGACACCATCGGGCCGAGTTCCCTCCCACTCATTGCTGCATGCGTAGCGGTCGAGAATAACTCCATCAAAACTGTAGGTAGTATACTCTGTCGCCGTCACATTCCAGGCATGCGGCCAAACAGTGTTGGCACTGCCGCCGCTGGCCTCGCCGCGTCCGGCATAGAAGATGAACACATTGTCTATATATCCGTCGCCATCGCGGTCGTATTCAGAGAAATCAACCGTAGCATCAAGCTGCTGACAGGCCTCTATGGCCATCTTCTGCGGATTCTTGTCATTCCCGCTCCAGTCGTTTCCGCCATAGTAGCTCATGTTCTGAGACAGTGTGATGGGGCCGTAAACGTCGAACTGCGGACGGAACTGATTCATCGAGCACTCACGGAAATATTCCGCTGCGCAGCCCGTACCGCCATAATCGCTAAAGCCGTTCTCGTTGAGCATACGGTTGAAATAGCTGTAGGGATCGGCAAGTGTGAATTTCACATCCTTATACTCCACCAACACCACCAGTCCTTTTTGTTCTCCTTTTGACGGGAATCCCGTATCAAAAAGTCCAATGCGCGAACGCTGTGGAGCGGCATTGCGGCGCATATTGCGTCTTGCGCTGTCGCTGCGTTCAAGATCCGCCATTACCTTTGTCATATCGACGCTGCGCAGATATTCAACAGCCTCGGCCGAACGTGCTTTCGCCGGCAGCGCCGCAATCTGCGAGCTGACTATATTACCGGCAGCATCTGTGTTGCCATAATAAAAAATATCATTGTCATTGATGAGCAGATAACCGTCTTCAGAAAGATAATAGTGGGCGTGTTCGTCGCCCATCAGGCGCACCATTATCTCCGTTCCGTCAGGCTGACGTACGGTCAAAAGACCTGGTTTTGCCGGAACAGCCTTCGCGACATTGCAACCGAGGGCAAAGGAGAAAGCCACTGATACGATATATCTACACAAACTTCTTTTATTCATTTATCCTTAATTTATATTTAAATTCAATATTTCTCCGCCGCCAATGAATGGAAAGAAACTTCCAGTCCACCAATCCGGTTTAATTACGAGAACATTGAACATCGTCATACACCTTATTTTTTATTAACTATCTCCCATTTCTCACGATGGGATATGCAAAGATATGTTATATTTAACTATTGTTTTTATCCGTTTAAGACTTTTTTGCTACCGGTTGCATAATATTGACATAAATCAACTATTTAACACGCTAAAGTTTCAAAACATAACTTATAACGCCATAAAAACTACTTTTTAAAACTTCGAAAAGTATTTTAGTTATAAACAAAATCCGCACCAGACATCAGAAACAGCCTTCAGGTCCCTCATATCAAAAGCTGCGTCAGCATCGGCTTCAGTCCGGTACAGAATCAACTACGATGCTTTATTCATGCAGCAACAGACTGCAAATCGCCGGGAGGCATGAGGGTGTTTCATCAGTGGATGTCTGGAGGACAGATACAAGAATTTGTCCCTACAATGCGCTTCATCTGCATTTCTGAAAAATCCTCAAGAACATCCATTACAGAAAAAGCTTCACAGCATCAACATGAAATACGGGTGACCGCTCAACGCCGTCATTCCACGGATATACCAAAAGCGATTAAGGACAATAGCCCATTGACAAACAAAGGCTATTGTCCTTAATCGCTATATCGCGTTATCTTTTTCAATGTGTCCCGGCCTGTGTCTGCCGGCGGTTTTAGAAGAGCGTTCCTCTAAATCAATCACTGCAACGTCACTCCCATCAGTCCGATGACGACGTCACAGGAAAGCGTCCGTACGGTCAGCGACCTGAGTTTCTTCGTTCCGTCGAGCGGCATACGCAACATCTGGGCTGCTCCGCCGGGAATTTCACGGCCGTAGACGCCTTTGATTGACAGTTCCTTTCCGAGGTCGCGGCTGACCGTTCCCGTGCCGAAGCAAACGCGATAGGGACGCGGCAAGGTTGTCGTGAAGGCCATGCCGTCCACATAATAGTCCTGCTCAATCGGACACCAATTGTCCGGATTGCGCAGACGGAGCGTGTCTGTCGTGCCGTCTTCGTATGTCGCGATGACAAGACCGTTGTCAATGCGGCTCTGCATGTGGTTGGTGGAACCGGCCATGAGCAGATAGGCGGACGTTGCCTTGCCGGCCAACGGCACGGTGATGCTGTCGGGATAGTTGTCCCAGAGAGACGTGAAGACGATGTTGCGGCCATTCTTCAGAGTGCGGAACGGCACTCCGGCTACAACAAACTGGTCTTTCCTGATAAGCGTACGGAAGACGGAGTCCTTGATTTCAGCCATCAGTTTCGGATGACACCACTCCCCTATTCCGTTCACAGGAATCTGAAGTGTGGTCGTCACGGGACGCGGAGAGACATATTCGTTGGCGAAAATGTCGGTCACATTGGCATTCATCATGTCGTCCATTTTGACCTTCCGGAACTTGCCCTTTGCCGGTTCGTCAAGTCCGTAGGCTGTCGGCGAAAGACTCTTGTCCGCCACCTGCTCCGGCTTGTACATCCTGCGGGGCACGTTTCTGTCGACCGTGATGACCTGAGTCAGCTCGTCCGAACCTTCCGTTTCCACATAGGCGCCACGGTCTGCGTTCTGACGGAGAACAATCTTGAGCGGCCGGGCGAAGTTCTGGGTTATCTCATAGACGTCTTTGTCGCCCTCGCGACGGAACTTGTAAGAAAGATATGGGGTCGTGACGGACGCGCTGTCCCACGACGCGGGGAATCCCGGGCGAATTATGCAGCGGCCGTTGAGGGCATCGGGAACAATTCCGAAAAGTCCCTGAAGAAGTGTGCGTGAGGATATTCCGATGCAGTCGCCGAAGTCGCGATAGCATTCTCCGCGTGCGGCATCGTAGAAACTGAGCTGTCCGAAGTTTCCGGGGCTGACTCCGAGATACATCTGATCCATTATGTTGGCCATCAGAAGCTGATATCCGGCCTCGGCACGTCCTGCCTCGAAATAGGCCAGCGCCGTGTGCATGACCTCTGCCGTGGCCACGTTGTTGATGCTCCATGAATACGGAAGCCAGTCTGTTGTGGATATGGTAGAGCCATAGTCAACACCATTGGCCGTCACCTTGATGTGCGGAATCTCGCGGTCAACATACCGGGTGGCTTCCCAGAACTGTCCCGGAGTTCCGGCGCCGCAGTCAATCGGAGTATATACGGACCACAGGGCGGCACTCTCGTGCTTGCGCTTCAGGCCCATAGCCTCCTCAAATTCGGCCCAATGGCCTTTGCCGTCGAGCCACAGACGGTCGTTCATTGCCTTCAGAATACGGTCTGCCTCTGCATGATAAGGAGCGGCATCCTCACCAATAATCTCAGCTATGCGGGCTGCAAGACGGTTTCCACGATAGTTGTATGCCGACGAATGAGTCACCGCTCCACCGCTATAATAGAGCGCGTCACTGGCCCAGATGCAGCAGTAGGCATCATAAAGTCCGTCTCCGTCGGGGTCGTAGTTGCGCTTCTCCCAAGCCAGATGTGACTTTATGACGGGCCACATCTTACGCATATACGTTGTATCGGCGTTGTAACAGAAGTGCCACAGAAGCTCATCCATGTAGTTGAGGTTCATGTCATAATGGTGCATCTGGTTATTCTTCTCGGGATTGCGGCATATATATCCGTTGCTGTACATCTGCGTTCCCCACTTCTTCTCGGCACGGGCAAGATTCAATTCCTTATCCTGCGACGGATGGGGAATTGTAGGAGCGACGTCCGTCACCTGGCTCTTGGCGTATGCGTCAAAGTGGGAACGGGCACGGTCGTTCCATCCCAGCACGTCACCGAGATAGCCGGCGCGCCAGCCGGCCAGCGGCATGCGCCAGCCGATACAGCCGTGAAGCCACGTCTGACCGTCCCAATCGCCGTCGGCTGCAACGGTGAGGGCTGATCCGAGAGTATTGATATATGGATCGGGAGTGTCAAAGCTCACACGCCCGGCAAGCGCGGTGTTATATTCCACGGTCTCCTCCCAAAGAGAGTTGGCCAGTTCGAAAGCCACATCCTCCGCTTGGTTCAGACGCACAAGGACGTATGCGATACGGCGGTCCTGACCGTATGTAGCTCCGGAGACCACAAGCCCTGCATTGTCGGCAGCCGGTTCGAACACTCCGGCCGGGTCGGCACCGATATCGCCGTTACGTCTGATTTTCTTGTTGGCTATGTCACAGATCAGCGACTTGACGTCAAGGGAGCCGGAACCGCCCTCGCTCTCAAAACGGAACAACGCGCTTTCCTCATCCTGCAGAGCTACCACAGCAATGCGCAGAGCCTCTATTCCAGCTTTCTCCAGACGTTTGTCGCGCAACAGATAGCTGCGACAGGCATCCTCATACCACGCCTTGCAGTAATCAGTGGAGTCTACAGGAACACCATTGACAACAAAACGCACATTGCGATGTTTGCCTTTCTTGAACACAGCAAAAATCGGGCGGTCGCTCGTTTCCACGCGGTAGTCCGTATAACCGCCATAAAGAGCACGGGTATATCGGTTCGTTCCGTTAACACACACAAAAGCCTTGCCTTCAGGCTGATAGTTCATTTTTCGCTCCGTTCCGCGCAGAGCCTCGTTGTTGGAACGGGATTCGATGAAGTCTCCGACTTTCTGTTGAGCCGCCGCCGGTACTGTCATCAGCACGGACAGCAGCGCGATATTGATTTGTTTCAGTTTCATTATCATATATATTTGTTTCCTTTACATATATCCTAACATCTTCACGACGGTGTTCCCCACGCCCCGCATCCGTTACGGCACTAACCTCCGGATTCTGTGTGGGGAACTTTCCTCCGCCACATCAAAAAAAATGAAGCGATGACGCGTCAAGGGACCGGGCTCCCGCAGAAACGTCGTCCGCTCTCTTTTACGGCACAGCCCGGACTGCAAATATATACATTATTTCCGACACCTGCAAATATAAGGGGATAAATTAAAAGCGGGCTATCGTCCCGACATCCCGCTTCGTAAAAACAAACTACTTAAAAACTAATCTACTAAAACAAATCAAAAATATCTATTCCAATATAACTCTATTTCATGAATATCATATTTTCTATCCATTGTTTGATATTGCAAAATTATCAACTTTATCATTATAGACAAAATATTATGACTAAAAATATGTTTAAAAACCGTCATAAAAAACAAAAGAGAGGCCGTTTTTATTTAACGACCTCTCCATTTGTTATCTTCACTTTGCAAATCTTACATCATTCCGCCCATGCCGGGAGCACCGCCCATCGGCATTGCTGGCTTGTCCTCGGGTTTGTCGACGATGAGACATTCGGTCGTCAGGAACATGCCGGCGATAGAAGCGGCATTCTCCAGAGCTACGCGTGAAACCTTGGCGGGATCTATCACGCCGGCCTTGCGCATGTCCTCATAGACATCCGTGCGGGCATTGTAACCGAAGTCGCCCTCTCCCTCACGAACCTTCTGGACAACTACAGCGCCTTCGCCACCGGCGTTGGTGACAATCTGACGCAGCGGCTCTTCGATGGCACGCTCAACGATATTTATACCGGTCTGCTCGTCGGCGTTGTCGCCCTTGAGTCCGGCCAGAGCCGAGAGAGCGCGGATGTATGTCGTACCGCCACCGGCAACGACACCTTCCTCGATGGCAGCGCGTGTTGCGCAGAGAGCGTCGTCAACGCGGTCCTTCTTCTCCTTCATCTCAACCTCGCTGTTTGCACCGACGTAGAGCACGGCAACGCCACCGGCCATCTTGGCTAGACGCTCCTGAAGCTTCTCCTTGTCGTAAGAGCTTGTGGTATTGCTGATTTCGTTCTTTATCTGTGCGATGCGGTCGGCGATGGCCTCCTTCAGGCCGGCACCGTTGACAATCGTCGTGTTGTCCTTCGTCACAGTCACCTTGTCGCAGGTTCCGAGCATTTCGAGCGTAGCCTGCTCCAGCTTCAGACCCTTCTCCTCGCTGATCACGGTTCCGCCGGTCAGAACGGCGATGTCCTCCAGCATGGCCTTGCGGCGGTCGCCGAAGCCGGGAGCCTTGACAGCGCAAATCTTCAAGCCGCCGCGCAGACGGTTGACAACGAGCGTCGTCAGAGCCTCTGAGTCAACATCCTCGGCGATGACCAACAGCGGACGTCCGCTCTCGGCAGCAGGCTGGAGAATGGGCAGGAAGTCCTTGATGTTGCTGATCTTCTTGTCGTAGATGAGGATGTAGGGGTTGTCCATGACGCACTCCATCTTGTCGGCGTCGGTCATGAAATAGCTGCTCAGATAACCGCGGTCGAACTGCATACCCTCAACGACGTTGATATATGTGTCGCGGCTCTTGCTCTCCTCGATGGTGATGACACCGTCCTTGCTGACCTTGCGCATGGCATCGGCTATGAGCTTGCCGATTTCGGGGTCGTTGTTGGCCGAAACCGTTGCCACCTGCTCAATCTTGTCGTAGTTGTCGTCAACCTTCTCAGCGTTGGCCTTGATATATTCGACAACGGCATTGACAGCCTTGTCGATACCGCGCTTGAGGTCCATGGGATTGGCACCGGCGGTGACGTTCTTCAGTCCGACGTTAACGATGCTCTGGGCCAGGATGGTTGCGGTTGTGGTTCCGTCGCCGGCGTCGTCGCCTGTCTTGCTGGCCACGCTCTTGACGAGCTGTGCACCGGTGTTCTCGAAGTGGTCGTCCAGCTCAACTTCCTTTGCAACGGTAACACCGTCCTTCGTTATCTGGGGAGCACCGAACTTCTTTTCGATAATCACGTTGCGGCCCTTCGGACCGAGTGTAACCTTGACTGCATTAGCCAACTGGTCAACGCCCTTCTTCAAGAGGTCGCGGGCGTCCATATTAAATTTGATATCTTTTGCCATAATGAACTACGTTTTAAATAAAATGAAGAATTTATTTCTCTATCACTGCCAATACGTCGCTCTGACGCATCATCAGATATTTCTCACCTTCGAACTCCAGTTCTGTTCCGGAATATTTTCCATAGAGAACCTCATCACCGGCCTTGAGCACCATTTCCTCGTCCTTCGTTCCGTTGCCTGTAGCGACAATCTTACCGTGGAGAGGTTTTTCCTTTGCCGTGTCGGGAATGATGATTCCTCCAACTTTCTCTTCTGCCGGTGCGGGGAGCACCAGCACTCTGTCTGCCAATGGTTTGATATTCATAATTGTTTCTGTTTTATAATTGTTTCGTTATTATTCCTATTACTATATTAATGCGAAGCGGTTGTCCGCATCCGTCGCCGGCCATTTCCGCCGGCGCTCCACCAATACATCTCAAACTTCATGCCAGAATCGCCAGGGCTGACAATATGACACAACGACACACTGACACAGTGTGACATGACAGACACCCCTCAGTATCTCTGCATCGCCGTGTTCTTCCAAATATGAAACATTTGCTTCGCCGCGTCTCTGCGTTGAAAACCAACTGTTAAAAACTCGGAATTATTCCGACAAATGCCTTCAAATCCTTGCAATATTCTGAAATAAAAATCCTGAGGACGCAAATTCGCGAGTTTTGCGCGTGCATATTTTATCGACTGACTGACAGCGTGTTACAGCGAAAATACAAAAAGTGTGCAATAAAATCAGGGAAAGAGTTCTGCCGTAAGGCCCTTACGGCATTGCAACGGGGCCCTTACGACGTTGCAACAAGGCCACCGCCGTCACCCAACGGGGCTGCCCCCGCAAGCCCGTAAGGCCCTCCCGGCTCAGCCGGAAGTAGGGAAACACAAAAAAACGGAGCCACCGTGTCAAGATTTCGGCTTTGCTCCGTTGTAGAATTAAAATTCTGAAATGTTAAATTCCGGGATATTTTTTATGACACAACATCCCGTCTGCCGGCATGACACGAAGACATGATATGACAACAGCCAATACTTGAATACGACGGTCCGCTGAACCCGCCACAGATTCATAAAGAAATTCCGGACACGGCAGCAACGTTCCATGAAAAAGCTGTCGGCGTCATTCCGGCATGCCAATATTCTTCACGCGGATTTCAAAACTCTCACGGTTGTCGGACGCTCCGTTCTTGACGCGCGCACGATAATTATATATGGTGTTGACCGAATAGTGGAGAAATTCGGCTATCGTCGAACTGTCTTCAATCCCCAGACGTATCAGGGCGAAGATGCGCAAGGCTGTATTGAGCTTGTATTTTCCGCTTACGACAATCCTCTCTTCAGGACGCAGGAGACGGTTGAAATCGTCAACGAAATTCGGGAACAGGTGGAGGAAAGCCGAGTCGAAGCCCGAATAGAATTCCTCCAGTTCCTTGGTTTTCAGTTCTTCCGACTTCGTCAGCTTATAAAGTTCCTCATATTCGCGACCCTTCAGCATCTTGTTGACGCGCTTCCGGAAAGCGTCGTTCCTGTCGATATACAGCGAACACTGACGCATGAAACGTCCGATATATTCCTCCTTGACGCGTGTCTGCTCGTGGAGCTGACCGACGGTGTTCTGAAGCTGCCGGTTGGTCTCGTCGAGACTGGCGTTAGCCCGCCGCAGATCGTCGTTGAGCAAACTGAGCTGGACGCTCTTTCCGCTCAGTTCGCTGTGGGCCGCGGCCAGCCTGTCGCGCTGGCGTCCGACATAGATGAGCAGCACCAGCATGACAACAGCCATGACACAGACCGTCCCCATCAATATCATCAGAATCATGTTCGTGCGTTCTGTATCCTCCTGATAGTTCTTGTCGATGGTCTGGAGAATCGGCGAAATCTGCCAGTTGCGCATACGTGTTCCGAAGTTCACGGCTGACTCCCACGCAAAGTTTATGTATGAGTAGGAACGGGCGAGCTGTCCTTCCTGATTGAGAAGATTGGCCAGTTCCCAGACGGCCGCCTGATCCATCACGGCATTACGCACGTCGCTCAAGGCTGCCCGGGCCAACCAGTATTTGGCATCATCCATACGCCCCATCTGTTTGTAGTCCATATAACGATAGAAAGCCACTATGGCATATTCATGGGAGTCTTCCTTCACGCGCTCCAGCCGTCTGTCGTTTATCTCCAAAGCCTTTTTCGTATCGCCGGCAGCATAGTGGAACTTCTCCTGATGCTGCAGATATTCGTCCCGCTCTTTGTCCAGGCATCCGAGAGCGAGGCTTGCATAGCGTGCCTGCTCTTCTTCATATTTGGCCGTGAGCCATTCAAGCGGCCCGTAATATGCCAACTCGCCTAAAACATGGCCCCACGCCAGATAATATTCGCCCATGGCTTGTGCCCCCACGCCCACGGTGTCGATGGAGGAAAGGATGTTGATGGACTCGACATAGAGACCGGTTGTCGAACACTGGAAAGCCTGCCGCGCCTGACATGTCACAATCTCGTCGCGGTCGCCTATGCGCTCTGCCAAAGCGATGCAACGGCTTATGCAGGTCATGGCGGAGTCATTCCTGTATGACTTATACTCGCCGAACAGCTGCTTCTCCAGCCCATAACGCTGTCCGTCGGTTTGCGCCTCGGCCACCATACGGCGAAGACTGTCTATCCGCGCCTCGCGCTGCTTGACGAAATGGGACGAGCGGGCTATGGCCGCATCAAGACAATGGTATAGGGAGTCGAGCCTGCCGTTGTCCGCAACTGCCGACAACGCAATGACAATCATCAGGGCTGAGCATAACAGTCGTTGCATAATCAATAGATTCAAATGTATGTTTACAGTATGCAAAAATACATAAAAAAACCGGACAAGCAAACAGATAATGCAAAGAATAATGCTCTTTTCAAGAAGTTTCGGAGTTGCGTCGTGAAGTTTAGAACATGAAAACGGTCATCACTCCACACTGCAGAGTGACGACCGTTTTCATGTTCTAAACTCCTTTTCAGATAGAGACTACTCCCTATTTCACCGTTATGCGGCGACGCTTTACATCCCGGCTGTTCGGGCCTACCATCACCTCGAAATCGCCCGGCTCGAGCACATGTTCGAGGTCGGCGTTATAGAATTTGAGCATGTCGGGCGTGACTGTGAAGGTCACGTCGCGGCTCTCTCCGGCCTTCAACGTGATACGCTCGAAACCTTTCAGCTCCTTGACAGGGCGGCTGACGGAAGCGACGAGGTCGCGGATGTAGAGCTGGACGGTCTCGGTGGCCTCGCGGCTTCCGGTATTGCTGACATTGACAGTGAGCGTGACAGAACCGTCGGGGCTCATTGTCTTGCTGCTCAGACGCGGTTCGCCGTAGGCAAAAGTTGTGTAGGTCAGACCATAGCCGAAAGGATAGAGCGGGTCGTTGCGCACGTCGAGATAGTTGCTCTGATACTTATAGTAGCGCGTCGCACCCTCGCGGACGGGACGCCCCGTGTTCAGATGGTTATAGTAGAGCGGCATCTGGCCCGTGGACTGGGGCATCGTCACGGTGAGACGCCCCATCGGGGCCTTGTCGCCAAAGATCACGTCGCAGATGGCGTCGGCCGCCTCAGATCCTCCGAACCAAACGTTCATGATGGCGTCTACGTTCTTCTGTTCCCACGTGAGAACCGTGGCACGGCCTGAGAAGTTGAGCAGGACGACGGGCTTGCCCAACTTCACGAGTTCGGCAAGCAGCTCGCGCTGGACGTCAGGCATCTCAAGCGAGGCACGGCTGGAGCTTTCTCCGCTCATGTCGGCACACTCGCCCATAGCGCAGACAATGACGTCAGCCTCGCGGGCTGCGGCCAGCGCCTCAGCCCTCATGACCTTGTCGTCACCGCGCGGGATGGTCTTTCCAAACTCGGCAGCGGTCTGGAGCGCCTCGTCGGAAGTCAGATTGCATCCCTGGGCATAGAGAAGCTCGGCCTTGCCGTCGAGCGCGCGGCCCATTGCCTCACGCAAAGTGGCGAAACGCTCCGGCACATAGGCCACACACCACGTTCCGGCCAAGTTGGCACGGTTGTCGGCGAGCGGGCCGATGAGGGCTATGCGTCCCTGCTTCTTCAGCGGGAGCACACCGCCGGCCGGGCCTCCGTTCTTCAGCAGGACAAAGGTCTCGGCGGCTATCGCGCGGGCCTCGGCCCTGTTTTCGGCTGTGAATATGTCACGTGCACGACGCTTCCTGTCACAGTATTTATATGGGTCGGCAAAAAGGCCGAGCTTATACTTGGCTTCGAGAATACGCCGGCAAGCGGCGTCGATGTCCTCCACTGCTACCTTACCGTCGGCCACTGACTTCTCGAACGTGGTCAGAAAACCGGCCGAGACCATGTCCATGTCGGTTCCGGCACGCAGAGCCTGGGCCGACGCCTCGCCGAGACTGGCGCTCACACCATGGCTGAGCATTTCCTTGACCGACTCATAGTCGGTGGCGACAAAGCCGTCAAAGCCCCACTCTCCGCGCAGCAGGTCGGTGAGCAGCCAACGGTTGGCCGTCGCGGGAACGCCGTCAACAAGGTTGAACGACGACATTATGCTTCCTGCGCCGGCCTCAACGGCAGCCTTGTATGGCGGAAGATACTGGTTGTACATACGTTGGCGGCTCATGTCAACCGTGTTATAGTCGCGTCCGCCCTCAACGGCACCATAGAGAGCGAAGTGTTTCACACAGGCCATGATGTTGTCCTCGCGTCTGTAGTCGCCCTGATAGCCGCGGACCATGGCCTGACCTATCATACCGCCGAGCCACGGATCTTCGCCGTTGCCCTCGGAAACGCGGCCCCAGCGGTGGTCTACACAGATGTCGACCATGGGGCTGTAGGTCCAGTTGATGCCGTCGGCACTGGCCTCGCGGGCCGCTATCCGGGCCGAACGCTCTATCGCCGCCAGGTCCCAGCTGCACGAAAGGCCGAGCGGGATGGGAAATATCGTCTCATAACCGTGAATCACGTCCATGCCGACAATGAGCGGGATGCCCAACCGGCTTTTCTTCACGGCCATCTCCTGGAGGGCGCGGATTTTGTCAGCCCCCTTGAGATTGAAGACGCCGCCAATCTCTCCCGCGGCTATTCGGCCGGCAACTTCCGTGTCCTGAGCCGAACCGGTTGTAATGTCGCCGGCCACCTGTAGGTTCAACTGACCGATTTTCTCCTTGAGAGTCATGCGCGACATCAGGTCGTCAACAAACTCTTTCATCGTTTTTTTCTGCGCCATCGAGCCGGCGGAGGCCAGCAGCAGCGCTGTGAGTATGAATAACTTTCTCATCGATTGTATATGTCTTTAATGATTGTCATTAGGTTCCATGCGGTTCGTTTCTCTTAAAACGTGCCGCGGACGGGTATATTGTCCGCGGCACACGGATTTCCTGAAAACATCTTTAACCCAACCGGTCGCTAGAACACCAATATAAATATGTCTGAATCGCCAGATTCCTGTTTCCATGTCCTCCATCCGGCTTTTCTATCCGCCGTCTTGTTTCCCGTTCTGTCACGGCATAGCCCGCTATGCCTTCGGCAAAACTGTTGCAATCCGGACGAATATGACGACCGAACGGATTGGAAATCTAATTACCGGTTTGGGGTTAAGAAACTATCCCTATCGTTAAAACTACTGACATTTCCTTTTTCCTCCTCTATCATTCAGTCAGCCGGAACGTCGTCCTTGAGACGATTTTGTCAGAAGCCGTTCCTATCTGGGCGACGAAAGTGCCCGGCTCGGCTATCCATGCTCCGGCGCGGTCGTCATAGAAGCTCAGGGCATCACGGCCGATGGTGATGGACACGTCGCGTGTCTCTCCCGGACTGAGACTGACCTTGGCAAAGCCTTTCAGCTCCTTCAGCGGACGCGGCAGCGACGACTTCACGTCGGTGACATAGAGCTGGACGACCTCCGCTCCGGCGCGACGGCCGGTATTGGTGACGCTGACGGTGAACGTGATTGTTCCGTCGGCGCTGAGCTCGGTCTTGTCGGCGCGGACGTTGCCTACCTTGAACGTCGTGTAGGACAGTCCGTGCCCGAAGGCGAACAGAGGTCTGATTTTCTCCTTTTCGGCCCAGCGGTAGCCAACGAAGATATCTTCCTTATATTCCTCGTCGATTATTTTCTTGTCCTCCCGCCACACTCCGGGATATGCGCCGAGCCTGTGGGCCCCGACGTCGTTGAGCGCGACAGGCCACGTGAAGGGCAGCTTGCCAGACGGGCTGACGTCGCCGACAAGCACGGAGGCCAGCGCCTCACCTGCCTCGGAGCCGATGAACCATCCCTGGACGACGGCAGCCACCTGGCGCAGCCACGGCATGGCCACGGCGTTGCCGGAGATATTGACATAGACCATATTCCGGTTTGCCTTGGCCAAAGCCTCGACGACGCGGTCCTGACCGTAGGGGAGACCATAGTCCTTGCGGTCGTGACCCTCACAGTCCTGATAGTCGCTCTTGTTGAGACCGCCGAAGAAAATGACATAGTCGGCCGTGCGGGCTTTTTCAACAGCCTCGGCGATGAGCTCTCCGGACGTGCGGCTGTCGGAGAGATTCTGGCCCGTTGTGACGCCGTTGTATGATCCGGTCGTGTCGCCGACATATCCACGGGCATAGTCGACCGTGACGCCGGCCTTGGCCAGACGTGCCTTCAACCCTTCGAGGGGCGAGATTTCCTTCTGGACTTTGAGCGAGGACGAGCCGCCGCCGACGGTCATCATCTTGATGGCGTTCTCTCCGACAACGAGCACTCTCTTCGCCCTTGTCAGATCGATTGGCAGGACGTCACCCTCGTTGCGGAGCAGGACGATGCCCTCCTGAGCCACCTTGAGCGCCGTCTCATAGTGGGATTCGGAGCAGAGGAAGCCCACGGGACGCCGGCGGTTCATTGTCGTGCGGTAGAAAAGGCGCAGGATTCGGCGCACCTTTTCGTCGAGTTCCTTCGTCGAGCGCTTTCCTTCCTTGATGAGACGGAGATAGGGCTGCGCCATATAGTAGTTGTCGTAGGCGTTGGTCGCGCCCATCGTCAGACCGTCGGTCCACGAGCCGAACTCCATGTCAAGGCCGTTGGTGATGGCCTCTTCGGTGTCGTGACATCCGCCCCAGTCGGAGACAACCACACCGTCGAAGCCCCAGTCGTGCTTCAGAATCCTGTTGAGCATGATGTCGTTGTGGCAGTTGTGCTGGTTCTTATAGAGGTTGTATGCTCCCATGATAGCCCACGTGCCGGCCTCGGTGACGGCGGCCTTGAAGGCCGGAAGATAGATTTCGTGGAGCGCACGGTCGGAGACGATGACGTTGACCTGATGGCGATATTCCTCGTCGTTGTTGAGGGCATAGTGTTTGACACAAGCCGAGACGCCTTTCGACTGTAGTCCACGGATATAGGGAATGACCATCCGCGAAGCCAGATAGGGGTCTTCGCCCATGTACTCGAAGTTGCGGCCGTTGAGCGGCGTGCGGTAGATATTCACACCGGGGCCGAGAATCATGTCCTTTCCGCGGTAGAGAGCCTCTTCGCCGAGCGCCTCACCATAGATGAGGGCCATCTGCGGATTCCACGAGGCGGCGAGGCAGGTCAGCGCCGGAAAGGCCACACACGAGTCGTTTGTCTGGCCGGCCTGTTCCCACTCGTCCCAAAGCACGTCGGGGCGCACTCCGTGAGGGCCGTCGTCGGTCCAGAAGTCGGGAAAACCGAGACGCTTGACACCCGGTGAGCTGAATTTGCTCTGAGCGTGGATGACGGCAATCTTCTCTTCGAGGGTCATGCGCGAGAGGGCGTCATCGATTCTCTGTTCCACCGGACGTGTCTCGTCGAGATAGGCGGGGAGCGTCTGTGCGGTGGTAGTGGTTGCAATGCCGATAGCCAGCAGGGCGGCGGTCAGTGTTCGTTTCATATTTATAATCAACATGGTTTTGTTATAATTGAATAATAAGTTAATGTTTTTGTTCAAGACCGGCGGAAGCCTGTCTGTCGCAGCAGAAGGACTTTCCCGAAATATAAAATACCGGAATTGTCCGGACAAATGCCTTATTCAAGTGTCAAATTCCGTTGTATTATCCTTACGCTGTTCAAGTAGGAGTCGAGAGTGATAAGTGAAGAGGAAAGAAACGGCGTCAGCCATTCTCCATTCTTCATTTCCCAAGTTTCATCGACCTGATATATCCCTCCTGCGGCCTGCACCTGTCGAACTTCGTGTTCTCCACGAACTCGCGCAGCAGCCGGCGTGCCTTCTCCTGATCGGGTCGCGCGAGGCGGATGGCCTCGTAGGTAGAACGGTCGGCCTCGGCGAAACGGACGATGACACTGTCCCACTCTTCCGGACGTACCACGGCGTTCATGCACGAGCCGTCCACCTTCTTGTATGGCCAGAACGTATAGCCGATGTCAGCGTCAGTCATGACACTGACGAAATCTGACTGCCACTCGTTCGTGTTATGACCTATCTCACCCATATACATAGGCCGGCCCGTCTTGTCGCGGAAGTCAATGAAGCTCTGGATGGCCTCGCGCGTGGCCGAACCGCCGTAGCGGTGGCAAGTGTACATCAGATTGTTGTCGAAGGTCCAGTCCGTGAACATTTCGAAGATGCTGTTCCACTGAGCCCCGCCGAGCAGTATGATGTGGTTGCGGTCAACTTCACGGATGGCCGAGGTTACGCGGCGGTAGAGCGGTTCGAGCTTAGCGTTTAGTTCCGACCTGTTGTCGAAGTAATGTGCTACAGGCTCGTTCATCAGCTCATAGCCCAGAATGACCGGCTCCTCGCTGTAGCGCGCAGCTATCCGGCGCCATATATCGCAGAACAGCCGCTGACTCTGCTCACTCTCCAAGAGCCACGGATAGCCGTAGCCGTCGTCAATGTTGTCGCCGGTCTGACCACCGGGACAGTCGTGCATGTCGAGGATGAGATAGAGCCCGTTGTCACGACACCACCTGACGACACTGTCAACGCGGGCAAAACCGTCCTGAGCTGCGGTCAGGCCCATATAGTCTTCGTCGGTGAAGAGTTTGTAGTTGAACGGAAGACGCACAGTGTTGGCGCCCTGCGAGGCAATGAAGCGTATGTCGGCCGCCGTCACATAGTTGTTCTTGAAGTCGCGCCAGAAGTCCGCAGCGAAGTCCGGACCGACGGCTTCACGGACCATAAGGTCGATCATCCACGCGCTGTTCGTGCGCGTAAATCCGAACATATATCCCTCAGGGTTGAGCCAGTTGCCGAGGTTCGTACCCTGGATGAAGAGCCGCGTGCCGTCGGGACGGACGAGGTTCTTGCCATCCACACGGACGAAAGCGTTCTTTTCTTTACGGCCTGCCCACGCCGCTGTCATGACGGCGAGCAGGAGTATAATGAGCAATGAGTTTCTTTTCATAACAAATAAGTTCGTTCCGGGTCAATTCTGATATACCCTGACGTAATCTATCTGATATCTTGCGGGCAGCGCCAGCTCGTCAACGCCGTTCATGCCGCCCCAGTTGCCGCCCCACGCAAGGTTCAGCTTTATATTGAACGGCACGTCGTATGGCCAGTCACGCCGACCCGTGCCAGGATTTTCCTTGTCGAGAATGAGCCGGCCGTCGACGAATGTCTGTATGCGGTCGGCCGTCCATAGCAGCGCGTAGATGTGGAAGTCGCTCTCGGCCGTAGCCACATGCTGCGTTGAGGTCCAGTTGCCTTCCGTTCCGTTGGAGTGATTGTGGCCGTCGGCATGGAGCGTGCTCACGATGTCGTTGGGCGTCACGCCTACCTCTTCCATGATGTCAATCTCGCCGCACTGCGGCCATGGGTTGGCGCCCCAGTCGTTGTCGGCCGGCAGCATCCAGAAAGCGGGCCACGTGCCGCGGCCTCCGGGGAGCTTCAGGCGAGCCTCAAAATAGCCATACTGCCAGCCGCGGGTGGTGGTCATGCGTATCGACTCGACGCGGCCGCTACGCTTCTGGGCCACTATGTTCATATAGCCGTTGCGGCAGAAGCCGACGGGCGAGCCCTTTGCCGGCTTGACGTAGTATTGGAGTTCGTTGTTTCCCCAGCCATAGTCACCCATGCCGGTCTCGTAGCTCCAGCCAGAGGCCTCCATAGGAAAGTCCTCGGTGTTGAACTCGTCGCTCCAGACGAGGCTGTAGCCGTCGGGGACATACGGGCTCTGAGCCGTCATCTCCTCCGGATCCGGCTCCTCTACGGGTGCTGCATCCTGCTCCACAGCAATGGCTTTCCGGCCGTTGCCACTCATGAGTGTGACCGTTCCGGCGCGCTGCTCACCCTTGTTCTCGGCTGCCGTGACAGTGATTTTGGCAACCTGCCTGCTCTGTTCCGCAACCGAAACGCTCAGCCACGAGGCGTCGCTGACAGCCGTAATACGGTCGGAGGCCGACGCTGTGACGCTGAAACTGCCGCCATGATATGGCAACGTATGGCTTTGATCGGGAACGACACTGATTTTCACTTCCGACGGCGCAACATCTACCGGTTCCTCGCCACCGTCACTGCTGCTGCATGACAGCAAAGCCATCAGGAATATGGACAATAACAGTTGCGTTTTCTTTATCATTTTTTTAATGTATTAGGTTTATAATAATGATATATATTCGTCTTTATTGTAAATATGTCCCCAGCCGCAGTACTGCGAACAGCCCGCCAACCCAAAGGACCTCTTCTCTACACCGAAAAAATAAGAGAGAGAGGGAACTGAAGCCCGCAAGATCCAGCTCCCTCTTTCTCTAACATACTCAAATCTATCTATTCTTTATGCTTCTGAAGAATGATGTCCTTCACTGTAATCTCCGTATTGGCAGGGTTGCCGCCGAAGTCAAGCACAAGTTTCATTGCTGCCATCGCATTGGGAGCAGTAACCTTAGATACCCAGAATTTTTTTTCGGCATCCGGTTCCAATACTATTGAACTTGCAAAGAAGTAATTATCATCGTTATCATCCTGCGTCAGCTTAACCGTTGCAGGCGTAGCGTTGTTTGAAATCAGCGTGAGACAGAAGTCATATTCCTCTGTCGGATCGGCATAAGCCAAATCCGTGTGAAGAACCCACTGTGCCTGCCAAGTCTCATTTGTAGACTCCGGCAATGACAGCACATAAGCACCGGCCACGTCTTTCACCGTCGGGTCAGGACGCTGTGCCCATCCGGCATCTGCATAGAAGAACGTATGGTTTATAGTTGCAGCCTTCCAAAGGTTGTCATTGCTGTTCACGTCAACCCAAACAGGCTCAGGATCTCCGGAGGGTACAACCGTTCCGTCGTCATACTGATGATCCTTGAGCACAATGTTCTCGATGGTTATCTCCGTGTTATCGGCATTTCCGCCGAAATCAAACACGAGCTGCATACCATTAGTTGTCGTTCCGCCGGGCAGTTCACTGCCATAAACACACAACGGTTCGCCGGCTTTCAGTGATATGTGCTCTTTGAGGAAAGGCATGTAGCTTCCACCGATTTCCACTAATTTTACCGTAACATTGTTATGATCTGTCGTCGAAGTAAGGATGACAGAGAAATCATACGTGCTTGTCTCCACCATATTGATATCGGTATCAACGAAGAACTGGGCCTGCCACTGCTGATATGAAGCGTATGGCAAGTTAAGAATAAAGTCGTTCTTAGACTGTGTCACCGAGAAACCGCCGGCAATCTCATTGCCCCAGTTCGGGTCCGGATTGTAATAATTGCAATATCCGTTTGTCGTTGCCGTATTCCACAAGTTGTGCTCATAATCAACATTAAATCCAGCAAAGCCGTTCATGATGGTCTTGTTAATCGTATAGTCGAACCATACGGTGTCCACGGAGAGGCCGTTGGCATTCTTAACCATGAAGCCGAGGTCATACTTTCCGGCCTTGCGCTGATATTTCTTGCAGGTGAAGTCACTGTTATATTGCGTGCCGTCGATGAGCCATACAGGCGTCACGCCGGAAGCCGGACGGAACGTGAAGTAGGCATTGTTGGTAGACTGGTCTACCGAAATCTCAACGTTGCCGGCATAGTCGGCTGCTGTGGGACGGGCACTGCCGTTAGGGCTGTCAAACTCATCGGGCGTACAGGCCACGAGAGCAGCGGAACAAATCGCCGCACAACCTATATATCTGAATATCTTGTTCATAGCTGTTACATTATTATTTATATGATTACTGGAAGTAAGCGTCGTTCTGCTTCAGCGTACCCTGTGCGGCGGCAAGCTCGACGTCGCTGATGGGCACATACTTCTTGTTCTTCGTCCACGGGTTCTGACGAGCCATGTCGCCCTTGGCGTTGACCGGCTCCACATCGGCAACGAGAGCCTTTGAGGCCTTATGCGCGTTGCTGACACCGGCCACCTCGTCCATGCGGACAAGATCCCAGTAGCGCTTGCCCTCGCCGAGGAACTCGCGGCGGCGCTCGGTCAGGATGTTGTCGAGCGTGGCCTCAACCTCTGTGACGAGGCCGGCGCGCCCGCGCACCTGCTTCAGATAGCCGTCAGCCGTAGCCTGATCGCCACCCGTGCGGACAGTAAGCTCGGCAGCATTGAGCAGCGTCTCGGCGTAGCGGTAGATGCGGAAGTTGTCGTTCCAGCGGCACTGGTCTGCTCCGCCCGTTCCGTCAGCCACATGAGAATAGCGTGGCAGATATTTGTTGAGGAAAAGACCCGTCTGCTGCCAGCGTCCCGTGGGATTGAGCGGTTCGTCGTCAAGCAGCGTCACCGCGCCGCGAGCGTCGTTGGCTGCATAGAAGTCGCGGCAGTGGGCACGCGGGATAAACGTTCCCCAGCCATTATTGGCCACGTCGTTGTCAGAGGCTACGCCACCGTCGGGACCGAGACACTGAGGCATGAACGTTCCGCCGATGCCGTTGAGATTGTCATAGCTGCGGACGCAGAGAGGCCCGTCAGTATAGTTTATCTCGAATATGGACTCGTCACACCACTCTCCCTCCGGACTCCAAAGGTCGGCGTATGACGCATTGAGCTCATACGGGCCGGCGATTATCTCCTTCATATAGCCCAGCGCTTGGGGGAAACGGGAGGTGTCATTCTGATACATCACCAGCTCGGCGAAAACCATATAGGCTGTGGCCTGTGTGGCGTGGCCGGCCTCCTCGTCAGTGGCGCGCAGCGGGAGGACCTTCATGTTGATGGCAGACTCCAGGTCGGAGACAATGGCCTCATAGGCGGCGTCGGGCGTGGACTGCGGGATGAGGTCGCTGGCGGTCAGCGGCTTCATGAAGACAGGAATGTTCCCATACCACTTCCATACCACCGTGTAATAGAAAGCACGCAGCACTTTCGCCTCAGCGATGGTCGCTTTGGCATAGGCCTCGGAAATTGTTCCATCCGCGAGGCTCGTCTCTACCGACTCTATCACCTCGTTGCAGGCCTTGACACCGTCATAGCTGACCGTCCAGTAGCCGCTGAGGGTCAGGGCCGGAGTCAGCTTGAAGCTGGCGGCGTTGTGCCAGACCTCCTGGTCGGTGATGCTGGCAGCTCCGACGAGCATGTCGTCGCCGAGCATGTCGCTCCAGTTGAGCTGTCCGAAGATAGCTCCGTTGTAATCGTAGCTGTGGAGAGGCACGTAAGCACCCACGAGCTGCTCCGTTATATGCTTTTCGGTGGAGAAATATGCACCGACCTCGGCCTTGGTCTCAGGTTCCTGCTCAAGGAAACTGTCGGAGCATCCGGTCAGCGTCATGGCGGCGGCAAGCAGGCCGATGGTTAAAATCTTATTCTGTTTCATAGCTGTATATGCTTGTTTGGTTTATCGTTAAGGACTAATGTTTTCAGAAACCGAGATTGAAGCCGACGGTCCATGTGCGGGCCTGCGGATAGACACCCCAGTCGACACCCAGCGATGTTCCGCCGGAAGAGATTTCGGGGTCATAGCCGTGATATTTGGTGAAAGTCACGAGGTTCTCGGCCATCACGTAGACGCGGAGATTGTCAACGAAGAACTTGCGGGTGATGGACTTCGGGAGCGTATAGCCCAGCGAGATGTTCTTCAGACGCAGATAGCTGGCGTCGTTGACATAGAGGTCGGAGGAAACGAGGTTGCTCGTGTTTCCGAAGACAAAGCGCGGGATGGAGTTGGACGTACCCTCGCCGGTCCAGCGGCCGAGCATCCATGAGGGCAGATTCTGATTGTTCTTGTCCACGCGCATGGTAGCGTCGAAGACGTCGTTGCCGGCCGTTCCCTGCCAGAACATCATGAAGTCGAAGCCCTTCCACTCGGCGTTGAAGTTGAGACCGAACGTCCAGTCGGGCATACCCTTACCTATCTTGGTTTTGTCGTCGTCGTTGATCTTGCCGTCACCGTTGACATCCACGAAGCGGAAATCGCCAGGCACGGAAGGATTGACAAGATCGCCGGCCTCATTGGTGTGATAGAGAGCATTGTAGGCGGCTGCCTCGGCTGCGTTCTGAAGGATTCCGTCGGTCTTGTAGCCGTAGAAGTAGGGCCAGGGCTGTCCGTTCTCGGCGCGCGTGAACGTTCCCACGCCCATAAGGCTCTCATATTCCATCGTTCCGGTGGTGTTGCCGAGGTTGACCAGTTCGTTCTTCAGATAAGCGGCGTTGGCCTTGACGGCAAACTTGGCGTCAGCCACATTCCACTTATATCCCAGCTCAAACTCGACACCAGAGTTCTTCATCTCACCCACGTTGGCGATGGGTTTCAAAGTGGATATATAGTCGGGGATGGGATTGTCCATGAGCATTCCGTTGGTCTTCTTCACATAGTAGTCGACGGAGAATGTCAAGGCGTTGTTGAGGAAGGCGAAGTCGACACCGAGGTCTGTCTGCTCGCTCTCCTCCCACTTCAGGTCCGGGTTGGCCAGACCGCCGGCGCGCGTACCTATATATTTCTGCGGATTCTTTCCGAAAGCGGCGTTATAGGCTCCCGTGGCGGAGGTGAAGGCGGCGTAGCGGAAGTTTCCTATGGATTCGTTTCCGTTCTTACCCCAGCTGAAGCGAACCTTCATGTTGTTCATAATCTTCTTTACGGGCTGCATGAACGCCTCGTTGGTCACGTTCCATCCGAGAGAGAACGAGGGGAAAGTGGCATAGTGGTTGTTGACTCCGAAGCGGCTCGAACCGTCACGGCGCACCGTTGCCTGAACCATGTAGCGCTCGTCATAGTTGTAGGATACGCGGGCAAAGAGAGAAGCAAGCGTGGCCGTGTCCCAGGGTCCGGCACCGGCACCTATCTCACCCTCACCGCTACCGGTGGAATAGTCAACCCACGGGTGGTTATAGTCAACAAGATAGTTTTTGCTGGCCGAGATGCTGAAGCCCGTAGACTTCTTGGCCGACTGGCCGAGCACGACGCCAACGTCATGTTTTCCGAATGTGCGCGCCCAGGAGAGGACGTTCTCAATCTGCCACACGGTGCCGCGCTGGCTCCAGGAGTTGGCTCCATCCTTTCCGCCCCAGTTGAAAGAGGCCGTCAGATAATAAGGTGTGGTGTAGCCACGGTCAACACCGCGATAGACCACGTCGGCACCGTAGGAGAAACGATATTTCACACCCCAGCCGATGGAGAGATCAGCAGCGAAGTTTGCCGTATAGTTGTGTACCCACTGCTCGGGATTGAGGCAGGCCGTGTTGAGATAGGCCACTGGGTTTATCTGATTGTCATAATCGGAGCCCGGCACCATGAAGAGATTGCCGTTGGCGTCATACTGCGGTTCATAGTTGCTCAGTTTCTGATACTGTTCGAGCGCAGGAGCAATCTCCTCACCGCTGTATGTCACGGGCAACGTTGGCGCGAGCGTCAGCGCCGAGTTGAGAATTCCGTTGGAACGGGTGTTGGGGTCGATGCCGGCGGTCTTGCTGCGTGTGTAGGAGAGGTTGGCCGTGATGTCGAGCTTGTTGAGCCATTCACGCTCATTGGTCACGTCAAACAAGGTATATTTTGTGTTCGAGCGCATGGTCAGACGGTTGTAGTTGGACTTGCCGTAGTTTCCGCCGACGATACCTTCCTGATCATAGTAGCCGAGCGAGAGATAGTAGCTGACCCGCTCCGAGGCTCCGCTGACGGACACCTCATGGTTGGTCACGGGCGCGTTGTCGTTGAAGATGGCGTCCTGCCAGTCGGTTCCGTTGCCGAGTGCATATGGATTCTCGAATTTCGGGCTCTGACCGCTGTTGACGAGACCCTCGTTCATCATGACGGCATAGTCACGGGCGTTGAGCACGTCGCGCTTGCGCCATTTTGTCTGCCAGCCGAAAGAAGCGTTATAGTTGACCTTGACGCTGCCGAGCTTTCCGCTCTTGGTCGTCACGAGAATCACACCGTTGGCCGCCCGCGCACCGTAGATGGCGCCAGAGGCTGCGTCCTTGAGCACCTCTATGGACTCGATGTCGTTGGGGTTGAGATTCTCGATGCCGCTCTCGCATGGCATACCGTCTATGATATAAAGAGGATTGCTGTCGTTTATCGTACCGATACCGCGCACGCGAATCTGTGAGCCAGAGCCCGGAGCACCCGACGCCTGTGTAACCGTCACGCCGGCAGCCAGTCCCTTCAGGGCGTTGTCCACACGCACGGGAGCCTTGCCGGCGAGGTCGTCGGCGCTGACCTTGGCGATGGAGGCCGTCACTACGCTCTTCTTCTGGACACCATAACCGATGACGACAAGATCGTTGAGCACCTGTGAATCGTCGGCCAGAACGATGCGCATATTGTCTTTCACGGTCACCTCCTGCGGCTTGCATCCTACGTAGGAGACGACTAAGGTTGTTCCGGGAGCGGCGGAGAGTTTGAAGTTGCCGTCATAGTCTGTGACGGTTCCCACCGACGTGCCCTTCTGAACGACAGAAGCTCCGATGACCGGCTCGTTCTTTGAGTCGAGCACCACACCGGAATAGGTCTGCTTCTGAGCATAGGCTGCCACTGACATGAGTAATAGTGTCAGCAACGTGAGTAAATACCTACTTCTTTTCATAATGTCAATTAATTATTGTTTTATAAGTTAGTAAATTTGGTTAGATTTCTTCCAAACCGTGTTTCTTCGTATCCGAATCATACCGGTCGGGCGTCGCGTTAATGATTGTGATGCAAAGATAAATAAATTCACAGGCTTTCAAGCGGACATTATGAGAAAAAGTGGATTAGCGTGGACTCTTTTTCTCATAAATCGTCTATCAGTCAATTACTTAAGTTTTCGGAACGACTATAAAAGAGTGGACCGGATATAGAGGTGTATTTCCTACATTATAACGGTTTTTAAGGGTTTTCAGGGATGTCGTGGGATGGTCTGCCGGGCCGGAAGCGCAGGAATATGGTGTGCCGACGCTACTGTGAGAAAATAATATGAACGGACGTGAAGAAAGAAAAAGTTTGTTGGGCCGCGAGACAATATAACGGGACCACGCTTGCATATTTCCCGTCAAATTACTATATTTGCGGCTGATTATATAATATAATGTACACCGAATGAAAGAATTTGTAATATCCGAGGCCAAAGCCGAGACGGCTGTGCTTGTGGGCCTGATAACCAAAGACCAGGACGAAGCGAAGACCAAGGAATATCTTGACGAGCTGGAGTTTCTGGCCGACACGGCCGGAGCCGTCACCGTGAAGCGCTTCACGCAGAAGGTGAACGGGCCAAGCTCGATTACATATGTGGGCTCGGGAAAGCTCGAAGAGATAAGACAGTTCATCGAGGCGGAGGAAGACGCCGAGCGCGAAGTGGGCATGGTCATCTTTGACGACGAGCTCTCGGCCAAGCAGATGCGCAACATAGAGAAGGAGCTGAAGGTGAAAATCCTCGACCGCACGAGCCTCATCCTCGACATCTTCGCCATGCGCGCACAGACGGCCGAGGCCAAGACACAGGTCGAACTGGCCCAGCATCGCTACATGCTCCCCCGTCTGCAGCGCCTCTGGACACACCTCGAACGTCAGGGAGGCGGTTCGGGCTCGGGCGGCGGAAAGGGAAGCGTGGGACTGCGCGGACCGGGAGAGACGCAGCTCGAAATGGACCGGCGTATCATTCTCCAGCGTATCACGCTCCTGAAGCAGCGCCTCGAAGAGATTGACCGCCAGAAAACTACGCAGCGGAAGAACCGCGGACGGATGATTCGCGTGGCGCTGGTGGGATATACCAACGTCGGGAAATCGACGATGATGAACCTGCTGGCCAAGAGCGACGTCTTCGCCGAGAACAAACTCTTCGCCACGCTTGACACGACGGTGCGCAAGATGGTCATCGACAATCTGCCTTTCCTGCTGGCCGACACCGTGGGCTTCATCCGCAAACTGCCCACCGACCTCGTCGATTCGTTCAAGTCGACGCTTGACGAGGTGCGGGAGGCCGACCTGCTGGTACACGTCGTCGATATCTCCCACCCCGACTTCGAGGAACAGATAAACGTTGTCGACAAGACACTCGCCGAGCTCGGATGCGCCGACAAACCGTCAATGATCGTATTCAACAAGATTGACGCCTACACATGGGTGGAGAAAGAAGAGGACGATCTCACGCCGCCGACACGCGAAAACATATCTCTCGAAGATTTGAAACGCACGTGGATGGCAAAGATGGCAGACAACTGTCTCTTCATTTCCGCCCGCGAGAAGCAGAACATCGACGAGCTGCGCGACATTCTATACAAGCGCGTACGCGAGCTGCACGTCCAGAAATATCCCTACAACGACTTCCTCTACGACAGCTATGAGTGACATCGTGGACAACTACCGCAGCCTCACGCTCGACGAGATTGCCGTCATGGAGAGCCAGGGATGTACGGCCGGCGACTGGAACGCAGTCCGCGTGGCCGAAGCGTTCAGCCCCGGCTACATACGCGGCGTGACCTTCTGCGGCACGGTCTGCCTCGGAGTCTTCGACAAGCAGATTGAGATTGCCGAAGGATTCATGCGCCACGCCGGCATCAGGAACGCCGTCCTGCGCGACGTCACCGTCGGCGACAACTGTCTGATAGAGAACATCGGATGCTACATCAGCCGCTACGACATAGCCGAAGAGTGCTACATAGCCAACGTCGGCCGCATGGCCACCGACGACGGAGCCACCTACGGCAACGGAAACGTAATCTCCGTGCTTAACGAGGCGGGCGACGGCAATGTCATCATCTACGACGGACTGACTTCCCAGATGGCCGCCTTCATGGTGGCCAATGCCTCCGACGCCGACTTCATGGCCCGGATGCGGGCCATGGTGGCCCGCGACGTGGAGACACAGAGGCCGGAATGCGGCACGATAGGCGAACGCGTGAAAATCACGAATACGCGGGAGGTGACCAACACCATCGTCGGCGACGACTGCGAGATAAGCGGAGTGTCGCTCATCAGCGACTGTACGCTGTCCGGAACACCCGAGGCCGGAACCTACATAGGCCACGACGTCATCTGCGAGAACACCGTAGTGGCGGCCGGAGCATCGGTGACGGACGGGGCGAAAGTCTCCTGCTGCTTCATCGGGGAAGCATGCCACATCGGCCGTGGCTTCTCCGCGGAGAACAGTCTCTTCTTCGCCAACTCCTACATGGCCAACGGCGAGGCCTGCGCGGCGTTCTGCGGACCGTTCACCGTCAGCCACCACAAATCCACACTGCTCATAGGCGGCATGTATTCGTTCTATAACGCCGGTTCCGGAACGAACTTCAGCAACCACGCCTACAAGCTCGGCCCGATACACTACGGCACGCTCGGACGCGGCTCAAAGACGGCCAGCGGTGCCCATCTGCTCATGCCGGCGACCATCGGAGAGTTCTCCATGCTGATGGGCAAGATAGAGAACCATCCCGACACGGGCTCCCTACCCTTCTCCTACATCATCGCTAGCGGCGGCAAGACCCACATAGTCCCCGGCCGCAACATAACGACCGTAGGCACGTGGCGCGACACGGCGAAATGGGCGCGGCGCGACATGCGCCCGCACGGCGGACGCCGGAGCCTCGTCTGCTTCGACTGGCTGAGTCCGCTCACCGTCACGGGGGCCATACGTGGACGCCGGCTGCTGGAAAGCCTGCGCGAGGAGCAGGGCGAAGACGCCGCCGAATATGTATTCGGAGACTGTGTCATACGCAACAGTTCGCTGCTGAAAGGCATCCGCTACTACGACATGGCCATACGGCTCTATATGGGTGAAGCCATAAAGAACCACTACTGCGAGCTGCCGGAGAGCAGCGTGGGCACCGGCGGCTGGACGGATCTGGCCGGACTGCTGGTCCCCGAGAGCGAGGTGGAACTGCTGGCGGACGACATCAGAAGCGGCGGAACGGACAGCGTGGCCGCCGTGGAGGAACGTTTCGCCACGATGGCGGCCAGCTATGAGGACTACAAATGGAACTGGACCTACCGCGTCATCCTCGACTATTTCGGGCTGGACACGCTCACAGAAACCGACCTGCAGCGCATCACGGACGAATATGAGGCCGCACGGCGCGACCGCAATGCCGCCATAAGGCTCGACGCAGAGCGCGAATATGCTCTCGGCGACGTGGAGGAAAGCCTTCTCGGCGAGTTTCTGGAGAAGTTCGAAAACTCTGCCGAGGCCTGAGTCACTGCAAGAAACTTACGGACAAGAAAGACCTTTGAGGCCGGAAGACGCGACAGCATCTTCCGGCCTCAACCGTTTCAGCTGTGTCCCGAAAGATAACAAAATAACACCAAAACCTCTCTGACGGCGACAATATTCCTCTTTTGGCTTTGTCCGTATGGCAAAAATCATTACCTTTGCAACCACAACACTACATTGTTGATATTCACAAACAATTTAACAACAAAATGAGATTAAAATTTATTGCCACTGCCTGCATCGCAGCCGCCATGACAGCATTAGCGTCACATACGGCTCAGGCAAAAGAGTACAAGTACCGGACCGTCGAGGGCGATCTGACAAACGCCCGTATCTACACGCTGGACAACGGTCTGAAAGTCTACCTATCGGTGAACAAGGATGCCCCACGCATACAGACGTATATCGCCGTACGCACCGGAAGCCGCAACGATCCGGCCGAAACAACCGGTCTGGCCCACTATCTGGAGCACCTGATGTTCAAGGGAACGAAGAACTTCGGAACCTCCGACTACGCCAAAGAAGCACCGCTGCTTGACTCAATCGAAGCCCGATATGAAGTCTACCGCACACTGAAAGACCCGGAGCAGCGCCGTCTGGCCTACCGCGGAATTGACAGCCTGTCGCAGGTGGCGGCACAGTATTTCATCCCGAACGAATACGACAAGCTGATGTCGTCCATCGGAGCCGATGGCACGAACGCCTACACGAGCTACGACGAGACTGTCTACGTAGAGGACATTCCCGCCAACGAGGTCGAAAACTGGCTGCGCGTGGAGAGCGACCGCTTCCAGAACATGATCATCCGCGGTTTCCACACCGAGCTGGAAGCTGTCTACGAGGAATATAATATCGGTCTCTCACAGGACGGCAACAAGGCTCTTGACGCTATGACGGCCAAGCTCTTCCCCGGCCATCCCTACGGCACACAGACCACGATAGGCACTCAGGAGCATCTGAAGAACCCGTCTATCACGAACATCAAGAACTACTTCAACCGCTACTATGTGCCGAACAACATAGCGGTCTGCATGGCCGGCGACATGGACCCCGACAAGGTCATCACCCTCATAGACAAGTATTTCGGCTCCTGGAAGCCAAACAGCACGCTGTCGCGGCCGGAATATCCTGCCCTGAAGCCCATAACGTCGTCCTGCGACACCACCGTCGTTGGCCAGGAGGCCGAGAACATCATGCTGGCATGGCGCTTCAACGGAGCGTCTGACGCACAATCGGACACTCTTGACGTCATCTCGAAAATGCTGGCCAACGGCAAGGCCGGTCTCTTCGAACTCAATCTGGAGCAGAAGATGCTGGCTCAGGGCGTGAGTGCATACAACTTCGGACTGACCGACTACTCCTTCCTCTTCATCAACGGCTATCCCAAGGACAACCAGACGCTCGAAGAGCTACGCCCGCTCATCCTCGGTGAGTTCGACAAGCTGAAGCGCGGCGAGTTCTCCGACGACCTCCTGCCCTCGGTCGTGAACAACATGAAGCTCAACCACTACAAGGGACTCAAGCAGAACGAATATCGTGCCGACCTGTTCGTTGACGCGTTCGTCCATGGAAATGAGTGGGAAGACGAGGCCCGGAAGTACGACCGCATTGCCGGCATGACCAAGCAACAGATTGTCGACTTCGCCAACCGCCATTTCGGCGACAACTTTGTCTGCGTCTACAAGAAGATGGGCAACGACACGACACTGGTGAAAATCGACAAGCCGGAGATTACGCCAATCCCGACAAACCGCGACATGAGCAGCCGTTTCCTCAAGGAAATTGTCGGAACCGAAACCGAGCCGATACAGCCGCGCTTCCTCGATTTCAAGAAGGACATGACCGTATCGACAGTCAACAAGACGCTGCCGCTCTACTATAAGCACAACGATGAGGACGATCTCTTCACACTTGCTTTCTGCTACGACTTCGGAACGGAAGATGTCAAGGGTATAGACCTCGTGCCCGATTACCTTTATTATATAGGAACAGACAAGAAAACATCAACCGAGATAAAGGAGGAATTCTACAAGCTGGCCTGCAACTATTCGCTGTCTGTCAGCGACAACACTCTCTGGGTCTACCTCAACGGCCTCAACGAGAACATGCCGCAGGCTCTCCGCCTCTTCGAGGACTTCCTGAAAAACGCCAAGGGCGACGCAGAAGCATACGAACAGTATGTCAATCTGGTCATGAAGGCCCGCGAGGACCACAAGACCAGCCAGCAGTACAACTTCCACGCGCTGCGCCAATACGGCCAGTTCGGAGCATACAACAGCATCCGCAACACGCTGAGCGAGAAAGAACTGCGCGACGGCGGCGCCCAGATGCTGCCCGACATGGTGAAGGGTCTCAGTTCGATGGAGCACACCGTGATGTACTACGGTCCCTATACGGAGAAGCAGCTGAGCGCGCTCCTCGCCAAGGAGCACAAGACTCCGAAGAAGCTCTCGCCCGTGCCCGCCGGCCGCAAATATACCGCCGAGACCACTCCGGCCAACGACGTGGTCATCGCTCCGTATGACGCGAAGAACATCTACATGCTCCAGTATCACAACGAGAACCGCACATGGAATCCGGAGGAGGCTCCCGTCAAAGCTCTCTTCAACGAATATTTCGGCGGAAGCATGAACGGCATCGTCTTCCAGGAGCTGCGCGAGGCCCGCGGACTGGCCTACCACGCCTCGGCATATTACAACGAGCCGAGGCTGAAGGGCAAACCCGAGATGTTCCACACCTACATCATCTCCCAGAACGACAAGATGGCCGACTGCATCCGCACGTTCAACAGCATCATGGACTCCTTCCCGCAGTCGCAGGGCGCATTCGACATAGCACGCCAAAGCCTGACGAAGAAGCTGCAGAGCCAGCGCACTCTCCGCGAGAACGTGCTCTTTGCATACCGCAATGCTATCCGCCGCGGCATCGACTACGACATCGACGAGCGCATCTACAACGCCCTGCCGTCGATGACACTCCAAGACATCGTACGCTTCGAACAGCAGAACATCGCCAACAAACCGTTCCGCTACATCATTCTCGGCGACGAGAAGGAGCTGGACATGAAGTCGCTGGAAAAGCTCGGACCGATCAAGCACCTCACGACGGAGGAGATTTTCGGATATTAAACAATAACGCCGGGAGAGACGCATATCCCGACGTCAGCATCCATCAAAAGGCGCAGAGATTTTCATTCTCTGCGCCTTTATTGTTGTTCAACATCACTGGAAGCGGAATATTCATGTTGCAGCTGATCCGCAATCCGCTACAACGTGAAGGTATCATACTTGTTTACAAAACTACCTCCGCCGAAACTTTCGTTTTTGCGCGTTTCCCAGACCCGGGAGGCCCTTACGGGATTGTCCCGTGACCGTCCGGCGCGCAGAAACGGACACGTTTTTGCTCTTTTTTACCCCCGGGAGGGCCTTACGGCTTTTCCAGAACGAAGATTCCCGCGAGTTTTTGCCTGCGTTTTTTGTCCTGAAAAACTACCATTTTCTTGCCGTAAGGCCCTCCCGAGGATGCAGCGGGGCCGCTTTCGCATTGCAACGGTAGCCCCGTTGCAATGCCGTAAGGGCCTTACGGCAGAGCAAGGAGGGCCTTACGGCAAAATCATCACAGCCAAGCCGGAAGACGGCGGGAACGTGTATGTTTGCAAGTGACTGACAGTAAGCCTGTTAAGAAAATATGTAAATATTATTTCTACACGACCCCTAATTTTTGATACGCGCATGGTTGCGATATTTGGAAGCGAGGCGGGAAAAAATTGAAAAGTCCCTGCTCTCGTGGGCGTAAAAATAGGAAAAAATAGGACGGGACGGCCCCACCCCGGCCCTCCCCAAGGGGAGGGTGCCTACGAGGCGAAGGGAAAAGGAATGGCCTTCCCTACATCAGATAATTGAAGTTCAGGAAACCGGACGGACAAGATGAAGGGAAAAGGAATGAACCTCCTGGCATCAGCAAAAGAAAAAGAGTTGTGATTGATGGAGAGTCTATACAGACGAACCTAAAAACACGCCGCAGGTCTCAACCAATTTGTAGGGACAAAACAAGAATATGTCCCTACAAATTGGTTGAGACCTGCGGCATGAGAATGGGCGTAAATGCTATTTGTGGAACCAATACGTCATACGTAGGCGTTCATAGCCCCCTCGGTCCCACCTCGCAGGCATCATCCCCTAAGGGAGGGCCGGGGCGGGGCTTTCCCCATTAATCTTCACGTTCTTCACCGTGCAGTTCTCGATGAGTTCCGGATTGAACGCTTTCTTCTCGTCCTTGACGTCGCAGTTCTCGAACGTGAAGTCCGTCAGACGATACTTGTCCGACTTGCCGACGTCGAAGAAGTTCTTGCTCTCCACCTTGATGTTGCGCAGAGTGATGTTGTTGCACGTAGACAGCGGCATGTCGTCACGCTGTTCGGGCTTGAAGAACTGTGTCCACGGGCGTACGACGAGGAAACTGTTGCAGTCGCCGGTGATGTCCTCAACCGTCACATACTCATAGTGTTGGGGCGTGTCGGGACGCATCTTGAGCCACAGAACGCGGTTGGCATCCGTCACGGTGCAGCGGCGCAGAATCACGTTGCGGTCGTGGAGGCTCTCGCTGCCCAGTGTCAGACAGCCATGGACGCGGCCGTAGGTACAGTCCTCGATGATGATATTTGAGCAGGGACCGTTGGTCGTGTCCTTGTCAGCCCACGTTCCCTTGCCGCCTTTGAGCACGACGGCATCGTCACAGACGCTCATGTAGCATCCGTGGATGAGCACGTTCTTGCAGACATCGAGGTCGATGGCGTCGCTGCTGGGCGCACCGCGCTTCGGATCGACGGGCGTCACGCCACGTGTCGGAGCATAGATATAGCATCCGAGATAGCGGAGGTTTTCGGTCTTATAGATGTGGTTTGTCCAGAAAGGACTGTTGATCAGACGCACGTCCTGAACAGTGACGTTCTTGCAGTTTGATATATATACCAGACGGGGGCGCATTGCCTCAAGGTTTGTGCACTGACGGTTGTACTGGCGGCGGATCCAGAACTCCTCCCAGTAGTTCCATCCGTTGCCGTCGATGGTTCCGCGGCCGGCGATGGTGAAGCCGTCAAGGCCGTCGGCATTTACGAGAGCGGAGAAATATTTGAGCGTCTGACCCTCCATGCGGGTGGTCTGAAGTTTGAAATTGCGTATGCGGTCACTGCCCTTGAGGCGCGCGCCGTCCTCCAGATAGAGGTGTGTGCCCTGACGGAAGAAGATGCTTCCGCTGAGGAACGTACCTTCCGGAATGACAATGACACCGCCTCCGGCCGCTGCGGCCTTGTCGATGACAGCTTGAATCTGCTCCGTCTGAAGAACCGTGGAGTCGTTACGAACACCATGTTCTGTGATGACATACTTCTGACCGAGTTGGTCTACATTCACTTTGGTGGTGTCACTGAACCACGCGGGAATTGGTGTTCCATCCGGAAACAACTCTACTTTTTTCTTCTTTGCAAACGATGCCGTGCACACCAATGCAAGCGACAACGTGATTAAAACTCTGAAATTCATAGCCAATTAATTTGCTTTTTTTGATTAGTTACTGCCCACAAAATTAGCAATTTATCGCGATATGAGCAAGAAAAGCCATCTATTAAGCTGATATTCAGCAACCTTTTTCATGGTTTGGATGCTTTATATAAATAAAAATGCCTATCTTTGCAGAAAATAGGCTGCTCTCGGCAATCCGTGAACAAGTTCACATTGCACTCGCTTGCACTATCTTTGCAGAAAATAGGCTGCTCTCGGCAATCTGTGAACAAGTTCACATTGCACTCGCTTGCACTATCTTTGCAGAAAATAGGCTGCTCTCGGCAATCCGTGAACAAGTTCACATTGCACTCGCTTGCACTATTTTTGCAGAAAATAGGCTGCATTTGACCATGTAGAAACTTTTCCATCGGAATTTGTCAATACCGTTGAAGCAGAATATAACCAAGGACATAAACAATCATCATAGTTATGAAAGATTTTCTGAAATACACACTTGCCACCATCACCGGCATCATTGCAACATCGGTGATAATGGGCATCGTCGGCATCATCATGCTGGCCGGAATGGCCGCCGCAGGACAGGCTCCGGTGGAGGTAAAGGACAACACTGTCTTTGTTCTCAAGCTCTCCGGCGTGCTGGAGGAACGGGCCAAGACCGACTTCATGGGACAGCTGACGGGACAGGTGAGCAAAAATCTCGGTCTCGACGACATCCTCAGTTCTATTGACAAGGCTAAGAAGAACGACAAGATAAAAGGTATATACATCAAGGCGGAGATGTTCGCAAGCGACTCTCCGGCATCATCGAAAGCCATCAGACGCAAGCTGGAGGAATTCAAGAAGAGCGGAAAGTGGATTGTGGCATACGCAGACGACTACACTCAGACGACATATTATATATGCTCGGTGGCCGACCAGGTGATCATCAATCCGCAGGGCACACTCGACTGGCACGGTATGGCCGCCCAGCCGATGTTCTATAAGGACCTGCTGGCGAAGTTCGGAGTGAAATTCCAGCTGGCAAAAGTAGGAAAATACAAGAGCATGCCGGAAACTATGACGGCCGAGGGCATGAGCGAACCCAACCGCGAACAGGTGACGGTATATATCAACGGTATATGGAACGACATGCTCGACGACGTTGCACGCAGCCGCAAGCTGAGCCGTCAGACGCTCAACGACTATGCGGACAGTTTCACGGCGTTCACCGACCAGAATCAGTATGTCAGCATGAAGCTCGTTGACAAGCTGCTGTATGCCGATGAGGTGAAGGACGAACTGAAGAAAAAGCTGAAGGCGGATAAGGACGACAAGCTCAATCAGGTGTCGCTCGCAGACATGATAAACCTTCCTGTGAAAGACAGCAAGGGCGACGAGATTGCCGTCTACTATGCCTACGGTGACATCGTGAGCACCAATACGGGCGGCATCACGGGCTCGGCCTGCATCGCTTCCGACGATGTCTGCCGCGATCTGAACAAGCTGGCCGAGGACGACGACGTCAAGGCTGTCGTGCTCAGAGTCAACTCCGGCGGCGGAAGCGCATACGCCTCGGAACAGATCTGGCACTCGATGATGAAGCTGAAGGAGAAGAAGCCCGTCGTTGTCTCCATGGGTGGCATGGCTGCTTCTGGCGGCTATTACATCAGCTGCCCGGCAAACTACATCTACGCTGAGCCGACCACACTGACCGGAAGCATCGGTATCTTCGGCATGTTCCCCGACCTCAGCGGACTGCTGACGGACAAGCTGGGCATCAGGTTCGACGAGGTGAAGACCAACCGCAACAGCGGTTTCGGAACAGTGGCGCGCCCGTTCAACGAAGAGGAAATGGCCATGCTGGAGAACTACATCGGCCGCGGATATGAACTGTTCCGCAAGCGTGTTGCCGACGGACGCAAGATGAAGGTCGACAACGTTGAGGAGCTGGCCCAGGGACGCGTATGGCTCGGTCAGGACGCGCTGAAGAACAAGCTGGTGGACGCACTGGGAGGTCTCGACATGGCCGTGGCAAAGGCCGCCGAGCTGGCTAAACTGAAAGAATATCACAGCGAAAGCTATCCCGCACAGCCAGACTGGCTGGAGCAGCTGCTGAACAATATGTCGACGGACAACTATATCGACGAGAAAATGAAGGCGGCGCTGGGCGAATATTATACGCCGTTCATGACAATAAAGAACATCAACCGGCAGGAGGCCATACAGGCACGACTGCCATACCACCTCATAATAAAATAATTAAAAAGACATCGGCACCACTCTCCTACCCTCCGACTATGGAACCGTAACGACAAGGAGATTGTGCCGGCAGACAAGAAATGGAAGGAGACTTCATCAAGATAAACAACTGGCTGCTGCCGCTGAGCTGGATATACGGCTTCTTCGTGAGGCTGCGCAACACTCTGTTCGATGTTGGCGCACTGAAGAGCCGCAGTTTCACCGTACCCACCATTGCGGTAGGCAATATCACTGTTGGCGGCACGGGAAAAACCCCTCACGTGGAATATCTCATACGGCTGCTGCAAGACAAATTCCGCGTGGCTGTGCTCAGTCGCGGATACAAGCGTAAAAGCAGCGGCTTCATTTTGGCCGACGACACATCAACGGTGGCATCAATCGGCGATGAGCCGTATCAGATGAAACAGAAATACCCGGCTGTGACCGTGGCCGTTGACAAAAACAGATGTCACGGCATTGAACGGTTGACAGACAACAGCATCGTGAAAGACATTGACGTAGTGCTTCTGGATGATGCTTTTCAACACCGGTATATCAAGCCTGGCATAAACATCCTGCTGGTGGACTACCACCGGCTGGTAATATACGACAAACTGCTACCGGCCGGAAGACTTCGCGAACCGCCATCAGGCAAAAACCGGGCGGACATCGTCATCGTCACCAAATGCCCGAAAGACCTCAAGCCGATGGAGTTCCGGGTCATCACAAAAGCCATGAACCTATATCCGTATCAGCGGCTTTTCTTCACGCGGCTTGACTACGACACGCTGAAACCCATATATTGCGGAAACGACCGCAAACTGACATCGCTCAGAAAGAACGAACACATTCTGCTGCTCACGGGCATCGCTTCGCCAAAGCAGATGATGATTGATCTGCAGCCGTACACCGACCACATCCATCCGCTGACTTTCGGTGACCACCACGCGTTCACTTCTGCCGACGTAGAGAAAATCAACAGCACCTTCGCCAGTCTCCCGGCGCCGAAGATAATCATCACGACGGAAAAGGACGCGACGCGTATCGTCGGGCTCAACGGACTGAGTGAAGAGGTTCGACACAGCATTTTCGCACTGCCGGTGAAAATCCGGTTCATGCTTGAACAAGAAGAAACGTTTAACGAAAATATAATAGGCTATGTACACAAAAATTCAAGAAACAGCATCCTGGTTAAAGCAAAGGATGACCACAAGTCCAAAGACAGCCATCATTCTGGGAACAGGCCTCGGACAATTAGCTTCAGAAATAACTGACACATACGAGTTCGCATACAGTGATATCCCCAATTTCCCCGTATCGACGGTGGAGGGCCATTCAGGAAAACTGATTTTCGGAAAGCTCGGCAACAAAGACATCATGGCCATGCAGGGCCGCTTCCACTACTACGAAGGCTACTCAATGAAGGAAGTCACCTTCCCCATCCGCGTCATGTACGAGCTGGGCATCGAGACTCTGTTCGTTTCCAACGCCTCCGGAGGCATGAATCCGGAATTCCAGATCGGCGACCTCATGATCATCACCGACCATATCAACCTCTTCCCGGAGCATCCTCTGCGCGGCAAGAACTTCCCGACGGGTCCGCGATTCCCCGACATGCACGAGACATACGACCTCCGTCTTATCGCCGAGGCCGACGCCATTGCCGCAGAAAAGGGTATCCGCGTTGTCCACGGAGTATATGCCGGAGTGCAGGGACCGACGTTCGAGACGCCGGCAGAATATAAGATGTATCACCGTCTGGGAGGCGACGCCGTCGGCATGAGCACCGTACCCGAGGTCATTGTGGCCCACCACTGCGGCATAAAGACCTTCGGAATCAGCATCATCACCGACCTCGGACTGGAGGACACACCCGTAGAAGTGAGCCACGAAGAGGTTCAGGAGGCTGCCAACAAGGCACAGCCGCTGATGACCGAGATCATGAGAGAGATGATCAACAGAGCGTAACAACGGAATGAAGAATGGACATTTCTAAACTCGGAGAGTTCGGCCTCATCGACAGGCTGACCAAAGACATTGGGAAGAAAAACGAATCGACACTGCGCGGAGTCGGCGACGACTGTGCCGTATTGAGCTATCCGGACAGCCGGGTGCTCGTCACGACGGACATGCTGATGGAAGGCGTCCACTTCGACCTGACGTACACGGACCTGCGCAACCTCGGATATAAAGCGGCGATGGTGAACATCAGCGACGTTTTCGCCATGAACGGAACGCCGCGCCAGCTCACCGTCAGCCTCGCCCTGAGCAAGCGTTTCACCGTCGAGGACATGGAGCTGTTCTACGAAGGACTGCGCGCGGCCTGTGACAAATGGAACGTCGACATCGTCGGCGGCGACACAACGTCGTCATATACCGGTCTTGCCATCAGCATCACGTGCATAGGAGAAGCCGCAAGCGACGCCATCGTCTATCGCGACGGCGCGCGCGAGACTGACCTAATCTGCGTCTCCGGCGATCTCGGAGCAGCCTACATGGGCCTCCAGCTGCTGGAACGCGAGAAGTCGGTATATTATCAGCAGGTGAACGAAGCCCGCAAGAAAGGCGATAAGAACGCCCTTGCCGAGCTCGCCCATTTCCAGCCCGACTTTGCCGGCAAGGAGTATCTGCTCCAGCGTCAGCTCAAAGCCGAAGCCCGCGGCGACATCATTGCCCGTCTGCGCGAACTCGGCATCCGCCCTACGGCCATGATGGACATCAGCGACGGACTGTCAAGCGAACTCATGCACATCTGCAAGCAGAGCCACGTGGGCTGCCGGATATTCGAGAAGAACATCCCGATTGACTATCAGACGGCTGTCATGGCAGAAGAGATGAACATGAACGTGACAACCTGTGCGCTCAACGGTGGCGAAGACTACGAGCTTCTTTTCACCGTCCCCATCGGCGACCACAACAAGATTGAGATGCTTGACGACGTCAAACTCATCGGCCACATAACGAAAGAAAGCCTCGGCCATGTCATCGTTACCCGTGACGACAGCGAGTTTGAACTGAAAGCACAGGGATGGAATCCGCTGCAATAACTCTCCAAAAAGGCAAAAAGGAAGACTGCAAAGTCCACAAAAAATCCTAAAGCCCCAATAGGAATACGACAAATAACATTAAAGGCCGCGTCAACCGACACGGCCTTTAATGTTTATGTATTGATGACTGCTGCGACATAAAATACCGGCAGCCGTCTGTTTCTTATTTTCTTCGAATCTCTATCCGTTCTTCCCCATCACCGCGGCGCGCATCTGCTTGAGCAGGTCGCTGGCGAAGATGAAGTCGGTGAGCCTCTGATTGGTTGCCCCCATGATATCCTTGCTCTGTCCCTGCCACTCCTTGTGACCCTCATAGATGAAGATGATGTTCTCGCCGATGCCCATTACGGAGTTCATGTCGTGGGTGTTGATGATGGTGGTTATATTGAATTCCTGCGTGATACCGTGGAGAAGGTCGTCGATGACGAGTGACGTCTTGGGATCGAGGCCCGAGTTCGGTTCGTCACAGAACAGATATTTCGGGTTCAGGGCTATGGCGCGGGCTATGGCCACGCGCTTCTGCATACCTCCCGAAATTTCTCCCGGATATTTCGCTTCGGCCCCCATCAGATTGACACGGTCGAGGCATGTCTGCGCGCGACGGGTTCGCTCGCGCAGCGTCATGGACGAGAACATGTCCAGCGGGAACATCACGTTCTCCAGAACGGTGAGCGAATCGAAGAGTGCCGCACTCTGGAAAATCATTCCCATCTCGCGCCGGAGCATGATTTTCTCCTTCTTCGTCATGGCCACAAAGTCGCGGCCGTCATAGAAGATGCTTCCGCTGGTGGGTTCGAGAAGTCCCACGAGGTTTTTCACCAGCACGGTCTTTCCGCTTCCGCTCTGTCCGATGATGAGGTTTGTCTTTCCGCTTTCGAAAACGGCACTGATGTCCGTGAGCACTTGACGGTCTTCAAACGATTTGCAGAGGTTTCGTATTTCAATCATATTCGTTTCTTAATAAGGATTTAATGAGGCTGCCGCGTGTCCGGGCGGAGCAAGAATCACGACAGAAGCTGCGTCAGGAAGACGTCGGAGCACAGAATCAGCACGCTGCTGCTGACGACGGCATCTGTGCTGGCCTTGCCGACGTTGACCGAACCGCCCTCGACGGTATATCCGTAGTAGGACGGGACACTGGAAATGATGAAGGCGAAGAACAGACTTTTGATGATACTCATCCAGACGAACCACGGGTTGAACGTATGCTGAAGTCCCAGCGTGAGGTCTTCGGGACTCAGGACGTGGCCTATATAGGCCGTTCCGTAGGCACCGAGTATGCCCGTTGCGGAGCTGAAGATAACGAGGAAGGGCATGATTGTTATCAAGCCGAGAATCTTCGGCAGTATCAGATAGCAAGCCGAGTTGACACCCATGATGTCGAGGGCGTCAATCTGCTGCGTGACGCGCATCGTTCCTATCTCCGACGCGATGTTCGAACCGACCTTTCCAGCCAGTATCAGACACATTATAGACGACGAAAACTCCAACAGCATAATCTCGCGGGTGGTATATCCCGTCACCCAGCGCGGCATCCACGGGCTTTGTATGTTGAGCTTCATCTGTATGCAGATCACGGCACCGATGAAGAACGATATCAGCAGTACGATGCCGATGGAGTTGACACCAAGCTGCGACATCTCCTTGATGTATTCCTTGAAGAACATTCGCATGCGCTCGGGCTTTTGGAAGGTGCGCCCCATCAGTATCAGGTAGCGCCCCAGCGTGTTAAGACTTTTATGCAACAGCATTGTGTAGTTGGTTATTTAACAGGCACAAAAGTAACCAAAATCCACTAAAAAACTGCAACATCGCGGTCAGTTTTTGGAAATATCAACGCTTCAGAACAACAATTTTACTATTTTTGCACAAGATAGCCATGCGGCCATGGCAAAAACCGGATGATTTGTTTTGTCCTTATCACCGATTGAACTATCTTTGCACTGTAAATAAGTTGATGATGAACGATAATCAGAATATATCAAATCTCCAGCCGTCAGCGGAGACCAAGACCGAAGGCAACATGGTTCTCCGCGCCGAAGGACTGGTCAAGCGATACGGCAAGCGCACCGTGGTCAACAACGTCTCCATAAACGTCCGTCAGGGTGAAATAGTGGGACTTCTCGGACCGAACGGAGCCGGAAAGACCACTTCTTTCTACATGACGACGGGACTGATTGTGCCCAACGACGGCCATATCTACCTTGACGACCTTGAGATTACGGACTTTCCCGTCTACAAGCGGGCGCGGGCCGGCATCGGCTATCTTGCCCAGGAGAACAGCGTCTTCCGCAAGATGAGCGTCGAGGACAATATCATGTCCGTGCTCGAAATGACCGCCCTCAGCCGTGAGGAACAGCTTCAGAAGCTGGAGAGCCTACTTGCCGAGTTCCGCCTTCAGAAGGTGCGCAAGAACAAGGGTGACCAGCTGTCGGGAGGCGAGCGCCGAAGGACGGAGATTGCCCGCTGTCTGGCCATCAATCCTAAGTTCATCATGCTTGACGAGCCGTTCGCCGGCGTCGACCCGATTGCCGTGGGCGACATCCAGAAGATTGTATGGGAACTGAAATACCGCAATATCGGTATTCTCATCACCGACCATAACGTCCACGAGACGCTCAACATCACCGACCGCGCATATCTTCTTTTCGAGGGCCGCATCCTCTTTCAGGGCAATCCTGAGGAGTTGGCCGCCAACACGATTGTGCGAGAGAAGTATCTCGGAAAGGATTTCGTGCTGCACAAGAAAGATTTTCAGTGAGAAAACTCCCGGACTCGAATGGCCCCACCCCGGCCATCCCAAAGGGAAAGGTGCCTGCGAGGTGACACGCGTCAACGGAGGACGGAAGATAAAATCACACACAGGGACGTGCCTTTGGCATGTATCTGACAACCATCAGTTTGTCAGATACATGCCAAAGGCACGTCCCTTAGATTTCATGGTTTTGCAACACAATCATTACAATTCATGAAATCATGACTTATAGTTTCACTCCGGCATCCCTGTCCCTGTTTTCCATCGTCCGGTTGATGTCGTGGTAGCGGCGGCCGCGACTGAACGTATATGTCATGGTCAGTGTCAGACGGTTGGCGTCGTTGCGGCACCATGTGCTCATGTCCTTCCGCACGAAGCGGCTTTCCACCTCCCCGTGATAGTTCCTGACATCGGTTCTGAACGGCTGCTGCCAGTGGAGACTGAGGTTCAGCGTCCCTACACGGTAGCTGACCGAAAGAACGGTCATCGCCCCCTGACGGCCACGGTGCTCACCCTCCATCCAGCCGAAACCGTTGTCAGCCGACGCTGCCAGTGTCCACGGTCCGAGCCACGCCGTAAGCGAACATCCGCCGTTGAAGGCTGTGTGGAAATGGCGGTAGTCGTCGCCGTAGTTGAAGCAGCGGAACAGCCCGCCGTAGCCCATCACGCTGAGACGCTTCGGGACAATGTCCCAGTTGGCGTAGAGCTGGGTCATCAGCAGGTCACAGCCAGGCTGGTTGCGCTGCGTATATATAAAGAATGTGTTGCCCTGAGTGTCCGTATCCCGGTCGTATGCCGCAAGGTTAGGACGGTGGTTCTGCTTGTAGAAGACCACGGCCTGAGCCATCAGACGGCGGTCGGAATAGGTCAGCTTTGCCGTCTGTTCCACCACTCTGTTGGGCCGCAGGTCAGGATTGCCCCGCTCCATCTCCATCAGGTTGCGGCGCAGTGTGACGCCGTTGGTGTTGGCTATGCCGGAGATATGCTGCGAGAGCTCTATGTCGTAGGACAGCCGCAGACCGCTGCCAAGGGGACACGACAGCGTCATCTTAGGACGGGGCATCGTGAACGTGGCCGAATATGGCGGACGACGGAAACTGACCCGGCTGAAACCCATTCCGGCCGTATAGGACAGCGGACCGAGCCGTCCGGCGAGCTGGGCGAAGGCGTAGGCCGTGTGTTGCGTCCCCGTTGCATCGGCCGCGGCGTCGCCGGTATAGCAGTTGTCCGTGTGCTTCGTCTGCCACTGAAGACCGGCCGTCAACGTGAACGGCTTCAGCCGGTTCTCATAAATGGCCTCGCCCGTGACCGACCATGTCCGGCCGTCAACGGCGTATGCATATCGGCCCCCGTCGTTGTCGCCGTACTCATAATCCGTCGTGATGGTCGTCGCCACGGCATTGGCCGTCAGCGTCTGATGACGTCCCGCCTCCAGCTGCCAGTAGACATCCGTCGAGGCCGACCACGAACGGTTTCGGCTGTTGGCCTCCGTGACATATCCGAAACCGTCGTATGTCTTGCGGCTGGTTTGATGGTGGTATGGCTCGCGCATCATGTCGCCCGCCACCTTCACCTGAAGGACGTGACGGCCGGAGTCCACGCGGCTATAGGTCAGGCCGCCGCGGTGGCTCAGTCGCCTCATTGAACTGCCGTCAACCGTCTCGGTCAGCGTTCTCACGCCGCCGTCAGGAAGTTCATAGTGGGCCGTTGTGCTGCCGAGTACTCCGGCATTGACGGTATATCCCATGCCGTAGCTGGCCTCCAACTGGCTCTTGCCGCGGTTCATGCGCGCAAAAATACTGTTGTCGCCGCGGGCTGAGGTCAGACAGTCGGTCAGGTCCGTGCCCAAGGTATAGCCGCCCGTGGCGCGACGGACAATGAAATTGATGACATGGGCGACTCCCTCGCCGTATCTCAGCCCAGGACGGTCGGTGTATTCTATGCGCTGAACGGCCCGACAGTCGAGCGTCAGCAGCTCGTCCTGCCCGGCAACGATGCCGTTGATGCGTATCTGGACGTCGCCGCGACGGTCCAACGACGTGACCGAACGCGCCGGCTCGTCCACACGCAGACCGGCCAAGGCGATGTCACGCAGAAGCGAATAGCCCGACGTGGCCGATGAGCGCATGGCGTCGGTGGGATAGATGACCTGTCCGTCGGCCTTGCTGACCACGCGCGCACCTTCCACCGTCAGTTCATTCAGCCGGATGTCCTCCGCATTATTCTGCGTTTGCCGAACATCCTCCGATTGGTTCTGTTGCCTCTGTTGAACGTCTTCAACGGGCTCCTGCGCCGCCGACGTGACGGCAGCGGCCAAAAGCAGCATGGTGAATAAGATTTTGTCTGTCTTCATATCTTTGCATGATTGTTTTATATGGTGGCAAGACGTGCGACCTGAAGGTTGCCGCCAACCGCATGCAAAGATACTTCAATATGTGTTTTTCATCCTCTCAACCTTCCTGACATCTGTCTGACAATTATCCGACATCCGCCTACATCCCTGTATGTCAGGTGTTTCCGCCTGTCGTCAGGACATACGCCCGCCCGCGGTCCGATTCTATCCGCAGGTCGCTATGGGCCTCCAGAACGGGTTTGAGGCGCTTCACGAGCGCATAGAGCGTCTCGCTGGCGTCTTCCTTCTTCGGCCACAAGGCCTCGCTGATGGCCGTCTTTGTCAGCCGGTGGCCGTCGGCCCGGAAAAACATCTGCATCAGCCGGTGCTGCATGGGCGTCAACCGGACGTCACGCCCATCGGCGTCACGGAATGTCTCGCCGTCGGCCGACATGACAAGTCCGCCGAAAGAACAGGCCGTCACCGTATTGTTGCCTGCCGTATCATATACTGCAAAAGTATTGCCAGAGTTCTGCCTGCGCCGCATGCTTGCCACCGAACCGGCAACCCAAAGCATGGCGGCAGCCAGCAGCGTGAACGGCAGACGCTGGTCGGACATTCCGAACACAGTGGCCGCGGAACAACGGGCATAGCTACGCAAGGCTACACTGGCGCCCAACCGTTCCGAACGCCACACGACGGTGTCGCTGCACAATCCGACGCCGGCAGATTCTTTCAGCCCACGCTCCGCCGCGTCACCATCGGCAATCACACGCATCCTCACTTCGGCCAGTCCGCGAAGTTCGGGAATGGTCAGGTGGCGGCCGAATGTGGCGTCAGCCGCGCAAAGAAACTCTGCCCGTCCGCCCGTCATCATCTGCAACTGGCGGCATACCCTGATTGTGTCGGCGGTGAGCCAGGTCTGTTGTCCATCACTGACGGTGAGCGAAAGGGCGCGGTTGAGTTCGTCCACTATCCGGTTTTCGGTGGTTCGGTAACTGCCTATGCTGGCCACAGCTGACGACAATGTCAGCACGGCAAATATGATAATTGATGCGTAATGTCCCATAAATATAAGTCGTTTTTGCGATTTATTCAATTTCCATCATATCAAAGAACATCAAACGGATATGCTCATCATAATCCTTTTGAATTTCTGGAGCTTTAACCGGTCTTGACATATCTCTATATCCTTTCTTTTATATTATGCAGCAAATTTAGTTCTTTTTCCGCATATCACAAAATATAACTTCTCAAAATAGCTATCAATTAGAACGTTTCGATGCCATTCACACCTGTTTACGACACCGAATAACTGTCACGCAATCCATTATACGGAACCTCTTCGTTACCGGCCGGCCGACAATCAATAACTAATCATTCGCTATTAATCATTTTTTCCGTATCTTTCCGCTAAAGAAAAATCAATTTCTTTATTCTGTCGGTATAGAAATCTCGCGATTTATATGTAAATTTGCAGAATACAAGCGGCATGCGGCAATTATGCAAACAGGTATGCATTGCGCTCATTTCCACTATATTTGCACAAAACGTGATACGATATGAAGCGATTCGGAACAATACTCATACTCCTTTCCCTACTATTTGCCAATGGCGTCAGGGCCGATGGCGTGGACTACAGTAAGATGTCGGCGTTCGTCCGCAGCATAGCAATGCAGCAGAAGCAGGACGGCAGAAAGAATATCAGCATGGCACGCGGGCGCAAGCTCTGTGCCTTCGTGCAGCTGACAGGCAATGCCGACTCTACGCTGACAGCATACGGATGTCGGACTTTGGCCTGCTATGACGACATACGGATTGTGTCAATTCCACTGGAAGCGCTGCGCGGACTGTCGCTCAGCCGCAACGTGACACGCATAGAAACCGGACGCAGCCACACGACGCTGATGGACCGCTCGCCGGAAACGGTGAATGCGACACCGGTCTATAACGGCGATGGACTGCCGCAGGCATACACCGGACGCGGCGTCGTGATGGGAATAATGGATGTCGGATTTGACCTGACACACCCAAATTTCTATGATGCCACGGCAGAGAACTACCGCATACGACGTCTCTGGGACCAGCTCTCAGCCGACACCGTGGGCAGCGGAATGTATGTCGGGGCGGAATATATCGGGCGGGACCGGCTGCTGGAGTACGGACACAGTCGTGACGGACTGAAGATGACACACGGCACCCATACGCTGGGCACAGCCGCCGGAGGCGGATATGACAGCCCCTATCGCGGCATTGCCTACGAAAGCGACATCTGCCTGGTGAGCAATGCGGTCACGGACGACAAGGAGTTCATCGCTGACGAGGACCTATATAAATATACATACGCCACGGACGCCCTCGGATTTCAATATATCTTCGACTATGCCAAGGAGCAAGGACAGCCCTGCGTGATTTCGTTCAGCGAAGGCTCGTCACAGGATTTCCGCGGCGACGACAAGCTCTTCTACGAAGTGCTCGACCGCATGACCGGCCCGGGACGCATCATCGTGTCGTCGGCCGGCAACAACGGACATATCCGGACCTACATCGGCAAACCGGCGGGACAGCCGACAGCCGGGTCGGGACTGATGTCGGCAAACACGGTGAACAACAGGGTATTCTTCACAGTAAAGGGAAAGGAGGACAGCGAAGTGCGCATCGTGGCGTCAAAATACGGCCGACGGGACACAGTGACCGTACGGTTGGGCGACATCGCGGCTTGCGAAAACGGCGAACGGACGGACATAGTCATGCTGTGCGATGTGGAGGCAAAGGTAGATATGGTCGCCTATACGTCCTGTTACGACGGGACGGAAACAGTCTGCGACTTTTCATGGACTGGATTTCCGACGATGTTTGACAATATGCAGTGCAGCGTCGAACTGGTCGGCGAGGCGGAAGCGGAACTTTTCCTAACGACCGGACAGTTTTATGCAATAGAAAACGAAAGCGGCAGGCTAAAAGATGCGCTCTGTACCCACAACATAAATTCACCGTCAAGCGCACCATCCGTGATCTGTGTCGGCGCTACATGCCACCGGCTCGAAATCATCAACGACCGCGGCGAGACGCAAAGAGTTTACGACCTCAGTGACGAAGGGGGAAAGTCCGTCTATTCGTCCGTCGGACCGACGTATGACGGACGAATCAAACCAGACGTAATGGCACCGGGCATCAATGTCATTTCGTCGTTCAGCCGCTATTGGCTGGAGAAGAATCCCGATACGTGGGATGCGGACTTTGTTGTCAGCCATTCTGATTTCGGAGACCGGTCATATCCTTGGGCCGCATGCTCAGGCACGTCAATGGCGTCGCCCATAGTCGGCGGAGCAGTGGCCTTGTGGCTTGAGGCCTGCCCCACGCTGACACCGCAAGAAGTTCTTGACGTCATAAGCAGGACGTCGAGGCCGCTTGACGATACGCCCGTACCGAACAATGAATGGGGATATGGCGAGATTGATGTCCACCGCGGACTGCTGGATGTTCTCGGTCTGAACTCCATCAAAGGTTTTCCGTCACATCGCCCGCAGGCTGTCCGCATCATTCCGGCGGGTCGGAACAGCCTCCGCGTGTGCTTTGAAACAGCCCCGAACGGTCCGGTCACGCTGCGCGTCTACAGCATCAACGGGACACTTGTTACTGAACGCAGGCTGAAAGGAGACAGAGAAGAAGTGGAAGTCAGCCTCCCGATAACGTACGGCACAGTCTATGCCGTACAGATCGCAGCAGCCGACAGCCGTTTCTGCGGCTCGGAACTCGTGAGATTAGCAAAGTGACAGTTCCTTTATTCCGTTCGTTCATATTTCCGGCAAAACACCAACAGACATACCAATCCGCATAAAGCGAGAGGCGCACCGAACAAGGCTGGATAACGATAGCCAAGCCCCATCTCGATAGGGAGTCCGCCAAGCAATGCCCCCACAGCATTGCCAAGATTAAAAGCCATCTGTATGCTTGCACCTCCAAGCATTTCCCCACCCGGAGCATGCTTCAATATAAGGAATTGAAGCGGACTGCTCACGGAAAAAAGACAACCCGTACATACAACCATTAGTGCAGCCGAAAACCATCCGTATTGTGCAAAAACGAAGGTTAACAATAGTGATACGACCGTAACCATAAGTGTGAAACGGGCCACGTGTCCCGGACCATATTGGTCGGACAGACGACCACTTATCAGGTTGCCAACCACCATACCGAAACCGGCGGCAATCATGAGCATTGAAATTACATTAGGCGAAAAGCCGCCTTCATTAATCAACTGTGGCGTTACGTAGCTATACCAGCAGAATATGCTGCCGTTGCCCAGCATTGTTGCTCCAAGGATGAGCCATGGAGCACCGGCACGCAAGAATGAGAACTGACTGCGGAAACCGTTATCCGGCAATGGCTCGACAAAAGGTACCCACTTCCACAGATAATAAATGACAAGCAAACTACAGAAAATAACAAGCACAAACGGACAGCGCCATGAGATGGCTGAACTGAGAGCTGTGCCCAAAGGAACGCCAAGAAGATTGGCCACTGTCATTCCGGCAATCATTATAGACACTGCTCCCGTCTTATGGCCTTCGTCTGCCAGACGCACTGCAACAATGGAGGCAACACCAAAATAGGCACCGTGGGGCAGTCCGGAGATGAAGCGCGCAATAAGAAGCAGATAATAGTTTTGTGCTATGACCGACAACACAGCACCTGTCAGCATCAGCACGCCAAGAAAAAGCAAAATGTTCTTAGGCGGATACTTGTGGGCCACGGTGAGCATCGGCGCCCCACAGCACACTCCTATGGCATAGGCCGATATCAACCGGCCCGCTTCAGGTATGCTAACCCCAAGGCTTGCCGCCACATCGGGCAGTATACCCATCATTACAAATTCGGTGATACCCAGAGCCAATGTGCCCAAGGCAAGAGCAATGAGACTTTTTTTCATCGTTTCGTTTTTGTTATCCTATTTATTCCAAGCCATTTATCCACACTTATTTACAAAGTGAACATTTTCTACTGAATCTGCATTCCTGCAGTTCGCCAGGTATTCGGACTGACCCTATTATTTTCGGCTATTAACATAATAATACACACATGGTTTTCGGACTGCCCGATTTTTACTATGAGTCCCAAAGACACTGCAATTTCATTACTACTTCAGCCGTCCATCTGCCACTGACAATGACTACTATACTACAAAAAGAAAACCCTGCCGCTTATGCGAACAGGGCTAATGAAAGGAGGAGTGGTGCCACCAGGAATCGAACCGGGGACACAAGGATTTTCAGTCCTTTGCTCTACCAACTGAGCTATGGCACCTCCTTGTTTTGTTTTGCGGTTGCAAAGGTACGCATTTAAATTTATAATCAAGCATTAATAGACTTTAATTGCTTGTTTGTTTGCGTTTTTTAACAAACGACTTCCTTTTCGCAACTATTCAGCGTTCATGAACAAGAATTCCACAAGGCTGAAACCACAAAACAGACAATGCATGGAAGACTCTATAGAGAGTATCCCCGATATTCCACCGTGGAATAATTGGCCAATCCTCGTTTGTTTCAGCGCATCATCCAACGGCCGTTCCGCTCAATCATAGGAACAACGACCTCTTCCCATGTACTGTCGCCGAAGCATAACATGAGAAAAGCATCTGTCCGTCCGGAAAGCGAATCAACCTTCACGCGAAGCACCTCCACCGCGCAGATCCCGTTGTGTTCACTCTTCTGGAGTGCCGCAAACTGACGCGCATTGACAACCAACTGCTCACGATATGATTCAGGCAGGCTGTCCGTTCCGGCCGTAGCTGCAACGAATTCATCGTAACGCCCCGCTATGAGATGGTCGTAACAGGCCTTTGCTGCCTGTCCGGCCAGTTCCTCACGCGACGGTTCCTTCCCGCAGGAAAGTATGAATGCAACAACGGCAACGAACGATACCGACAATATCTTCATCATTTCTGACGTATGAAGATATTGATAGGCGTGCCTGTCAGTTTCCAGTTCTCACGCATTTTGTTTTCAAGGAAACGTCTGTATGGCTCCTTGACATACTGCGGCAGATTGGCATAGAACACAAAAGATGGTATCTGCGTGTTGGGCAACTGCGTGCAGTATTTGATTTTGATGTACTTTCCTTTTATTGATGGCGGCGGATATGCCTCGATAAGCGGAAGCATTACTTCATTGAGTTTGGACGTTCCTATCTTTGCCTTGCGGTTGAGATAGACATCCTTGGCAGTCTCAAGCACCCGGAAGATGCGCTGTTTGGTCATGGCCGAGGCGAAGATAATAGGGAAATCCGTGAACGGAGCCATACGCTTGCGGATTGCCGTCTCAAATGTGTCGATGACTTTCTGCGTCTTATCTTCAACAAGATCCCACTTGTTGACAACAACAACGAGCGACTTGTTATTCTTCTGTATGAGCTGGAATATGTTCATGTCCTGCGTCTCTATACCTCGCGTGGCGTCTATCATGAGCACACAGACATCACTGTTCTCTATGGCACGTATAGAACGCATCACGCTGTAGAACTCCAAATCTTCCGTAACCTTGTTCTTCCGACGTATTCCGGCTGTATCAACAAGATAGAAATCAAAACCGAACTTGTCGTATCGTGTATAAATACTGTCACGTGTCGTTCCGGCAATTTCCGTAACGATATTGCGGTCTTCGCCGATGAAGGCGTTGATGATACTGCTCTTTCCAACGTTGGGGCGTCCTACTATGGCAAAACGTGGAATACCGTCTTCAATCATTTCACCGTTGTCCGACTTCAGCTTGCTGACCACGAGATCGAGCAAATCGCCGGTTCCGCTGCCTGTGGCCGCGCTTATGCAGTATGGGTCGCCCAGTCCGAGCGAATAGAATTCGGCCGCATAATACTGCTGGCTATTGTTGTCCGTCTTATTGGCCACCAATATCACGGGGAGCTTTGAGCGGCGGAGAATCATGGCCACGTCCTCATCCCAGTCCGTCACACCATTGGTCACGTCAACAAGGAACAACACGAGGTCAGCCTCTTCAGTGGCTATTATGACCTGCTTACGTATTTCCTCCTCAAAAATATCGTCAGAATTGACAACCCATCCGCCGGTATCCACCACGGAAAACTCACGGCCGTTCCACTCGCACTTGCCGTACTGGCGATCGCGCGTGGTGCCGGCTTCATCGCTGACAATGGCCTGACGTGACTTTGTCAAACGATTGAAAAGTGTCGACTTGCCCACGTTGGGCCGTCCTACTATTGCTACTAAATTTGCCATATCATGATTATTTTTTATAAAGAATACCGTCTGTCAGCGGTCAACATTCCGCCGGCAACCGGTGTTTCCCATGTCATTCCGGATTATAGCCGAAGCTGTCCAGTTCTTTCTGTGAACTTCGCCAGTCTTTGTCGACCTTGACGAAAATTTCGAGGTAGATGCTCTTGCCGAAGAAGCGCTCCAACGCCTTCCGGCTTTCCGTGCTCACACGCTTGAGTGCCACACCCTGATGTCCGATGATGATACCCTTTTGTGAATCACGCTCAACATATATGACGGCATTTATATGAATATGTCTGTCGTCTTCTTTAAACTGCTCCACTCTCACCTCGACGGAATACGGAATCTCCTTATCATAATAAAGGAGTATCTTTTCGCGTATGATTTCGCTCACAAAAAAGCGGGCCGGCTTATCCGTCAGCTGGTCTTTATCGAAAAACGGCGGGCTGTCAGGCAGCAAATCCTTGATGCGGCGCAACAGAAGGTCCACACCAAACTTGTTGAGCGCCGAGATCGGCAGTATCTCGGCTGCCGGCAACAGGCCATGCCACCTGCTGACGATATCGCCGAGAGTCTTCTGGTCCGTCTGGTCAATCTTATTGATGAGCAGCAACACGGGAACTTTCATGCGTCCGACCTTGTCAAGAAAGTCACGGTTCTTCTCCGGGTCCTCAACAACATCGGTCACGTAGAGCAGCACATCGGCGTCCTGCAGGGCCGACTCCGAGAAAGCGAGCATGGACTCCTGCAACTTATAGTTGGGCTTGAGCACACCGGGGGTATCAGAGAAAACTATCTGCATATCGGGCGTGTTGACGATGCCCATTATGCGGTGACGCGTGGTCTGCGCCTTAAATGTGGCGATGGAGATGCGTTCTCCCACGAGCTGATTCATCAGCGTAGACTTACCCACATTGGGATTTCCCACTATGTTTACAAATCCTGCCTTGTGCATATATATCTGTTTCTTTGGTTTGTCCAGACAAAAAAACGCACCTTAATCTGAGTTAGGATGCGTTTCTTTGTATATGGATTGGATTTTGTTGTCTGATCGTTATTTCACCGGAGCCGCTGCAGCCGAGCCGTCGTATGCCCACTTATAGTAAGATGCACCATGAACGAATCCGGCACCGAAAGCGGTGAATATCAGATTGTCGCCTTTCTTCAGTTTGCTTTCGTTATCCCAAAGAGCCAACGGGATGGTAGCAGCACTGGTGTTTCCGTAGTGCTCGATATTGACCATCACGTGGTCCATGGGCAGTTCAAGACGTTTGGCCACGGCCTCGATAATACGCATGTTTGCCTGATGAGGCACAACGTATGCGATGTTGTCCTTATTAAGATTGTTGCGTTCTGCAATGAGGGCGCAGTCGTCACTCATGCTCTTCACGGCATAGCGGAACACCGTGCGTCCCTCCTGATAGAGGTAGTGAAGACGATGGTCAACCGTGAAATGGGACGGCGGACATACCGAGCCTCCGGCCTTCAGATGGAGAAAAGGAAGTCCTTGACCATCCGTACGGAAATGAGAGTCCAACAGACCTACATCTTCCGTCGTGCCTTCAACCAACACTGCGGCTGCGCCGTCACCGAAGAGCGCACAAGTGCTACGATCCTTATAATCGACAACAGACGACATCTTGTCGGCTCCGATAACGATTATTTTCTTGTAGCGTCCGCTCTGTATCATCGTAGCGGCGGTATCCAAAGTATAGAGGAATCCACAGCAGGCAGCCCACATATCGAACGCGTAAGCATTCTTCAGACCGAGTTTGCCAAGAACGATGGACGCCGTTGACGGAAACTTATAGTCCGCCGTTGACGTAGTCACGATGAGAGCATCGATGGAATCCGGGTCAACACCCGTCTTCCGGAGCAGCTGTTTGGCTGCCTTGCGCGCCATATATGACGTGCCGAGGCCCTCCTCGGTGAGGATGCGGCGCTCCTTGATGCCGACACGCGTCATAATCCACTCGTCGTTGGTATCTACCATTCTCGACAATTCCTCATTGTTGAGCACGTAGTCTGGAACGTAACCGCCGACACCGGTGATTATCGCGTTGATCTTCTCCATCCTTATTCTGCTACTTCTTCCTTAACGATAGCGACCTTACCTCTGTAGTAACCGCAGGTGGGGCATACTGTATGATAAACATAGTAAGCGCCACAGTTAGGGCATACTGCCAGTGTAGGTGCTACAGCCTTGTCATGGGTTCTTCTTTTGAGTGTACGAGTCTTCGACTGTCTTCTTTTAGGATGTGCCATAATTCTTTTTTGTTTTTATTCTTTTAAATCCTTAAGCTTGAGCAGCCCGCTCCATCGCGGGTCTATGTCATGTTCCTCCACCCCATCACTGCTTCGGGCAGCTGAATACTCTTCGAGCATCTCTATCATCGCACGGTTACATTTTCCAGGTGCATGCACGTGCTTGATGGGTATGTTGAGAACAATGATTTCATATATGAACCATGCCGTGTCCAGAACGCCGTCGTCCTCGGCCACGGTCACGAGGTCATCATCTTCTGAATATTCCTCGCCGAACTTCACCACCAGCTTATGTCCGGCGTCGACAGCCTGCGGCATATCGTCCAAACAGCGGTCACACTGGACCATCACTTCACCGGTGATATGAAAGTGCAGTTCGAAGTAGCGCTCTGCCGTCTGCTGTATCGTCAGCTCCACGTCAGCGTGCCCCCGTCTCACCTCCTCGGCATCCAAGGCCGCAAAGAAAGTGTCATCAAGACTGAGGTTGAGCCTCGTGAGACCGTCCTTCAGTCCTTTCAAATCTATCTTAAATGGCTCTAAACTACACATTTCGGGGTGCAAAGTTACGAATTATTTTTGATATAAGGCAATATGATACCGTTTTTTTTCAATACAAAGACATAAAGACGATGCAAAGGCGATTCGAACAAGACACATGTTTCTCTTTTAATAGCCGTCATAATCCGCCGACTGCATCATCGGAGTTCAATCCTAAAGGTTGTGCCACGGCCCACTTCCGACGATTTAACATATATCCGGCCGTTGTGATATTCCTCCACAATGCGTTTGGCGAGTGAAAGTCCGAGTCCCCATCCCCGCTTCTTTGTCGTGAAACCGGGTTTGAAAACATTCTTTATGTCCTTGCGGCGGATACCCTTGCCTGTATCGGCCACATCGACAATAACCCGCCCGCTGTCTTCCATGAGCGAGAGAACGATGCGCCCATGTCCTTCCATGGCGTCCACAGCATTCTTGCAAAGATTCTCCACAACCCATTCAAAAAGCGATGCGTTCAAGCTGACACGCACATCATACTCCGGAAACTGCCTTATTATTTCCACCTGCGACGACGTGCGGCGGTCCATATAGTCAATCACATGCTCCAACACCTCGTTCATACTCGTCTCCTTAGCCTCAGGCTGCGAACCTATCTTAGAGAACCGCTCCGCAATACGCTCCAGACGCTTGACATCCTTGTCCATTTCCGGAATCAGCCCGTCGCCAGGATAAGTCTCTTTCAGAATCTCCACCCACGCCATAAGACTTGAAATCGGTGTTCCGAGCTGATGGGCAGTCTCTTTTGAAAGACCGACCCACACCTTGTTCTGCTCGGCACGCTTGGACGACAGTAACGCAAAAATAGCCACAATAACGAAAACCAGCACAACCCCGAGCTGCACATAAGGATATGACGACAACCGCTTCAACATTGTCGATTCGTCATAGCACACAATCTGATAATCCTTCTTTCCGTCACCGATGTCTATACGGATATATTTCCCCGACTGGTACATCTGCCGTCCGAGAGCCGCCACATACGCCATCGAGTCCTCCATGGTCTCCGCCTCTACACTGATGTTCCTATAGTCCATCACATTGCCAGTCGGATCAAGCACGATGACCGGGATTGTGTTATTTCCTTGTATTACGTCAAGCACCAAAGTGACATCCGTATTCTCATCCGCATTGTTCAACGCATGCAATGCCTGTGCCCAAACTTCCATCTTCGTACGCTCCTCCTCGGAAAGGTCACGCACAAGAGCATGGGATACCAACAAAGATGTCACAGCTATTACCACAGCCGCAACAACCAAAACAATCTTGACCTGTCGTATCCTATCAGTCCACTGCATAACTTCAATAACTATAAAACGCTGATAAACCCTCTATATTGTCCACCAAACCAAATATATTAACCTCCCATCCTTCCCATTCCTCCCATTCTTCCCATTCCTCCTATCCTTCCCATTCCTCCCATCACTTTCCCATTCCTCCCATCAATCCCCACCACCAACAAAAAAAAGTTTCCGGAGTGTCATTGCTGACTCTCCGGAAACTCAATC
>CAMWVS010000015.1 GCA_947177775.1 uncultured Prevotella sp.
TTACGGAATAAATAATGGACCAAAGAAGCTAATTACGTGTTTTTAACATAAAAATCCATTTATAAACAAACAAGATATCCTTTTTTTTTGTAATTTTGCATCGCTTTTTTAAGACTTATATTTATAAATCTGATTATCAAGTAATTATAAGAGGAATGAGACAATTAAAAATTCAAAAGAGTATCACCAACCGTTCGAGTGAAGCATTAGATAAGTATCTTGTTGAAATCGGACGTGCACCTCTAATTTCCATTGATGAAGAAATTGAACTGGCACAAAAGATAAAGAAAGGCGGTCCTGAAGGAGAACGCGCCAAAGATAAATTGGTGACAGCAAATCTACGATTTGTTGTTTCTGTGGCAAAACAATATCAGCATCAAGGACTTACGTTGACAGACTTGATAGATGAAGGTAATATTGGTTTGATTAAAGCTGCTCAAAAGTTTGATGAAACACGTGGTTTTAAATTCATCTCCTATGCTGTTTGGTGGATTCGCCAGAGCATATTGCAGGCAATTGCAGAACAGAGCCGAATTGTTCGATTGCCATTAAATCAAGTTGGATCCTTGAATAAGATCAATCACGAAATCAATAAATTTGAGCAAGAGAATCAGCGCCATCCATCTGTTGCGGAATTAAGTGCTGCGACCAACCTTGACGAAGATAAGATTGGCCAAAGCCTCATGGCAGACGGACACCATGTTTCAATTGATGCACCATTTCAGGATGGTGAGGATAATTGCATGCTTGATGTAATGGCCAGTGGAGAAGATAGCCGTACAGACCGATATGTGGATCATGAATCAATGGCTCAAGAACTTAATACAGTATTAAATAAAGTTTTAAAAGAACGTGAGATAACCATAATACGAGAGTGCTTTGGCATTGGCTGTCATGAGAAGGGTCTTGAAGAAATTGGAGATCAATTGGGACTGACAAGAGAACGTGTACGCCAAATCCGCGAGAAGAGCATTGCCAAATTGCGTGATAGCGGTAATGCAAAGATTCTTATGAAATATTTAGGATAAATATCCTTAATATCCTTGTATTATCGGATAATTCTTGCTACTTTTGAACCATGAAGAATGGATGGTTCATAAAAACAATAGTACTGGGCATGTTTTTTTTCATGCCCAGTATTATTTTATCCAAGACGAAACAAGATACTTTAGTATTGGAAAATCTATTCAAATATAAAGATATTCATGCAAAAGATGTAAATGGGATAACAGAGAATATCTACTTAAGATATAGTTTCCAAACAAAGCGTCGCAATCCTACCCTTTTTCTCATTCCCACTATGTACACAATAGCCAAGGGGCAACGTGAATATATTGGTGAGACTTACGGTAAGATTACTTTCAACAAAATAAGTAGATATGATATAAGGCGCCAGATTGTTTCCGGTAGTTTGCCAAACTATAGGAAGACAATGCCCATTCTTCTCAATTATATCATACCTGACTTGTATAACGTATGTTTGTTTGATGAACATATTCTCTCACCGTTTAATAAGACCAACCGCCGATTCTACCGTTATCGCATAAAGGAGATTTCATACGATGAGGTCTATGTTTCATTCCGTCCCCGTATTCAGAATACCCAACTTATACGTGGCTCAGCTGTTGTCGATCGGTTAACAGGCAGAATAAAGAAAGTGAATATCCGTGGTGAATATGATTTGCTCAAATTTGAAATAAACACAGATATGGGTGATGGTATTACCAACAATCCGTCATTGCCAGTATCAAGTAGCACAAAATCAACATTCAAATTCTTGGGTAATAATATAATAGCCAATTTTTCCGTGCAGATAGGAAATCTCACTGGAGAGCTGCCTGATTCTATATCCAATGTCTCAGATATAGCATTTATGGATAGTATCCGCCCCTACCCTCTCAATGAGTTTGAGAAGCATATATATCAAACAAACAAAGCCGGCAGAACACGTCGTGATACATTGAAGAAATCACAGACACGTAATGATAAAATAAAAGAAATTGCATGGGATATTATCGGTGACCACATGCTCAATAGCATGGGGACGGAAACATCAAGGGCTTCTATTCGCTTTTCTCCGCTCCTCAATCCTCTTTACCTCAGCTACAGCCATAGCCGCGGCTTATCATACAAGATAAAGATGGGAGCAAGATATAGTTTCTCCGAGAAGCGAAATATCATTTTCACTCCATATTTGGGTTACAACTTCAAGATAAAAAAGCTATACTTTGACACCCCTTTGCGCTTTACATACAATACTGATAAGAATGCGTGGGTAGAATTGACATGGAGAAACGGCAACCGGATAACAGATTCAAGCGTATTGGACATTATAAAGAATGAGAATCGGGATTCAATAGACTTCTCTGCTCTCAATTTAGATTATTTTGATGACGAAATGCTTCAAATCAAACACAATATATCTATTGGCAAGATGTTTGACCTGACTATTGGCAGTATATTTCATGAACGAACAGCTGTGAACAAAAGGGAATACCAACTTTTAGGCAAACCTTCTGTCTACCGTAGTTTTGCACCCCAGTTGACCATCAGTTTCCACCCCTATCCTTCCGGACCAGTATTTACAGCAAATTATGAGCGTAGTTTGAAAGGTATTCTGAAATCCAACATTGAATATGAGCGATGGGAATTAGACACCTCATTCAAGAAAAAGTTGAAAGGTCTGCGCAGTTATAACATACGTGTTGGCGGAGGTTTCTATACAAATAAATCCAGCAACTATTTTGTCGATTTTTCCAATTTTCACGAAAACTACCTGCCAAACGGCTGGGACGATGATTGGGCAGGAAACTTTCAGTTATTGAACAGTCAGTGGTACAATGCATCTAAATATTATATCCGTACCAACACGTCCTATGAATCCCCGCTACTTCTCGTCACGAGACTACCATTAATAGGGAAATACATAGAGACCGAACGTATCTATGTCAGCGCTTTACAGATAGAACACATAAAGCCATATTTTGAAATAGGCTATGGCATAACCAATCGATATTTCTCCATTGGATTATTCGGTAGTATTATCAATGGCAGTTTTAACGAGTTTGGCAGCAAGTTTACTTTTGAATTATTCAGAAAATGGTAATTTCATTATGAGCAACAAACCATTAACAATATACAAGGCCAGTGCCGGAAGTGGAAAGACGTTTACTCTGGCCACAGAATACATAAAACTTCTTATTCAGAACCCTCAAAGCTACCGCAATATTCTTGCTGTGACATTCACCAATAAAGCCACAGAAGAAATGAAAATGCGTATAATCAGCCAGTTATATGGAATTTCTTGTGGTCTTAGTGATTCGTCCATGTATATGGATAAGATTTGTACGGAACTGGACGCATCACCATCCTTTGTCAGCCATCAGGCTGAGATTGCTTTGCGATTATTGATACACAACTACAATTATTTCAAGGTCGAGACTATCGATGCCTTCTTTCAGAAGGTTCTCCGCAATTTAGCTCGCGAGCTGGATTTGACAGCAAATCTACGTATAGAATTGAATGACACACAGATAGAAGAACAGGCTGTTGATAGTCTTATACAAGAACTTGACAGTCAAAATGATATACTCAGATGGATATTGAGCTATGTGAATGATAAGATATCTGATGACAAAAGCTGGAATGTCATCGGCCAGATAAAAAGTTTCGGCCACACAATTTTTAAGGATTTCTATAAAGAGAAGAGCGACCTGATTAATGCGGTACTTTCTGACAGCAGCTTTCTTGACAGGTATATAAAGAGACTCAAGCACGATGCAGCAACGGCAAAGGCACGTATGGAAGAAATAGCACGGCTCTTCTTTGAAACCATCTCGGCTGAAGGATTGGATATTGGAGACTTCAGTAATGGGAAAAGTGGCGTTTGCGGTTTCTTTATTAAACTACAGAACGGGGTCTTTGATGAGAGTATTGTTGGCAAAAGGGTCGCAGACTGTCTGGAATCAGCCGACAAATGGGTTACAAAGACCAATCCGCGACGTGATGAAATCAAAACCATAGCAGAAACACGACTCATGCCAATTCTAAAGCTCGCGCATGAGGAACGTCCTGCAAGATGGTACTGTTATAAATCAGTAGATTCAACGTTGAGGCATCTCAACCAATTACGCCTTCTTGGTAGTATTGAAGGAAAAGTAAGACAATTAAATGCAGAATCCAATCGTTTCCTCCTAAGCGATACCCAGCAGTTGCTACATTCCCTGATACACGAGAGCGATTCACCATTTATCTTTGAGAAGATTGGTGCCCAACTGAAGCATGTAATGATTGATGAGTTTCAAGATACAAGTTCCGTCCAATGGCAGAACTTCAAGATACTTCTTAATGAATGCATGAGTCACACAGATACAGGCAATCTTATTGTTGGTGATGTGAAACAGAGTATATACCGATGGCGCTCTGGAGATTGGAGGTTGCTTAACAATATACGGAGTGAGTTTAATATGCCTGACAGTCAATTAGACATCCGTACTCTTACATATAATTATCGTTCATGCCATAACATAATAAGATTTAACAATGCCTTTTTCACCCGTGCGACGGAAATAGAATATTCTAATTTCGCAGCGATTAGCGAAGATTATGCAAATCAGATAAAGAATGCCTACTCTGATGTATGCCAGAAATATGTATCTCGTTCGGAAACGAGACCGGAAGGATTGGTAAGTATAGAACTGCTTCCCAATAATGACTACATTTCGACAACCCTATCACGCCTTGTCGAAATTGTGGGCGAGCTGTTCGACCATGGCATCACTGCTGGAGAGATAGCAATCCTTGTCCGTAACAATGACAAGATTCCACTTATTGCCCAATATTTTTCCGAGAAACTTCCAAATGTGCAGATTCTTTCCGACGAAGCTTTCCGTCTTGATGCCTCGTTGGCTGTCAATATTCTCATAAATGCCCTCAGTTGTCTTGTCCTTCGTACCGACCTTTTGACAATGGCCACTCTCGCAAAGGACTACCAACGCATTACTTCCGCAGAACCAATAAATGACGGCATCTTTATTTCCAGTGATGATATCATAAAACTTTTACCTCGCGATTATACTGAATATATGGACGAGCTTGTCGTTATGCCATTGTATGAACTGACCGAAAGACTTTATTCCATATTCGGGCTTAACCGCATAGAAGGCCAAAGTGCCTATATTTCCACATTCTATGACCACATGCTCACGTTTATACAAGACAATTCTGCAGACATTACAGGATTCGTAAACGAATGGGAATCCCGACTATGTAGCAAAACAATCCAGAGTGACCAGATAGCCGGCATACGTCTTATTTCTATTCACAAGAGCAAAGGACTCGAATTTGATAACGTTATCATTCCATTCTGCGACTGGACATTGGAAAAGACTAATGGCAATATAATCTGGTGCAGCCCACAACAGGAACCCTACAACCAGCTTCCGCTGGTACCAGTCGACTACAGCCGTAAAGGAATGGTCGGAACAGTCTATGAGAACGACTATTTTGATGAATATCTCCAAAATTGTGTGGACAATCTTAATCTGTTATATGTTGCTTTCACTCGTGCCAGCCACAATCTTTTTGTTATAGGACGCCGTGATGCTTCCGGTTCGCGGTCAATACTTATTCAAAACAGTATTCCGTCTCTTATGGAACAGCTTGACGGAGTTGAATTTTATGAAGGTGAAGAAAAAGACCAGTCCATTATCTTCAACTACGGCCAACTCAGTGTAAGTTCCAAAAGTCCATCGGATGTAAAATCGGCAAATGTTTTTATCCAACCTGTGGAAAATTTGAATGTTGCCATAGAGACATTCAGCGGTAAGGTCAGTTTCAAACAAAGCAACAAGAGCCGTGAGTTTACCATGCCAGACAATGAAATTGACACGGAACATGAGGAGTATATCACTACGGGAAACATTCTTCACAATATATTTTCCTCAATACGAACAACAGCAGACATAGACAATGCTCTAAATAAATTGGAAATAGATGGCGTTATCTCTAATCCAGAGCGCATTAGCGATATGCTACGTAAAAGACTAAAGAACCCTCATGTAGCCAATTGGTTTTCTGAACGTTGGGAACTTTATAACGAGTGTTCCATCCTTGCAGTCGACAAGACTTCCGGTGAGGTCGTTACAAGACGTCCGGACCGGGTTATGACCGATGGTAACGAGATGATTGTCGTGGATTTTAAATTCGGTCGTCCACGTGATGAATACTATGCCCAAGTTCGCGAATACATGTCTCTTCTTGCCGGAATGGGCTATAAAAAAACAAAAGGTTATCTGTGGTTTGTTTACAGCAATAAAATCGAAGAAGTAATATGAAGACATTTTTAGAACATGTAGCCAGTGACATCATAACCAAACACGGAACCAATCTGTCCCGCATGGCAGTGGTTTTCCCGAATAAACGTGCCTCTCTTTTTCTCAATGAGTATCTTGCCCGTTACGCAGGTCGCCCGTTATGGAGTCCGGCCTATATGACTATAAGCGAATTGTTCCAGAATCATTCCGAAATCCGGATAGGTGATTCCATCAAACTTGTGTCTGATCTCCACAAGTGTTTCACGGCTTGCACCGGCAGAAGCGAAACACTTGATCACTTCTATGGCTGGGGAGAACTTCTCCTTTCTGATTTTGACGATATAGACAAGAATATGGCTGACGCGTCTAAGGTTTTCATGAATGTCCACCATCTTTACGAGCTGGACGATTTATCTTATCTTGATGACGGTCAGGTGGAAATCATACGTAAGTTCTTTCATAACTTCTCCCGTGAGAATACTACGGAACTGAAACGACGCTTCCTCGAACTATGGAACCACATGTACGACATTTACTGTCGCTTCAACGACCTCCTCTTGAAGCAAGGATTAGGTTATGAGGGAGCCATTTCCCGCCGTATGGTGACAGACGAGACCATAACCTTTGAATATGATACATACGTTTTTGTTGGTTTCAATCTTCTCAATCGTGTGGAACAGAAGCTCTTCACACGCCTAAAAAAAGATGGCCGCGCCTTATTCTATTGGGATTTCGACCACTATTATATGCCAAACAAATCCCATCCTGCACTCCATAACGAAGCCGGGCACTATATATCATCTTTCCTCTCGTCATTTCCAAATGAGTTGGATATTCGCGACAGTAGTATCTATGCCAACTTTTCCAAACCAAAGGCTATTACCTATGTTTCTGCCCGCACTGAGGATATACAGGCCCGCTATGTCAGCACATGGCTACGCGAATGTGACAGAATTGCCGCCGGACGACGTACTGCAGTAGTTCTTTGTAACGAAGGATTGCTACAGACTGTCGTTCATTCCATTCCGGATAGCGCCAACAGTGTCAACATAACTACGGGCTATCCGCTCATTCAGTCACCCATTTCATCATTAATCCGCCTGCTTATAGCACTTAAGACAACAGGATATGTCGCCCATTCAGACAAATATCGTCTGAATAGTGTCAATGCCGTGCTTAATCATCCATACATGCGATATATTTCTCCTGATTACGGACAGCTGTATAGGAAACTCAATATAGAATCAAAGGTCTACTATCCGGACTCTTCACTTCTTGCCTCAGACGACGGAACAAAACTACTCTTTGCCAATCTTACAGCAGAAGAAGGCCAGTCACTAACATTCAAACTCTCCAGATGGCTTATGAAAGTGACCGAACTGATTGCCCGCAATGCAGCAGAATGTAACGATCAGTTTTTCCATGAAGCCATTTTCCGTACTTACACTATTCTTAACCGTGTGACATCGCTGGCAGAAAACGGTGACCTTGATGTCGACATTATTACGTTCCAGCGTCTGCTTAATCAGCTTATCAGAGCCACATCGGTTCCATTCCACGGCGAACCAATCTCCGGCATACAGATTATGGGAGTATTGGAAACACGCAATATCGATTTCGACCATCTCCTGATTCTTTCTGCCAACGAAGGTAATATGCCCAAAGGGGTTAACGATACATCCTTCATTCCTTACAACATACGCAAGGCACACGGTCTGACAACAATAGACAATAAAGTTGCTATATATTCTTATTACTTCTACCGTCTTCTCCAGCGTGCCAATGACGTTACTATTGTCTACAATAGCGCCACAGAGAACGGTTCAACCGGAGAGATGAGTCGCTTTATGCTCCAAATTCTTGTAGAAAGCGGCCACAATATTGCCCGACGTTCGCTACAAGCTGGCCAAAACATGGTTTCCTTTCCACGCATTGAAGTTCTCAAGACTCCGCGTGTCATGGACATTCTTCTATCACGTTTTGACAAATGCCGGCACCACTCAAACACAGATATGCCACTACTCACACCGACTGCCATCAACCGCTACATGCGTTGTCCCAAACAGTTCTACTACAACTATGTCTGCGGCATACGCGAGCCTGATACGACCGATGAGGACAAGATTGACAACCGTATTTTTGGAAATATATTCCATTCTGCATCACAGAAAATATATGAACGTCTCACTGCTCGTGGATCACATATACACGCTAATGATATTCAGAAACTTCTGGATAGCCGTACTGCTATTGCATCTGTCGTAGATGAGGCTTTCCGTGAAGAACTGTTCAGACTGCCCCCCAACTCCCGTTTCCGTCCGGAATATGACGGACTTCAGATTATCAACCGCGAGGTCATCATAACTTATGTCAGAAAACTGCTCCTTACCGATCTGCGTCTCACTCCATTTGAAATAATCGGACTGGAAGTGGATACAAAGGAAGATATGACCATCCAGGCAGACGATTTGTCATTTAAGACAACAATAGGAGGACGCATAGACCGTCTGGACTGCATTAACGATGGTGAAGGACAGCGAATCCGGGTCATTGACTATAAGACAGGTGGGCGTCTGATGCCTTCACTCTCCATTATTGACGACGTTTTTGATTCTTCCAAAATTCACAGCAACCACAGTGACTACTATCTGCAGGCAATGCTCTATAGCGGTATTGTGCGGCATACAGACAAGTATAATCCCCGCAGAATTCCTGTCAGTCCGGCCTTGCTTTTCATTCAGCGCGCTTCGGGAGACAACTATGATCCTACACTCTGTTTTGGACATGAAAAAATAACGGACATAGAAAATTTCAAACCGGAATTTGATGCTATGCTACGAACTAAAGTCAATGAGATTTTCAGTAGTACCATACCTTTCCGTCCTACACAGAATGACGAAATCTGTCGCACTTGTCCTTACATCAGACTGTGTGGGAAATAGTGAACTATATGTTCAACGTCAGTTAGACATTTATTCATTAGAACATTGTCTGATTTCAACATAACTGGAACGATAAAGCTGATTTATCAATATCAGGTTCTGTTGAGAGGATTTTGCTTTGTATTATAAACACATAAGGAATACACATAAACATAAAATAAAGTAAGACAGAGGATTATGAGATTTTGTTTCACAAACAATCCAACAATCCTTGGTCTTACTTTATCCCTTAATGCTTCTCAACCGTTATTCTTACAATACTTTTATTTTTCTATCAAAAGAATAATCCAATTTGCCGCTTTTATACAGTGTTTTACATATTAGTTGACGGTCATGTGGAAACAGCCCTGCTTCACTTCATATTTAATATAGCAGCGTCCCTGTTCGCGGAAATCGCGCAAGACTTCGCTCAATACCCATTTAAGGGTATCGTTGCGGACCCTCCGACGTTCCTGGCCGTCAGGGTCTTCCACCGTTTTATATCTGTTGTAACAGATGTCAAACGTGGTGCCATAGAGATGACAACTATTCTCCGTGGCATTTCCGTTGCGGTTGCGCAGTTTCTGCACGTCGTCGCGTGTGCGCAGGACGCTTGTCACGATGATTTTGTGGAGCGGAATACCCTTTATCTGCAGACTGTCAAAATAGGCCCGGCCTATGTCCTGCAACAGAACGGCCGCGCGCGGAACAAGATAAGGGATACTGCTGTTTAGCTTATCAACGTGAAAGTAGAGATTGCTGCCGACATAGACAAGTTCATTCATACGGAGTTCCGCTTCCTTGCGGTCTTTCACCGGCGATACACCATAGCGCGCGGCGGCGGCCAACTGAACATTGTTACTGTCAGGAAAGACACCCTTGAACGAACTTACACTATAGATACGGTTCTTCCGTAGAGTGCCGTCAGGATTGAAAAAACACGTCTGACCTGATGATGACGGCATGGGTGTCGCCTCCGAAAATGCCTGTTCGGATTTATCCTTCGCATAATCATGCAAAACCGGAATGTCCGTCTTTAATGTATCGGAAGCGGCCATAATCCTGTCGTCCTTATTTCCCGCAATATTCGGAAAGGCACATCTTGTAATAGCCAAAACAACAACTGCTGCAGCAAATCCTTGCTGATATCTTTTGGGTGTTATCTTCATTTATAGGAAACCGTATGATATTTGTTACGCAAAAGTACATAATAAATCTCAAAAAAAGTTCTATTCAGCTTGAAAAAAGGTTCAAATGTTTCTGACTTCCTTTCTTTTGCCATATCAAAAATGTATTTCAGAACCTATACTGCGACTATGTTAAAGGAATTTTATAAGCTGTTAACATTTTCAGAAAATGCCTTACAGTCAGCATAAAATCCTTGTGGACTTTCCGAAAAAATCTCTCTGCAGCCCGAATTTTCCACATTTTTGGCGTTTTTCTCAAAGCACTGATATCGTGACAGTTACAAGAAACAACAAATTCGTGACATTTCCTTTCCTGAGCAATAAGGCCCTCCTGGGGTTGCAGCGGGGCCCTTGTTGTCTTTCAACGGGGCGCTCGTTGCAACACAACAACGGCCCCATTGCAACCCCGGGAGGGCCTTATTGGTCGGAAGCAACCTCTCACTGCCCCTACTTTACCACTCCGCCGCCTTAAAACAGAGGGTGCAGGCAATCTGTTTTGAGATATTTTAAATGTTAAAAAAGCGCCAATTAACTTTACACACGGTATGGTTCCAATTTCCCTCCGCTTATTCCTCTGCCGCGGCCTACCGCGAGCCTTCACCGGCATATATCCTGTTTTTAAAACCTTTTTTTCTGTTTTATTCGTCTATTCCGTAGAATTTCTGTAATTTTGCAACAGAATTTTAAAATTTTATATCAATTGATAGAGAAGCATATCGTATTGGAGGACATTGACCCCGTGGTATTCTATGGAGTGAACAATGCCCACTTGCAAATGATAAGGGCGCTTTACCCGAAACTGAGGATTGTGGCACGCGACAATGTGATACGCGTGCTTGGCGACGAGGAACAGATGTGTGCTTTGGAGGAAAGTGCAGAAAAGATGCGCCGCCACATCATGAAATTCAATACACTCAAGGAAGAAGATATTTTGAATATTGTCAAAGGTGAACGCACCAATGACGAATACCCGGACGGTGTTGTTGTATATAATATCTCAGGAAAACCGATAAAGGCTCGTGGCGAAAATCAGCAGAAACTGATTGATGCGTATAACAATAACGACATGATATTTGCCGTCGGCCCGGCCGGCACGGGAAAGACCTATCTCAGCATCGCCTTAGCCGTGAAGGCGCTAAAGGAAAAAAACATCAGAAAAATCATCCTTAGCCGGCCCGCTGTGGAAGCAGGCGAAAAGCTCGGTTTCCTGCCTGGTGATATGAAGGACAAAATAGATCCCTATCTGCAGCCGCTGTATGACGCTTTGGAAGATATGATCCCTGCTGTGAAACTACAGGATATGATGGAAAAACATGTCATACAGATTGCCCCGCTTGCGTTCATGCGAGGACGGACACTCAGCGATGCTGTTGTCATATTGGATGAAGCCCAAAACACGACACCGGCCCAAATACGTATGTTCCTCACTCGCATGGGATGGAACACAAAAATGATTATAACTGGTGACATGACACAAATTGATTTGCCACGTGAGCAGAAAAGCGGATTGGTAGAAGCCCTCAACATCCTTGGTGATATAGAAGGAATTGGCGTGGTCAGACTGAACAAGAAAGATATTGTCCGTCACAAACTGGTTACGAGAATCGTAAATGCATACGAGGCTTTTGACAAAAAACCAAGAGAATGAGACATCTCGCGAACACATATTAAAAACATATAAACGACATAATAATGAAAGCATTAACAAGAACTGATTTCAACTTTGAAGGACAGAAAAGTGTTTATCATGGCAAAGTGCGTGACGTCTATGATATCAATGACGATTTGATGGTCATGGTGGCAACAGACCGCATCTCGGCTTTCGATGTCATCCTGCCGAAGGGTATTCCCTTCAAGGGTCAGGTGCTCAACCAGATTGCAGCCAAATTTCTGGATGCCACAAGCGACATCTGCCCCAACTGGAAACTGGCCACTCCGGATCCCATGGTGACCGTCGGTCTGAAATGTGAGGGCTTCCGCGTGGAGATGATCATCCGTTCAATCCTGACAGGTTCGGCATGGCGCGAATATCAGAAGGGATGCCGCGAAATATGCGGTGTCAAGCTTCCTGAGGGCATGCACGAGAACGAGCGTTTCCCAGAGCCCATCATCACCCCGACGACAAAGGCCGACGAGGGACATGACATGAACATATCAAAGGAGGAGATAATCAGCCAGGGAATCGTGAGCGCAGAGGACTATGCTGTAATGGAGGACTATACGAGAAAGCTCTTTAGCCGTGGCCAGGAAATCGCTGCGCGTCAGGGCCTTATTCTTGTTGATACAAAATATGAATTCGGAAAGCGCGACGGCAAGGTCTATCTCATCGACGAGATTCACACTCCGGACTCCAGCCGCTACTTCTACGCCGAAGGATACGAAGAAAAACTGGCCAAGGGCGAGCCTCAGAAGCAGCTCTCAAAGGAGTTTGTGCGCCAGTGGCTCATCGAGCATGACTTCATGAATGAGCCCGGTCAGACCATGCCGGAGATTACCGATGAATATGCCGAAAGCGTGAGCGACCGCTACATCGAACTTTATGAGCACATCACCGGCGAGAAATTCGACAAGGCGGCCGAAGCCGGAGACATCGCCGCACGCATAGAAAAGAATGTGAGCGAATATCTCGCAAGCAGAAAATAGAAAGCTGCCGGCGGTCACCTCCGAACAGGAAACAACGCGGCTTTTCCCAAAACGAGAAAAATGTATAAGCAAGAAGAAATCAAGCCATACGGACAGGAACGGGACAAAGGTGAACAGGTGGAGATGATGTTTGACAACATTGCACCTACCTACGACACCCTTAACCACCGTCTGTCATGGAACATAGACAAGGGGTGGCGGCGAGAGGCCATACGGCAGCTCGCTCCACATACCCCCAAAACAATACTTGATATCGCTACCGGCACCGGTGACTTTGCCATAATGCAGGCCGAAATGCTACATCCGGAAAAGATTTTGGGTGTGGACATCAGTTGTGGAATGATGGAAATCGGACGCAAGAAGGTCGCAGACAGAAAACTTGACGGTATAATCTCGTTCTCACGGGAAGATTGCATGCAGTTGTCTTTTGCCGACGAATCGTTTGACGCAGTGACAGCCGCCTTCGGAATACGGAACTTTCAGCATCTTGATGTCGGATTGCGTGAGATGTGCAGGGTTTTGAAGCAAGGGGGACATCTGAGCATTGTCGAACTGACAACACCCGTCAGCTTCCCAATGAAACAGCTGTTCCAAATCTATTCCCACTCTTTCCTGCCCGTCTACGGACGTCTGATATCCAAGGACAGCAGCGCTTACAGCTATCTTACTGCCACTATCGAGGCATTCCCACAAGGAGAGAAAATGGTCGGAATTCTGAAAAATGCCGGCTTCAGGGATGCTTCCTTCAAACGGCTGACATTCGGTATCTGCACGATGTATTTTGCAACAAAATAGAAAGATATATTCAATATGGACAAATACGGTTTAATAGGCTATCCGCTCGGGCACTCTTTCTCAATAAGCTACTTCAACCAGAAGTTTATTGACGAGGGTATCGACGCTCAATATGAGAACTTCGAGATACAGACGATTGAGGCTCTGCTCGAAGTTTTAAGTTCAAATCCGAACTTGAAAGGACTCAATGTGACCATTCCATACAAGCAGAAGGTCATCTCTTACCTCGACACTCTGAGCCCGGAGGCGCGTGCCATCGGAGCCGTCAATGTCATACGTGTGGAGCATGAGGGCAGTCGGACGATACTGAAAGGCTATAATTCTGATGTGATAGGATTCACGCAGAGCATAGAGCCGATGCTTGAGAAATGGCACAAGAAAGCTCTGATATTGGGTACGGGCGGCGCGTCAAAAGCCGTAGACTACGGATTGAAGGCTCTCGGACTGGAAACCGTCTTTGTGAGCCGCTTCCAACGTCCGGGAACCATATTATATAAAGATGTGACACCGGAGATTGTGAAGGAGTATAACGTGATTGTCAACTGCACACCATGCGGAATGTATCCACACACGGATGAGTGTCCGGATCTGCCATACGAGGCAATGGACAGCCACACAATACTCTACGACCTCATCTACAACCCCGATGAGACACTCTTCATGAAGAAGGGAGCCTTGCGCGGAGCCAACACCAAGAACGGCCTCGAAATGCTCCTGTTGCAGGCTTTTGCCAGCTGGGAGTTCTGGAACGGCAGCAGCAGTGGCCATACGGCACACCAATCCACGTCCAGAGAGTAGCGGCAAATCACGCGCGAAAGTAACCAAACGGACTGCCGATAGGCAACCGTGAGGCAACCGGCGGCAATTATTTCTATACTTACAGATTTTGAATCATGGACAAGAACAATCGTTATATGATGCGCGGCGTCAGCGCCGCCAAAGAAGATGTGCACAATGCCATCAAGAATATAGACAAGGGAATATTCCCTCAGGCATTCTGCAAGATTATTCCCGATATCCTGGGAGGTGACCCAGAATATTGTAACATCATGCACGCGGACGGCGCCGGCACAAAGTCGTCGCTCGCATATATGTATTGGAAAGAAACCGGCGATTTGAGCGTATGGAAGGGTATCGCCCAGGATGCGCTCATAATGAATACCGACGACCTGCTGTGCGTGGGAGCAGTAGACAACATCCTCGTTTCGAGCACCATCGGACGCAACAAGATGCTGGTGCCGGGTGAGGTCATATCTGCCATCATCAACGGTACGGACGAGCTGCTGTCGCAGATGCGCGACATGGGAATCGGCATCTATGCCACCGGCGGTGAGACTGCCGATGTGGGCGATTTGGTCCGCACGATAATCGTTGATTCCACCGTAACATGCCGCATGAAGCGCAGCGACGTCATTGACAATGCCAACATCCGTCCCGGAGACGTCATAGTCGGATTGTCTTCCTGCGGTCAGGCGACATACGAAGACCGCTACAACGGAGGCATGGGCAGCAACGGACTGACAAGCGCCCGTCACGACGTGTTCGCCAAGTATCTGGCCGAGAAATATCCGGAGAGCTACGACCACGCCGTTCCGGAAGAACTTGTATATAGCGGAAACTATCGCCTTGACGACTCCGTTGAAGGCGCTCCAGTGACGGCCGGCCAGCTCGTGCTGTCCCCCACCCGCACCTACGCACCCGTCATAAAGCGCATCCTTGACGAATTGCGTCCGGAAATCCACGGTATGGTCCACTGCACGGGAGGTGCCCAGACCAAGGTTCTTCATTTTGTCGGAGACAACTGCCACGTCATCAAGGACAACATGTTCCCCGTTCCGCCGCTTTTCCGCATCATCAGTGAACAGAGCGGAACAGACTGGAAAGAGATGTACAAGGTGTTCAACATGGGCCACCGCATGGAAATCTACGTAAGACCAGAAGTTGCAGACAAAGTCATGGAAATCAGCCGCAGCTTCAATATCGACGCCCGCATCGTCGGCCGAATAGAAGAAGGCAAGAAGAGCCTTACCATCAAATCAGAATTCGGCACTTTCGAATATTGAAAGAACACACAGAGACATTCATTCCGACCTTTGGAAAGAACTTTGCGAAAAGCATGACTAGATTATGAATAAACACTGAGACTTCCCCGTATCATTCCCGGAAATCGGTAACAACAATCATGAAGTTGAGCCGTAGCCGGATGATATGGGGATGTTTCCATTTCTGCGCTACCACGTTTTTCCGCTTCTCATGGCAGGCGGAAAACTTTATTCACAACCATTCAAGTCCCTTTTTACTTGAAATACAACAATTTATCGAATAAAAATTGTAATTTTGCAGCCAGAAAGCCGCACAATCATCACTTCCTTACGGCATTATGGTGAATTCCGGCGGCAACAAGAGCATATTCAGAACAAAACATAGATACAATATTTATGCCAGAGAACAATAGTATATTGGAAAAATTAGACGGACTTGAAAGCCGATACGAAGAAGTGGCTACACTGATTACCGACCCCAACGTCATAGGCGATCAAGAGCGGTATGTCAAACTCACACGCGAGTACAAAGACCTCGGCGACATAATGGACGCCAGAAAGCGTTACATCGCCTGCCTTAACTCCATCAGAGAGGCAAAAGACATACTTGCCAACGAGACAGATCCGGAGATGAAAGAGATGGCACGCGAGGAACTGGCCGAGAACGAAAGCCTCCAACCGAAGCTGGAGGAAGAAATCAAGATAGCTCTTGTCCCCAAAGACCCGGAGGACGCAAAGAACGTACAGATGGAAATCAGGGCAGGAACAGGAGGCGACGAGGCCGCGCTGTTTGCCGGCGATTTGTTCCAGATGTACAAGAGATTCTGCGACACAAAGGGCTGGAGCCTCTCTATCACAAGCGTCAGCGAAGGTGCCGTCGGCGGATTCAAGGAGATTGACTTTGCCGTCAGTGGCGACGGCGTATATGGCATATTGAAATATGAATCCGGTGTCCATCGTGTCCAGCGCGTGCCTGTGACCGAATCAAACGGCCGCATGCAGACCTCTGCCGCCACCGTTGCCGTTTTGCCGGAGGCCGACAAGTTCGAGGTCAGCATCAACGAAGGCGAAATCAAATGGGACACATTCCGCAGCTCAGGAGCCGGCGGCCAGAACGTGAACAAGGTTGAATCCGGAGTCAGACTCCGCTACATGTGGAAGAACCCCAACACGGGAGAAACGGAAGAAATACTCATCGAGTGTACAGAAACGCGCGACCAGCCGAAGAACAAGGAGCGCGCCCTCTCCCGACTGCGCACTTTCATCTACGACAAAGAGCATCAGAAATATGTCGACGACATTGCCAACCGCCGGAAGACACTTGTTTCTTCGGGCGACCGTAGCGCCAAAATCAGGACCTACAATTTCCCGCAAGGACGCGTAACCGACCACCGTATCGGCTACACCACCCACGACCTTCAGGGCTTCCTCGGCGGAAACATACAGGACATGATTGACGCGCTCACCGTGGCAGAAAATGCAGAGAGAATGAAAGAAAGCGAATTGTAAAGCCAAGAGACCGCCAAAAGGCTGTTTCAACAATCCATCCCGACAAGCAATCAGAACAGGTCCTTCACGTCTGCAAACAAAGCACATGGAGGCCGCAAAACAATAAAACCGATGAACAGAAAAGAACTGGTAGAGCAGATAAGAAGCAAGAAAAGCTTCCTCTGCGTGGGTCTTGATACTGACCTGAAAAAAATGCCCCAGCACCTTCTTGCGTGCGACGATCCGATATTCGAATTCAACAAGGCCATCATTGACGCGACAGCCCCCTACTGCGTGTCATACAAGCCGAACCTTGCTTTTTACGAAGCATTCGGCGTGAAAGGCATGATTTCATTTGAGAAAACAATCAGCTATCTGAAGGAAAACTATCCCCATCACTTCATCATTGCAGACGCAAAACGCGGCGACATCGGCAACACATCCGCCATGTATGCACGCACGTTCTTCGGAGAATATGACATCGACGCACTCACCGTTGCCCCATATATGGGAGAGGACAGCGTGACACCGTTCCTGACATACGAGGACAAGTGGGTCATCCTGCTGGCACTGACTAGCAACAAGGGTAGCCATGACTTCCAGCTGACAACAGACACTGAGGGCGAAAGGCTCTTTGAGAAAGTCCTGCGTGTCAGCCAGCAGTGGGGAAATGAGGAAAACATGATGTATGTCGTCGGAGCGACACAGGGCGAAATGTTCAAGGACATACGCAAAGTCGCACCGCGCCACTTCCTGCTTGTCCCCGGAGTCGGCGCTCAGGGAGGCAGCCTGCAGGAGGTCTGCAAATACGGAATGACGGAAGACTGCGGCCTGCTTGTCAACAGCAGTCGCGGAATCATATACGCATCTTCCGGTGAGGATTTTGCGGAAGTTGCCGCACGCAAGGCCGAAGAGCTGCAGAAAGAAATGGAAAAGGAACTTGAAAAGATTCTGTAAGTTTCTATATCCAGACAACAAAACCAAACCGCAAGGAGGCCGGGCACGCATGCTTATGACAACAGTATTGGTTTGCCGCTGTCCATAAGCATAAGCGCCCGGCTTCCTTTTCTTTTTTGTCATCATCCGATTCCGTCTCTTTAGGGCCGTACCTTCAACACGTTGACGCAATCAGAGGGCGTTTTCCGCAACACCATTATCAACCGGCGTCACTACTTTCTGCGAAAACGCTGCAGGATAAAACTGTAAACTACGGACGAACCCCAAAAATCTACGCACGAAAAATAATTTTCTACGCTCAAAAAAATACTTTCTCACGTGAGAAAATATTTTTTTGAGCGTAGAAAAACAAAGCCATCGGTCTCTCTCCCACCGTATTGAGGCCACAGCCGGACGTCAAAGAAAAGAAATCAACACGGAAAACACGATAAAGAGCCTGAACGACCGGGCTTCACGGAACTGCGGACACGGCCGGGACAAGACATGACGGCTATGTTAAATCAACAGGCAAAAACGCCGGAACACCACAGATATAGGGCTTCTTTCATAAAAATGAGAAAATATTGGCATCGTAGTCCATGCTTTATGAATAAAAATTGCTATATTTGCAAAATTAATATAACCAAAAACAATTTGAAATGGAATTTACAGCGAAACAAATAGCTGAATTTATCGGAGGACGGGTTGAAGGAAATCCGGATGCCACGGTCCACACTTTTGCAAAGATAGAAGAAGGAACGAAAGGAGCTATATCGTTCCTTTCGAATCAGAAATATACACAATACATATATAATACTGAATCAAGCATCGTTCTGATAAACGACGACGTCGTTTTGGACAAACCTGTCAACACTACGCTCATACGCGTCAAGAACGCATACGAATGCGTGGCCAGACTTCTCCAGATGTACGAAGCGGCCAAGCCTAAGAAAAAAGGTACGGACTCTTTGGCTTTCGTTTCTCCCACAGCAACCATCGGAAAGGATGTCTATATCGGCGCATTCGCATACATCGGCGACGGCGCTGTCATCGGCGACGGCTCGCAGATTTATCCCAACACGGTCATCGGCGACGGAGTGAAAATGGGTGACGGCTGTCTCATCTATCCAAATGTGACAATCTATCAGGGATGCAAACTCGGCAACAATGTAACTATCCATTCCGGTTCGGTTATCGGCGCAGACGGTTTCGGTTTCGCTCCAAACACGGAGGGATATGACAAGATTCCACAGATCGGTATCGTCATCATTGAAGACAACGTTGAAATCGGTGCCAACACGTGTATCGACCGCTCGACAATGGGCAGCACAAAGATAAGAAAAGGGGTCAAACTTGACAACCTGATTCAGGTGGCACACAATGTGGAGATTGGCGAGAATACGGTGATGTCAGCACAAGTAGGCATCGCAGGAAGCACAAAAGTAGGCTCGTGGTGTATGTTCGGAGGACAAGTCGGTTTGGCCGGACATATTCATATCGGCGACAGAACATTCCTCGGAGCACAGTCCGGCGTGCCGGGCAACATCAAAGGCAACGAAACCCTCATCGGAACGCCTCCGATGGAACCTAAGGCGTACTTCAAGTCACAAGCCATATTCCGCAAACTTCCAGAACTTTACAAGCAAATCAACGAACTTCAGAAACAAGTAGAAGAATTAAAAAAGAAATAACAAAATACTTAGAATTCAAATGAAACAGTTGACACTGAAAGGCAGTTTTTCCCTCTGTGGAAAAGGTCTGCATACAGGACTGAGTCTGACGGTTACATTCAACCCGGCTCCTGAGAATACAGGTTATAAAATACAGCGAATTGATTTGGACGGCATGCCGACGATAGACGCCATCGCAGAAAACGTGGTGGACACCCAGCGCGGCACCGTGCTCGGAAAGGGAGATGTCAAGATATCGACAGTTGAGCATGGTCTGGCTGCACTCTATGCCCTCGGCATCGACAACTGCCTCATTCAGGTGAACGGTCCCGAATTCCCGATACTGGACGGTAGCGCAATCCAATACATCGAGAAAATCACGGAAATCGGCATAGAGGAACAGAACGCGCCGAAAGACTGGTATATCATCCGCAAGAAGATTGAGGTGAGAGACGACGAGACGGGCTCTTGCATAACGATACTGCCGGACGAGGAATTCAGCCTTACAGCCATGTGCTCGTTCAACTCAAAGTTCATCAACAGCCAGTTTGCCACTCTTGACAAGGTCGAGAACTTCACGAAAGAGATTGCCCCCGCACGTACATTCGTCTTCGTGCGCGACATCGAACCGCTTTTGAAGGCCAATCTCATCAAGGGCGGCGACCTCGACAATGCAATCGTAATCTACGAGAAGAAGATTTCTCAGGAACAGCTTGACAAGCTGGCCGACATGATACAGGCCGAGCATCACGACGCGGAAGAGCTCGGATATATCCAGAACAAACCGCTGGTTTGGGAAAACGAATGCACACGCCACAAGCTGCTTGACATCGTCGGCGACCTCGCTCTCGTCGGCAAACCCATCAAGGGCCGTATCATAGCCACGCGTCCCGGCCACACCATCAACAACAAGTTTGCCCGTCAGATGCGCAAGGAGATCCGCAAGCACGAAGTACAGGCTCCGATATACGACCCCAACGAGGAGCCGGTAATGGATGTCAACCGCATACGCGAACTCCTTCCCCACCGCTATCCCATGCAGCTGGTGGACAAGGTCATAGCCTTAGGAGCGACAAGCATAGTCGGAGTGAAGAACATCACGAGCAATGAGCCTTTCTTCCAGGGACACTTCCCGCAGGAGCCGGTCATGCCGGGTGTGCTGCAGGTAGAGGCAATGGCCCAGTGCGGCGGTCTGCTCGTGCTCAACACGGTTGAGGAGCCGGAGCGCTGGTCTACATACTTCATGAGAATTGACAGCGTGAAGTTCCGTCAGAAGGTTGTGCCGGGAGACACGCTTCTCTTCAAGGTTGAGTTGCTGGCACCCGTACGCCACGGCATTTCGTCCATGCGCGGATATGTGTTCGTCGGTGACCACATCGTTTCAGAAGCCACATTCACAGCCCAGATTGTAAAGAACAAATAAAACAAGACCCAAAGGATATGAATCAGATAAGCCCAATGGCATTTGTCGATCCTACAGCAAAGCTCGGTGATAATAATATCATCGGGCCTTTCTGCTATATTGACAAGAACACCGTCATCGGTGACAACAACAAGTTTTTCAACAGCGTCACCGTGCATACCGGAGCGCGCATCGGCAACAACAACGAGTTCTTCCCCGGCGCGAGCATAAGCACGAAGCCGCAGGACCTGAAATACCGTGGCGAGGACACGCTGTGTGAAATCGGCGACAACAACAGCATACGCGAGAACGTAACTATAAGCCGCGGAACGGCAAGCAAGGGAACGACCATCGTCGGCTCCAACAATCTGCTGATGGAGAATATGCACGTAGCTCACGATTGTGTGTTGGGAAATGGCCTGATTATCGGCAATTCGACAAAATTTGCAGGTGAAGTCACTGTTGAGGACAACGCCATCATCAGCGCCACGGTGCTCACCCATCAGTTCTGCCGTATCGGAAGTTATGTGATGATACAGGGCGGATGCCGGTTCAGCCAGGATATCCCGCCGTATATCATCGCCGGAAAGGAACCGACAAAATACTGCGGAATCAACATCATCGGTCTTCGCCGCAGAGGTTTCAGCAACGAAATAATCGAGATGATACATGACACTTACCGTACTATCTACGCCAATGGCATCATAAAGGACGGTATACAGGAAGCGCGTGCGAAATATCCCGGCGTGAAAGAAGTGGAGTATATCTGCTCGTTCATTGAAAACTCAAAGCGCGGAATAATACGCTGATGAAAGATACGCTTGTCGTAGTCACAGGGCCGACTGCTGTCGGAAAGACAGAGCTATGCTTGGATATTGCCGACCATTATGGCATACCGATTATAAACGCCGACTCACGTCAGATATATAAAGGGCTCCGTATCGGTACAGCAGCTCCCACGAAAGACCAGCTTCAGAAGGTAAAGCACTATTTTGTAGGGACGCTGGAACTCGAAGACTACTACAACGCATCAATGTATGAACAGGAAGTCATGAGCCTCTTGGCGGAGTTCTTTGCGGGTGACGGCCGCCACATCGCCTTGATGACCGGAGGCTCCATGATGTATATAGACAGCGTGTGTAACGGCATTGACGACATCCCGGCCGTCAATGCCGAAACACGTGAGCTATTGAAGGAACGCCTGGAACGTGAGGGACTCGAAAAACTCTGTAGCGAACTGAAAGTGCTGGATCCGGAGTATTATAGTATCGTGGACAGAAAGAATACACGGAGAGTGATTCACGGATTGGAAATATGCTATCAAACGGGAAAGCCATACACGTATTTCCGGAAGAAAGAGAAAAGACAACGCCCGTTCAATATTATTAAAATTGCGCTCAACAGACCACGGGAAGAGCTTTATGGAAGAATCAACAGCCGCGTGGATGAAATGCTTCATGACGGTCTTCTTGAAGAAGCCCGCGCCCTCTATTCATATAGAGAGTTAAATGCCTTGAACACGGTTGGTTACAAAGAAATATTCGAGTATTTTGACGGTAGTTCCTCTATGGGAGAAGCCGTCGAAAGAATAAAAGGTAACACCAGAAGATACGCCCGCAAGCAGCTCACATGGTTCAAACGGGATGAGAAAGTCCGATGGTTTGACCCCAATGACAAAAACGAAATAATGAACTATATATCACAAGAATATGAAAAAGAATTCTGATGAAAAGAAGAACAAAGTCGTAGCCTGCCTGAAACGATGCGGGACGTTGTTGCGCAATGCCGCTGTCTGGTATAAGAACCTGTTTTGCGGACGGCCGTGGTATATAAAGATTATTTCAGGAATAGCATCATTAATTGTCGCTTTCATTCTGTTTCTCGGTGCCGTAGACAACAATCTGTTCTGGTTATTCGGCAAATCTCCAAGTATAGACAAAATCAGAAACCCAAAGACAAGTCAGGCTTCTGAGCTATACAGTGCGGACGGCATACTGATTGGAAAGTATTTCAACGAGAACAGAACCCCGGTCAAATATGAAGATGTGAACCCTGTCTTCTGGGAAGCACTCATATCAACCGAAGACGAACGCTTCTTCAAGCACATCGGCATTGACTTTCAAGGTATTGTAGCCGCTGCTAAAGACTATGTCGTTCATCATGAAGCACGCGGAGCATCGACGATAACGCAGCAGCTCGTGAAGAACATGTTCAAGGCGCGCACCCAGTATTCAACGGGACTGCTCGGAAAGATTCCCGGCATCAAGATGCTTATCATGAAGAGCAAGGAATGGATTACGGCCGTCAAGATTGAATTCTTCTTTGATAAGAAAGAAATATTGACGATGTATGCCAATACCGTTGATTTCGGTTCAAATGCTTTCGGCATCAAGACTGCATGCAAGACTTATTTCGGAAACTCACCCAAGGAACTGACCACAGAACAGGCTGCAGTGCTTGTCGGTATGCTGAAAGCCACGACATACTATAACCCCAAGATAAACCCGAAGAACAGCCTGAGAAGACGCAATGTCGTTCTCAGCAACATGGTGTCGCACGGTTTCATAAGCGAAACGGAATATGACAGACTGAAAGAAATCCCCATCAAGCTGAACTACAGCGTTGAAAGCAATTATGACGGACAGGCCTCCTATTTCCGCTCTGCTGTAGCAAACTATCTGAAGGACTGGTGTAAGGACAACGACTATGATCTCTACAACGACGGCCTGAAAATCTACACAACCCTCGACACACGCATGCAAAAGTATGCGGAAGCCGCCGCACACAAACAGATGATGGTCATACAGCGCAACTTCAACAGCCATTGGGGAACAACAAATCCATGGCAGGATGAGCGCCACATGGAAATTCCACATTTCATAGAAGGTATTGCGGAAAAACTTCCCGTCTACAAACATCTGATGGAGAAATATTCCGAAAACACGGACTCCGTCTTCTATCAACTCAACATACCCCATACAGTCAAACTGTTCGACTATGAACATGGCACTATAGAACGTGAGATGAGCACGATGGACTCCATACGCTATATGGAGCGATTCATGCATTGCGGGTTTGTCGCCATGGAATCAGAGACAGGACATGTCAAGGCATGGGTCGGAGACGTTGACTTCACTACATGGAAATATGACAAGGTCACTGCCATGCGCCAGCCGGGATCTACATTCAAACTCTTCGTCTATACGGAGGCTATGAATCAGGGTATCACCCCATGCGATAAGCGCCGTGATTCATACATAAGCATGAAAGTCTATGATAAGTTCAAGAAAGAGGAAGTTACATGGGCCCCGACAAATGCCAACGGCTATTTCACGGATGACATGATGCCTCTGAAAGCGGCTTTCGCACAAAGTATAAATTCTGTTGCTGTGAGACTTGGTCAGGAGGTCGGCATTAGCAATATTGTAAGGACCGCACAGGCTATGGGAATAAAGAGTCCCCTCGACAATACGCCATCCCTGGCATTAGGAGCAAGCGACGTCAACCTTCTTGAACTGGTTAATTCATACGCAACTGTGGCCAATGACGGTAAAATGCACGAACCGGTTCTCGTCACAAAGATACTCGACAGAAACGGTAAGGAAGTATATAGTGTTTCGTCCGAACAGGTGCAGGCCATACCCTACAAGAGCGCTTTCTTCATGCAGCAGATGCTTATGGGAGGCATGAGAGAACCGGGTGGAACAAGTCAAAGCCTGTGGAGATTTGTCGGCAAGCACAGCGATACGGAATTCGGAGGCAAGACAGGAACATCCAATAACCATTCGGACGCCTGGTTTGTTGGAGTATGTCCGAAACTGGTAGCAGGAGCATGGGTCGGCGGAGAATACCGCTCAATCCATTTCCGCACAGGCGCTCTTGGACAAGGTAGCCGCACCGCACTACCAATCTGCGGCTATTTCTTCGAATCAGTGTTTGATGATCCTGCATTCAAGAAGTATCATGGCAAGTTCAGTAAAGCTTCAAGTGACATTCCGGCTGATGCCTACAACAGCTGCAGCGGATACTATCACAAAAGAGACAATGACAGTCTCAGCGTGGACAGCATAATGAGCAGAATAAGTACAGTCATGTTGGATGAAGACGGCAATGCCATACTACACGAGGGTGAGGCAATCGCCCCGAACAAAGATTCAAAAATCTCGTCTGAGCCTACAAACGGTACTAATGGCAAACAAGGCGAAGCTACAGAAAACAAAAGAAGAAGAACGACTATTCACGAAGAGGATGTCTTTCTCTGACTAACAGTCCAAAATGCAACTTGATACAGACAACAAAGAGTGGCAGGACGCTCTTCAGATCATCAATTATACCCGTCGCTCCCTTTTCCTGACTGGAAAAGCGGGGACGGGTAAATCTACTTTCCTGCGATACGTATCAGCTAATACAAAGAAGAAACACGTCATACTCGCCCCAACCGGCATAGCAGCGATTAATGCCGGAGGCTGTACGCTGCACAGCTTTTTCAAATTGCCTTTCCATCCTTTACTGCCCAATGACACAAGATATAGTTCCCGTAACATACGCAAGTCACTGAAATATAACAGTGACCAATGCCGTCTGCTAAGGGAGATAGAACTTATCATTATTGATGAGATAAGTATGGTCAGGGCCGACATAATAGATTTTATCGACAAGGTTCTCCGCATATACTGTAGAAATATGCGTGAGCCTTTCGGGGGCAAGCAACTCCTGCTCGTTGGTGACATCTATCAGTTGGAACCGGTATTAAAGGAAGATGACCGCCGGCTGCTGCAACCATTCTATCCGTCTGCCTATTTCTTTGCTGCAAAAGTGTTTCATGAAATGCAATTAGTCAGCATAGAACTGCGCAAGGTCTACAGGCAGACAGACGGAACGTTCATACAGATGCTCGACAGGATACGCAACAATACTGTGTTGGACGCTGATATAAAGAAACTCAATACACGCACTAATGCGGACTTAGGCCTGCAAGGCTCCGAATTGGCCATAACGCTTGCATCACGCCGTGACACCGTTGACTATATCAACGGATGCCGCCTCGATAATCTGGAAGGTAGTCCGACTGTATTCCATGGAAGGATCAAAGGTGATTTCCCCGAAACATCCCTACCCTCTCCCATGGAATTGCAGATCAAACCAGGAGCACAGGTTATATTCATAAAGAACGATAAGGACAAGCGATGGGTAAACGGAACACTTGGCACAATAATCGGCATTGACGAGGAAGAAGGTATTATCTCCATCGCCACGGAAGGTGGTAATGAATATGACGTCGAACGTGAAATATGGGAAAACCTTCGTTACACATTCAATGAAAAGGAGCAGAAGATTGAGGAAGAACTGCTGGGAACATATACGCAATTTCCAATCAAACTGGCTTGGGCCATAACCGTACATAAAAGCCAAGGACTTACGTTTAATAAGGTGAACATTGATTTTACCGGAGGAGTGTTTGCCGGAGGACAGACATACGTCGCTTTAAGCCGATGTACATCATTGGAGGGAATAAGCCTGCGGGAACCGATAAAGCCGGCCAACATCTTCGTAAGAGCGGAAGTTATACAATTTGCCCGACAATACAATAATTGCGGCATCATAGACCGGGCTTTGGCGGAAAGCAAGGCAGACAAAGAGTATCGCGACGCAGTTACCGCATTTGAACGTCAGGATTTCGATGCTTTCATTGATAATTTCTTCAAAGCGATTCATAGTCGGTACGACATTGAGAAACCTGCCTCAAAAAGGCTGATACGCAGAAAGCTTGGTGTCATCAACCGTCTTCAGGAAGAAAAAGAAAGGCTTATTGAAGAAATAAAGAAGAAGGACGATTTCCTGAAAAAACTCGCAGTAGAATATATCGTCCTTGGCAAAGAATGTGAGCACGAACACATGTACGAGGCGGCTATACGCAATTACGAAAAGGCGCTCAAACTATATCCTGAAGCAAATGAAGCCAAAAGGCGGATTGAAGTTGTCAGAACAAAAATGCCAGTCAAATCAGTTGATTGACCGGCATCTTGGTTTTTTATCAAATCTATAAGATGTATTCTTCTTAGAATGGTAAGTCATCGGCACTTCCTTCAGTACTGCTCTGCTCCTGAGCGGGCGGGAAAGGCATGGCTGCAGATTGAGCCGGTTGGAACGGATCATCTGTTGCAGCAGGCTGTACCGGCTGTTGAGCCTGAGCACGATTGACAGCCCAGGCATTAATGCTATTAAACCAACGGCCCTGATACTCATGAGCATCAATGTCAAAAGACACTGTCAACTCCTCACCACCCTGTATGTTGAACTGTTTGATACGATCTTCACCAAAAACGCGGAAGCACATCTTTCTCGGATATTGATCGTGAGTTTCCAATACATATTCTTGTGACATCCACGGATTGCCCGTGCGCGCTGAAACACCGCTGTTTGCCGGAAGCACGGCAATAATTTTACCTGTTATTTCCATTTCGTTATATAATTAATGATATTCTCTTTTTGCTTTTTCAGATTGCGAAATTACTAAAAATAGTTCGTATTTGCACATTTTTCAATAATTATTTTTGCTCTTCACATAGTAATTTTGTATTTTTGTAGTCAATATTTGAATTGACAGAAACAAAAGATTTATATACCAATGAGATTTACATTATCAAGCACTGCTCTCAGCAGTAAGCTCACGGCATTGTCCAAAGTAATAAGCAATAACAAAAACTCACTGCCGATTTTGGCTGATTTCGTTTTTGAAATAGAGGACAATATCCTCCATTTAACGGCTTCCGATGGAGAAAACACAATGACAACGTCCATCGAGGTAACAGAAAGCGACGGAAATTTCAAGTTTGCCGTTGGTAACCATGATCTACTTGAGGCTGTAAAAGTTTTCTCTGAACAACCCATTACGTTTGAAATCAATCAACAGAACAATATAGCACGGATAAGCTATCAAAACGGTATGTTCTCTCTACCGGTAGAAAATGCAGACGAGTTCCCTAAAGCTCAGGAAGTAGGAGACAACTCGACATGTTTCACTATCGCAAGCGACATCTTAGCCGACAGTATCAACAGGTCTCTTTTTGCAACGGCACAGGATTTATTGCGTCCAGCTATGAATGGTGTATATTTTGACCTGACCCAAGAATATTTAGCTATTGTAACATGCAACGGACGCAAATTGGTGCGTACGAAAATTTTTACTGTAAAAAGTGAAACACCATCTTCTTTCAGTTTGCCCAAAAAACCAGCGACATTACTCAAAAACATGTTAGGTAAGGATGGCGGCGATGTGACCATAAAATTTGATGACCGTAATGCAGAAATTAACTACGGTGACGGTACTCTCAGTTGCAGACTGATTGAAGGACGTTACCCCAATTATAATGGTGTTATTCCACAGGACAGTCCGAATCAGGTTACTGCTGACCGCATGGCATTGCTCAACGCAATGCGTCGTGTACTTCCGTTTACCAATGGTTTCAGTAATCTGATTAGATTCCACTTAGAGAATGGCACGCTCAAACTTGATGCAGAAGACTATGATTTCTCCAAGACTGCTACAGAAAAAATGTCATGCGAATACAACGGTCAGCCATTGAGTATTGGATTTAACGGAGCTTCTTTCATAGAGATCCTCAATAACTTTGATTGTCAAGACATTGTCATACAGTTGGCCGATCCAAGTCGCGCCGGACTGATAGAGCCATTGGAGCAACCTGAAAATCAGGATGTATTGATGCTCATGATGCCCGTTATTTAATAAAAAGAGATAAACGCGTGGAAAAAGCCACACTTTATTTGGGATTATAAATGTTTGTGCCTCCAACACTTGACGGCCAGACCGTTTAAGTGTTGGAGGCACAAACAAAATATAAAGAAAGATTGTTTTCACGGACTAAAAAAACTTATCATATAATGAAACTGAGACTGCAAAAACCATTAGTAGTTTTCGATTTGGAAACAACCGGATTAGATTTGGTCAAAGACAGAATCATACAGATATCATATATAAAGGTGTACCCTAACGGTAATGAAGTAAGAGGCAACGAAATTGTAAACCCTGGCAAACCGATACCAGAAGCCGTAGCTGTTCTTACTGGAATAACAGATGATGATGTCGTAGGAAAGCCAACATTCAAGGATATTGCCTCTGGGCTTTATGAGGAATTTAAAGGATGTGACTTCGCCGGATTTAACTCAAACCATTTTGACATTCCGATGTTGGCAGAAGAATTTCTTCGTGCAGGAATAGATTTCAATTTCTCAAAATGCCGTCTTGTTGATGCCCAAACTATATACCACAAAATGGAACGCAGAAATCTGGCCGCGGCATATAAGTTCTACTGTGGACGGAATATGGAAGAGGACTTTGAAGCTCACCGGGCTGATCAGGACACAGAAGCTACCTATCGTGTCCTCATGGGTATACTGGATAAATATAATCCGGAAACAGAGCCGGAACCGGAACGACAATTAATTAATGACATATCATTCCTCGCTGACTTCTCACGCCAGAACAACAATGTTGATTTCGCTGGCCGCATTGTATGGGGAGAGGTTAAAGACAAAAACGGAAAGACAATAACAGACAAAGATGGTAATCCCAAACTTACTGAAGTTTTCAATTTTGGGAAACACAAAGGCGAACCTGTAACATCTGTATTGAAATATGATCCGGGCTATTATAGTTGGATATTAACTGGTGATTTCACATATAACACCAAACAGGTGCTGACACGTATAAAATTGAGAGAAAGCAAATTTATGTAAGTATGCTCAAAGGAAAAAAAATAGTTTTAGGCATTACTGGCTCTATAGCTGCCTATAAAGCGTGCTATATCATACGCGGCCTTATCAAAAGAGGAGCCGAGGTACAAGTCGTCATAACACCGGCAGGCAAGGAATTCATTACTCCCATCACTCTGTCTGCACTAACTCAAAAACCAGTTATAAGCGAATTCTTTTCACAACGTGATGGGACATGGAATAGTCATGTGACTTTAGGTTTGTGGGCAGATGCCATGTTAATTGCTCCATGTACAGCATCTACATTGGGCAAAATGGCTAACGGAATTGCCGACAATATGCTCATTACAACTTATCTGTCCATGAAAGCTCCCGTTTTCATAGCTCCTGCAATGGATCTTGACATGTATGCTCATCCATCGACTCAACAAAACATTAAGCGCTTGGAGTCATTCGGCAATCATTTTGTAGAGCCACAAAGTGGTTTTCTTGCCAGCGGACTTGAAGGAAAAGGACGTATGGAAGAGCCAGACAACATAGTTAAAGTGCTTGAAGATTACTTCTCGGGTGTTGGGCAACAATCCAAAGAACATTTCAATGACATATCACAAGATTTGAAAGGAAAGCATGTCATGATTACAGCAGGACCTACATACGAGAAAATTGATCCTGTGAGATTTATTGGCAACTATTCCAGCGGCAAAATGGGATTTGCCCTTGCTGAGGAATGCGCCAGACGTGGAGCCTTTGTAACTCTAATAGCAGGTCCGGTAACTCTTAACACAAAAAGTGAGAAAATAAAACGAATAGATGTTGAAAGTTGCGAAGAAATGCATGAAGCAGCTATTAAAGAGTTTGAGTTTTCTGATGTTGCCATATTATGCGCTGCGGTAGCTGATTTTCGTCCGGCCACAATTGCCAATCATAAAATCAAACGTGAAAAAGATAATCTCGTGATAAGTTTACAGCCCACACACGATATTGCAGCCGAACTCGGACGACGCAAGACAGAACGTCAGAGATTGATTGGTTTCGCTTTGGAGACAAATGACGAGAATACTAATGCAATCTCAAAGCTGAAACGCAAAAATCTGGACTTCATCGTACTGAACTCATTACGGAACAAAGGAACATGCTTCGGCACGGATGAAAACAAAATAAGCATTATATCAGCTGAAGGACATAAGGATTTTCCCAAAAAACAAAAGGAAGCTGTTGCAACAGATATCATTTCAGAACTTGTAAGTATAATGTAATTAATATATGGACACGACATGAAGAAAGTATTGTTTATTATCATAATGACTGCACTGACAACACACTCTCTGGCACAGGAATTACAAGCCAAAGTGAATATTAACCATAGTCAAGTGGGAGTTACGGATATCAGCATTTTCGAAAATTTGCAGCAAACCCTCGAACAATTTGTCAACGAGCGGCAATGGACGGAACTGCAATTCCAGCAAAACGAACGTATTGTTTGTTTTTTCAACATAACAGTCAACAAATATGATAAAACAACAAATACCTTTGAGTGTTCTGCTATGATACAGGCCAACCGTCCTGTATATAATTCACAATATACAACTACAATTTATAATAATAAGGACGCCGACTTTAATTTTGAATTTGCCCAGTTCGACCAATTAAATTATAATGATGAGAACGTGGATAATCAATTGACAGCATTATTCGCTTATTATGCATATCTAATTATCGGACTTGACCTCGACACATTTTCCCCAATGGGAGGCACAGACATACTCCAGCGCTGTCTTTTTCTTGTCAATAATACACAAAACCTTAATTTCACAGGCTGGAAAGCTTTTGAAAACAGTCGTAATCGTTTTTCTATAATCAATGATTATATGGAAGAAGCAATGAAACCTTTTCGACAATTGCAGTATGACTATTACCGCAAAGGATTGGACGAAATGGCAAACAATGCAGAACGCGGTCGAGCCAATATAACTACAGCGATACAGGATGATTTACAACTAGCTCACAAAGACAAGCCTTTAAGCCTCTTGCCACAGATATGGACGGACTATAAGAAAGATGAGTTGGCCAATATATATAAAGGCAAAGGTACTCAGAAAGAAAAAGAATCTGTGTACGAAATTCTTATGGGCATCAATGCTTCACAAAACAATTCTTGGAATAAAATCAAGCAATAATGATTAAGAAACTCTATATACGCAATTTCACCCTTATAGATACTCTGGATATTGATTTCCATCCCGGTTTCTCCGTTATAACAGGTGAAACCGGAGCAGGAAAAAGTATTGTATTAGGAGCAATCGGATTACTTCTCGGGCAACGTGCCGACTCAAAGACAATAAAACATGGTGCAGGAAAATGTGTCATCGAAGCCCATTTTGACTTGTCACGTTATGGGATGGAAAGTTTTTTTGAAACTAATGATATCGAATATGACGCTACCGATTGCATTATAAGGCGTGAATTGACAGCAACAGGAAAAAGCAGAGCATTCATTAATGATACTCCCGCCCCACTCTCTTTGTTGAAAGATTTAGGAGAACGTCTCGTAGATGTTCATAGCCAACACCAGAACCTGCTACTTAATAAACAAGATTTTCAGCTTAATGTGGTAGACATTATTGCCGATAGTATTAAAGAGCTTGCCATATACAAACGTCTTTATAGCGACTATCTCGCTAAGGAACGCCAATTAGCCGATTTAAAGGAAGAAATAAAGAGAAACAGAGATAATGTAGACTTCTTGCAATTTCAATATACGGAATTGAAAAATGCCGAGCTTCAGAGCGAAGAACAAGAAGAACTGGAGCAACGGGCAGAAACAATGAGTCACTCTGAAGAAATAAAGAGTGCGCTCTATGAAGCGGATAGCCTGTTTTCAAATGAAAATACTGGTATTGTCGGGAATCTGAAATCAGCCATAAGTGCAATTAGAAGCATCAGTAGAGTCATGCCTGCAACCAATTCTTTGACACAGCGTATGGACAGTTGTTACATCGAGTTGAAAGATGTTTCTGATGAAATTTGTGGCCTATTAGATAATGTTGATTTCAATCCTGCTGAGTTAGATGCAATAAACAATCGGTTGGACAAGATCTATGATCTTGAAAAGAAATATCATTGTGAAAACATTGATGAACTATTGACCAAGCAAGAAGAACTTCACAACAGATTAAATAGCATTGAATCAAGTGACGATGCCCTCAATGAATTGCAGGAAGACCTTAACAAGAAAAAAGAAGAATGTTTGCGACAAGCAGAGACATTGAGCATTATGAGAAAGGCCGCTGCAAAGAACATTGAAAAAGAAATGCTGAAAAGACTGACGTCATTAGGTATGCCGAATGTGAGATTTGAAGTAAACATAGAATGTGGGCCATTGAGTCATGATGGTTTTGACAAAGTGGCTTTCCTCTTTAGTGCAAATAAGAACATGCCACTTCAGCCTGTATCCCAAACTGCATCCGGCGGAGAGATAGCCCGCGTAATGCTCTCGCTAAAGGCAATGATTAGTGGTGCTGTTAAACTTCCTACAATCATATTTGATGAGATAGACACAGGAGTAAGTGGAAAGATTGCAGAAAAAATGGCGCACATTATGCAACAGATGGGCAATAATAATCGTCAAGTAATAAGCATAACCCATTTACCGCAGATTGCCGCACTTGGAACAACTCATTATAAAGTTTATAAAGAAGATACTGCCGACGGCACTATCAGCCACATGCAAATGCTGTCGGATAACGAAAGAGTTACCGAAATAGCCCAGATGCTCAGTGGCAGTGACATATCTGAGGCAGCAATAAACAATGCAAAAGAACTATTAAAGCGATGAAACGTATATTATTTACAGCTATTGCCATAACACTATTTTTTAATAATACATTTGGGCAGCAGAATTGGACAAAAAAAGCCACAAAATCAGTGTTCACCCTTAAGACATTCGCTTCTGACGGAACTATGCTCGGAAGTGTCAATGGCTTTTTCATAGGTAGTAATGGAGAAGCAGTCAGTTGCTATTCCCCATTTGTCGGAGCAGTCAAAGCCGTTGTCATTGACTCACAGGGAAAAGAGATGAATGTCGAATCCATTCTTGGTGCAAATGAGACATACGATGTCATCAAATTCCGTGTAGAAGGAAAACGGACAGCAGCGTTGCCCATTGCAGAAGAAGCTGTTGCAGAAGGTAGTGATGTTTGGATGTTGCCGTACTGCAGTAATCCCAAAACTTCTATGGCATTTAAAGGAAATATCAGTAAAACGGAGATTTTCCAAAAGAAGTACACTTACTATACCATAAATATTAATCTACCTAAAGATGGGAACTCTATAAGTAGTCCTGTGCTAAATGATAAAGGAGAAGTTGTTGGTATTATACAACAGTCCTCAAAAGCAAATGAATCAATATATTATGCCGTCAGTGCAGAATTTGCCAAAGGATTGAAAACAACAGGATTGAGTATTAATGAGACGGCCTTAAAGCGTATAGACATAAAGAAAGAACTTCCAGATGAATTGGAACAGGCCATACTCACGATGTATGTAGCAGGTTCTACTCTTGATTCGGCAAAATATGTAGATTTAATAAACGATTTTATCGTCAAATTTCCGAATGCAGCTGATGGCTATATCTATCGCGCTCAAATGAATGCCAATGCCAATAAGTTCAGTGATGCAGAACGGGATATGGAACAAGCTTTAAAAGTCTCTGACAAAAAAGATGATGTCCATTATAACTATGCCAATCTCATATATAGCAAGGAACTATATAAAAAAGATATACCCTATGAGAATTGGAACCTTGACAAGGCTGTTACAGAAACTGATGCTGCATTTGCTATCAATCCAATACCGGTATATCGTCAGCTGAAAGCGGAAATAAGATTTACCCAGAAACATTATGACGAGGCTTATGGAATATATGAGAATCTGATAAACAGTGGAACTAAGACTGCTGAAATTTATTTTGCCGCAGCTCGCTGTAAGGAGATGCTAAATGATACAACAACCATGATAGCCTTGCTTGACAGTGCCGTAAATACTTTTTCAAAGCCTTATCTCAAAAACGCTGCACCATATTTGCTGGCAAGAGCTCAGGCTCTGACACAATCAGGGAAATTTCGTGCAGCAATATCCGATTATAACGATTATGAACAGTTGATGGGTAATCAACTCAATGCCAACTTCTATTATATCCGTTCGTTGATTGAAATAGATGGAAACATATATCAATTGGCACTCAATGATATAAATAAGGCTATTGAGAAAGATCCCCAAAACGTATTATACTATACAACAAAGGCATCAATCGAAATTAATGTCGGACTGTTTGATGATGCAATAAAAACAGCTGGACAATGTATCGAACTTGATGATAAAAACAATGAAGGTTATCTATTTCTTGGGCTGGCTCAGTGTCTGAGCGGAAATAGGACTGAAGGAATAAAGAATCTACGAAAAGCAAAGGAACTCGGTGACGAACAGGCACAGGAATTCATTGAAAAATACAAGTAATTATACACTATAATTTTTTTGTGTAAATGGGAAATACGGGATTCAGATAGAGTTCCGTATTTCTCATTTATACAAAATTGTGGTAAGTGTCTGTTTTTCTATCAATATATGCTTACACTGTCATTAGCTATAATCAAGAAAAAGCTAAGGCAATGTTGAACTTATTGGAAGGCGAATAGTATGAAGCGGATAAAGTTGTCTCTGCATTATCAGATGGGGATAGCGTTGATTCTTGGTGCGACAGGTGGAATCCTATTAGGATATTCTTTTCGAGTTTGGGGGAATTTCATTAATGACATAGGCAACATCTTCCTTCATGTCATCAACATGATAGTCAGGGCACGTTCGGGACTTGTACCCTATAGAGTACGCCCATGCTGGGCGTACAAAGAATTAGTCCCCTGATTCTCATCAGAGGACTAAACAACACAAACACAAAATAAAACGCGGTTATGTAGAAACACACCGGTCTTTTATTTATCACAGTAATTACTGTATTCCTTCCTTACGCAGTTTCTCCTGCCACTTCCATGCAGATTTCAACGTGTCTTCAAGGCTTGTCTCGGCTTTCCATCCGAGAACATTGTTGGCCTTTTCCGGATTTGCCCACACCTTTTCGATGTCTCCTGCGCGGCGCGGCGCAAATGTCCAGTTGAGCTTCACGCCTGTGGCAGACTCGAAAGCATCAACAATCTCTTTGGTGCTTACGCCCTTTCCTGTTCCGACGTTGAAAACTTCAAGCTTGTCGCTGTCACTATCGAGAACGCGCTCCATGGCCTTGACATGAGCCTTCGCCAAATCTACGACGTAGATATAGTCACGTATGCAGGTTCCGTCCGGAGTGTCATAGTCGTTGCCGAATATCTTCAGCTGCTCACGTATTCCCATGGCTGTCTGGGTTACATAGGGGATGAGGTTCATTGGCACGCCGTTGGGCATTTCGCCGATGATGGCCGTCGGATGGGAACCAATGGGATTGAAATAGCGGAGAAGTATGGCTTTGATAGGAGCACCGCTGTTGATGTCGTCGCGGATAATCTCTTCGTTGACCTGCTTCGTGTTGCCGTAGGGGCTTTCCGCCGGCTTGACAGGGGCGTCTTCCGTCACGGGGAGGTTCTCTGGATTGGGCTGTCCATAGACGGTGCAGCTGGATGAGAAGATGATTCCTTTCACATCATGCTTCGGCATTAGTTCCAGCAGATTGACAAGACTGACAATATTGTTACGATAATACAGAAGCGGTTTCTCAACGCTCTCGCCCACGGCCTTGCTCGCAGCAAAGTGGATGATGCCATCTATATCCGGATATTTAGTAAAGACTTTGTCCATAGCTTCCAAGTCGCAGCAATCGACTTCCTCGAAAGCGGGGCGAATACCTGTGATTTTCTCAATTCCATCAACAACGCTTGCTTGAGAATTGGACAGATTGTCCACAATAACGACTTTATAACCGGCATTCTGCAATTCTACTGTTGTGTGAGAGCCTATAAAGCCTGTACCACCCGTTACTAAAATAGTATGTTTCATTATGTATATCTTTATGTTAGAATAATTGATAATGCAAAGATATATAAAAATATGGAAATCAGGAAAATAAAAGAAAGGAAATTCGCTGTTTGCAAATTTCCTTTCTAAAGTTTTTTGTATTAATGTCAAATCATTCCAGACCGAACACCTGCTTCAGTCCTCCATCTACACCGGAGAAGCCCATGAAAGCAAGGCTCAGAAGACCGGCCGACACAAGGACAATGGCCATGCCACGCATGCCTTTCGGTATGTTCACCATCTCGAGCTGTTCGCGCATGCCGGCAAACACGGTCATGGCAAGTCCGAAACCGATTGCAGTGGAGAAGGCGTAAACAATGCCCTCTATCAGATTGTAGTCTTTCTGAATCACGAGAATTGCCACACCGAGCACGGCGCAGTTGGTGGTGATAAGTGGAAGGAAGATGCCAAGTGCCTGATAGAGCGCAGGCGATACCTTTTTCAGCACAATCTCAACCATCTGCACGAGAGAGGCTATCACGAGAATGAATGTGATGGTCTGAAGATACTGCAACCCAAAAGCATCGAGCACAAACTTCTGTACCAGATAAGTGACAATGGTGGCAAGAGCGAGCACGAACGCCACGGCTGCACTCATTCCGAGAGCAGTGTCCACCTTCTTAGACACGCCGAGGAACGGGCAAATGCCAAGAAACTGTGACAACACGATGTTGTTCACGAATATTGCCGATATAAATATAAGTATGTATTCCATAATTGTGACTAAGCTTTCTTTAATTTGTTAACGATGGCAATAAGAAATCCAAGCGTTATGAACGCGCCGGGAGGCAGAATGAACAACAGGATGTTGTAAGTCTCTGGCAACAGAACCACTCCAAAAATTGAGCCTGCACCCAAAACCTCACGCACAATACCGAGAAGGGTAAGCGAAAGAGTAAATCCCAAACCTATGCCCAAACCGTCGAAAAGGCTCGCCACAGGATTGTTCTTGCAGGCGAAGGCTTCGGCACGGCCGAGTATGACACAGTTTACGACGATAAGCGGTATGAAAAGTCCAAGCGACTTATTCACCTCGGGCATGTATGCCTTGAGACACATCTGTAGGATTGTCACAAACGATGCGATAACGACAATGAATACCGGTATGCGCACTTTGTCAGGAGTAATGCTCTTTATCAGCGATATTGCGATGTTGGAGCATATCAGTACAAACATAGTTGCAAGTCCCATTGACATACCGTTTTGGGCAGATGTGGTAGTGGCCAGCGTAGGACACATACCAAGCAGAAGCACAAACGTTGGGTTCTCCTTTACTATGCCGTTAAGTAATACTTTAATATAGTTCATATTATCTCTCATTCATTAAACGGTTAGTTACTCTTTGTCTGCTTTGAGGCACCACTGGCAGCGTCCACGTCCTGAGCAGAATATGCTGCATAGGCCTGATTGACAGCTTTGAGGAAAGCACGTGTGGTGATTGTTGAAGCAGTGATGGCATCTACATCACCGCCGTCTTTGTTCACAACAAGCGGCTTTGATACATCCATACGGCGTCCTATGATGTTGCCCTTCCCGTCTTTCTGGAACCATTTGTCAGCTTTGGCACCAAGTCCGGGAGTCTCGGCGTGCTGAAGTATGGTATAGCCAAGAAGATTGCCCTCGCCGTCGAAGCCAACAAGTACCTTGAGGTCGCCGCCGAATCCCATCGTCGTGCTCTCTATGGCTGCACCAAGAAAATTACCTTGGGCGTCATTCGTCTTGTGCACGATGAATGTATAATCCTTGCCGCCGATATTCTTGGTCAACTCGTCGTTGGCCGTCACCGTGATGTCGTCAACGCCCATCACGCTCTTGATACCGTTGGCCAAAGCCATCTCATCCTGCTCCTTTATCGGGGCCTCTGTCACATTGTTTACCCATGCAAGCAGGCCGCCGGATACCACCGCCACGGCCACAAGCACGATGATCATATTGGTAAGTGATGATTCTAACTTTTTCATTTCTTTACTACCTCCCCGAAACGTTTTGGTTTGACATAAGTATTGATGAGCGGTGTAAACGCATTCATGATAAGTATGGCAAATGACATTCCCTCAGGATATGCACCCCAATTGCGTATGACGACTGTAAGCAGACCTATGGATACACCATAGATAAGCTGGCCGCGGTTATTCATAGGAGAGGTAACATAGTCGGTTGCCATGAAAATGGCACCAAGCATCAGACCACCACTGAATATTACCGTAAACGGATCGGCGTATACAGCATCGCACATGTGAAGCAGACCGCTGAGCACAAATACCGTTCCTATGATACTTACTGGAATGTGCCATGTGATTATCTTCTTCCAAAGCATGAAAGCAAGACCTGCGAGTAGAGCCAATGCACAAACCTCGCCAAGACATCCGGCACCACTTGTTCCGGCATTGCCGAGAAGCAGAGATACTGAATCGGGAAGCTGGTTTAGCAAGGATGCATCGCCACTCTTAATGGCATCTTTCATTACGCTCAGAGGAGTGGCGCCGGTAGTGGCGTCGGTATAGGCACCGAGCTGGCCGGCTACAGGCCATGATGTCATCTGGGCAGGAAAAGATACGAGCAGGAAGCAACGGCCAACAAGAGCAGGATTGAAAAGATTGGCACCAAGGCCTCCAAATGTCATCTTACCGATACCAATGGCAACAAGAGCACCAATGATGATAATCCATATCGGAAGATTGGACGGCAGATTGAAACCGAGGAGCAGTCCTGTAAGGATTGCCGACCCGTCTGTTACGGTATTCTGTTCTCTTTTCAAGATAAACTTGGTTATCGCCCACTCAAATACCACGCAGGCAACAACACTCGTTGCACACACAATGGCAGAACCAATTCCGAAAAACCAAAACGAAACAAGAAGAGCTGGAATAAGAGCAATGATTACTCCATACATATTACGCTCTACACTATCTGTTCCGTGTGCGTGCGGTGATAATGAAACTATTAATTTTCCCATGATTGTTTTTACTTTTTAGCGTTGCGGGCTCTGATGATGCCCATTACTGTGCTCTTTCCTAACCTTACATTGTCGAGTATCGGACGATGTGACGGACATGTGAACTGGCATGAGCCGCACTCTATACATGATACGATACCCTCAGCTTCCACCTTTTCCCAATTGTGCATGGCCGAAGCTGTTGCAAGCAGGAACGGCTCGAGTCCCATAGGACATACGCTGACACACTTGGCACAACGGATGCAAGGCTGAACGGGCTTGCGCACGGCTTCATCCTCACTGATGATAGTGACACTGTTTGTTCCTTTGCACACCGGCACCTCAGTAGAAGTCAGTGCCTTACCCATCATCGGACCTCCGGCCAATAGCTTGTTGTTTCCTTCCGGCATGCCTCCACAAGCATCGATGAGGTCTTTCATCGGTGTACCCATACGGACGAGGAAGTTTCCCGGATTTGCAAGACGCTTGCCTGTTACCGTTGTATAACGCTCGAACAGAGGCTTGCGCTTCATTACGGCCTGATATACGGCAAAGGCCGTACCGACGTTCTGGACTATTGCACCTACATTCACAGGGATGGCCGGCGGGGCCGGTACCTGGCGGCGTATAACAGCGTCAACAAGCTGCTTCTCGCCACCCTGCGGATAGCGCTGCTTCAACGGAACTACCTCAATGCGCGGGTCGCCGGCTGTCTTCTGCGTCAGCAGTTCTATGGCCTGCGGCTTGTTTGTCTCGATACCGATATAACCCTTGTCTACTTTTGCGGCCTTCATAAGGAGCTCTAGTCCTACAAGGATCTCGTCGGCATGCTCCATCATAAGACGATAGTCTGATGTGATATAAGGCTCACACTCTACAGCGTTTATTATCACACACTCGGCCTTGGCTGTTGGCGGCGGACAGAGTTTGATGAACGTTGGGAACCCGGCACCACCCATACCGGTGACACCGGCAACCTTGATGCGCTCCACAATTTCCTCCGGTGTAAGCTCCGGATGAGCAGTTAATGTCTCCAACTTCTCTGAACGGTCGATACTCTCTTCCCACTCGTCGCCTTCAACATTGATTATGATTGCAGGGACACGATAGCCTGTGGCATCAATGGCAGTGTCAACCTTGAACACGGTTCCTGATACTGATGAGTAAATCGGAGCAGACACAAAACCGCCAGCCTCGGCAATCAAAGTTCCAACTTTCACCTTGTCGCCTTTCTTCACAACTGGCTTTGTCGGCGCACCGATGTGCTGCGACAATGGGAATATTGCCTGTTTGGGCAAAGCTGCCACTTGTGTGGACATCTCTGCCGTTATTTTGTTTTCTTCCGGGTGTATACCACCTATTCTGAATGTTCTTATATTCATAATGCTTATGCCTCCGTCTTTACAGGTTCTACATTTGCAGCGTCAGCAGCCTTGGTCTCCTCTGCGGCCGGTTTCGGCTTGGGGGCAGGGAAATTCACCGCGATGATGGCGTGGGTAGGACAAACCTTCTCACACTTGCGGCACAAACGGCACTTCTCTGGGTCAATGTATGATATATTTCCAGTTACAGTTATTGCTCCGAACGGGCATTCCTTCTCACATTTTCCACAACCGATACAGGCCACCTTACATGCCTTCATGGCCACAGGACCTTTATCCTTGTTCACACAGCTGACATAAACGCGGCGTCCCTTGGGGCCCTTCTTGCGCAGTTCTATAATCTTACGCGGACAAGCCTTCACGCAAGCGCCGCATGATGTACACTTATCCTCATCAACTTCAGGCAGTCCAGTCTCCTCATTGATGGTGATTGCACCGAACTGACAGGCGTTGACGCAGTCGCCACACCCCAAACAGCCGAAACCGCACGCGGTCTCACCTGCTCCACAGGCGTGCATGGCAGTACAAGTGCGCAGACCTGAATATTCGGCAATCTTCGGACGGTTGGCACACGTTCCGTTACATCTTACTACGGCTACCATTGGTTCCGAATTAGCCATGGCCATACCAAGCAAATCCGCAACTTTGCCCATTACCTCCTGGCCTCCCACCGGACAGAAAAGTCCGTCAAGCGAGCCGGCATCGGCACCCTTTACGAGCGCATCAGCCAATCCACCGCAACCGGGGAAACCACATCCACCGCAATTAGCCTGTGGCAAAAGGGCTGCCACATCAGCAATACGCGGATCTTCTTCCACAGCAAATTTCTTAGAGCAGACATACAGCACGACTGCTGCAACAAGTCCGATTGCTCCAAGCACAAATACTGCGACCAAAATGAAACTCATAATTCTTTGTTTGTTTTAGTTATACTTTGTTTTGTACTTTCATTCTTTCCATGGAATTACATTCTATCTCGAATGCCATACGGACGCGCAACTTCTCACGCGACATCCATACTAATATATAATATGGTATAAGCGCTCCGAGACCGCACAAGCCGGCAAGAGCCTCGTCAGCGGTTATGACGTAGACTGCTAAAATAACAGCAACAAGCACAATGAACGGCAACCCGAAACCAATAAGAAGAGCAGAAGCAGCGACACGCGCCGAGGCTGTCACCATAACACTGTCACCGACTTTCAGGCGTGAAGTGTCTGATACATTATATACATCAACGAGCTTTTCCTTGCTCTCTGATGAATTACAATGTCCGGCTATCTTACATTGGGCGCATGCCGAAGTCTGGAGTATACGCACTCTCACACTCCCGTCACTAATAGACTCTATAACTCCCGAATGCTTTATTCTGTTACTCATGTTTTCAGTCATTAAGTTCCGCTTCGCTAAACGCAAGAATTCTATTCTGTTTTTCCAAATCAATTATTAAAGCTGATATAATGGGAACCGTTGTTCGTGGCTTTTTGCCATTTTTCAGTAGCTCTTTCCGCGTTTTGCTAACTCGACTTTACAAATGCAAAGATACCACTATCTTCTGAATAAACAATAAAAAAAACAAAATATTTTTCCAAAACATTCGTAATCGTTTGCGGTTATTCAAAATATTTTTATACTTTTGTATCAGAATGATATTATATCATCCTAATCAGCAAAATCGGCAATACTAAAAATACATTGTATGAAAGCAACAGAACAGACTTTACAACAAATCAGCAGAACTATCGGTAAAGTGGCGGATAAGTTCCCTTCCACGGAAGAGGCTGTGTTATTGACAGACATCCACATGCGTGTCAATCAGGAGACAGGCGAGTTTGTCGCTTTTGACGACGATGATAACGAGATTACACGCTCTGTCATAGAACAATGGATAGGCAACACGGACAAAGACTTCCGAACTTCAATAGTTTCAGTTATCCGCAAGGGCATTGAACTTCAGAAGGACATCGTTGACAATATGTCGATACTCAAACCCTATTCTTTCGTTTTGGAGGATGAAGATAAAGAGCCGATTGCCGAGCTTTATGTAGTTGACGATGATACCATTATCATCTATCCCGAACTGATGAGCGGACTTGACGAGGAACTGAATGAGTTCCTAAAAGACTTGTTGGGAAAAGATGTATAATTCTCTTGGAGAGCATTGTATTGGTCACGGAATTTGAATTTAATAAAAACAATACTCAGAAGCAGAAGTGCAAACAACTCGGTGGCTCATATATCATTGCTGTCAGCAGCGTGATATATGAGCCACCGGGCTGTTTATATGGTTTACAATTTTACTTTCACCTTCTTTTCATTACTCTCGTTCTGCAGGCGGTCAAGTGCCGTCACGACATAAACATAATCTGTCTTTCCATTGTTATACGGCAGTTTATAGAATGTATCGGACGTAATGGCAACAATCTTCGATGGATTTGTGATGTCCGTCTTTTCCTTTTTGTTAAATTGGTAAATGACATAGCGGGTTGCCTCGTTCTGCCACCCCTGTCCTTTTGGAGCCGTCCAAAAAAGCATATAGCCGTCGCTCGTCCATACAGGCTTCAGTTTCCGTACCTTCTTTGGAGCCTTGTGGTCAATGAAAGGCATGAGCGGCTGAAGGGCTGGAGTCTTCCAATAGACATTGCGCAACATGGTTCCATAGTTTCCTATGTTGTCTACGGCCGCCTTCGCATACCAAAGCACCGTACCGCCTACATTCGGATATTTGGCATGAAGAGACATCTTAGCCGGCATCTGATGGCTTTCAGGCTTCTTCGTATCGGGGAATTTGACCGTACGTTCCACATCCTCACCGATAAACAGAGGTCGTGCCGACGCATTGCGACTCCACCACTCTATCAGAGTTTCATAGTCTGCCGTAGGATGACCAATCTGCCAGTATATCTGCGGAACGCAATAGTCAACCCAACCGTTGTTCACCCATAGGAGCACATCGGCATAAAGGTCGTCATAGTTCTGCAGGCCACGGGTGTTGCTTCCATTTGGATCAACGCTCTTATTACGATAGATTCCGAAGGGAGAAACACCAAATTTAACCCATGGCTTGATGGATGCGATAGTATCGTGCATCTGTTTCATGAACAGATTGACATTATATCTGCGCCAATCGGCTATATTACCGATACCATTGGAACTGTTCCGAAACAGATTCTCATCCGGAATGGTTTCACCTGCCGCAGGATAAGGATAAAAATAATCGTCTATATGAAGTCCGTCAATGTCATACCGACGGACAATGTCAGCCACCACATTGCATATATATTTGCGGTTCTCAGCCAATCCCGGGTTCATGATATACTGTCCGTCATAACGGAAAACGCGTTCTGGATGCTTTATGGCGACATGGTTTGTTGCCAGTTCCGTAGTTCCTTTGGTCTTGGCACGGTAAGGATTTATCCATGCGTGGAGTTCCATGCCACGTTTGTGACACTCATCGACCATCCATTTCAGAGGGTCCCAGTAAGGATACGGGGCGCGCCCCTGTACTCCTGTAAGAAAACGGCTCCACGGTTCCAACCGGCTTTCATACAAGGCATCACATTCCGGACGGACCTGGAATATGATAGCATTCGCCCCATCTTTCTGCAACTCGTCAAGCTGATAAACCAAAGTCCGTTGCATGGCGTCAGTAGCCATGCCCTGAAACTGTCCGTTAACACATTGGATCCACGCGCCACGGAATTCGCGCTTCTGCTGTGCCATGGTCGTAACTGCAACCATAACAACCATTAATAAAGATACATACAGTCGTTTCATTCATTCAGATATTTATATATTTCTTCTGTCCAGTCCGCTCCGTTGTCCGGCCGGAAAGTACGGATACCGAATCGCTCGGCCGCTTCAACATTGCGCTGGCCGTCATCAAGAAACAGCGTCTCCTGCGGAACGATATTTTCTGAATCAAGCACGTGACTGAAGAAGCGCTCGTCCGGTTTCATTACGCCACACTTATAACTCATATACACAGCATCAAAATAATGATCAAGCGAATGTCCCTCGCCGTCAAAGCCGTCGCTCATGGCCCAACCCATCATATATGGATTGGTGTTTGACAGCAATATGAGGCGATAGCCTTCGGACCGCAACCTGCGCAGAATATCGAGATTGCGCTTCGGTAAATCTCCCACATATCCCTTCCACGCATACATACAGTCATCGTATGTAACCTCACGGCCTATCATACGGCTGAGTTCTGAGCGAAACTGTTCCGCATTGATTTTGCCGACTTCAAGGTCTCCGAATATCCCCGACTGCCTGTAAGGATCAAGCCGCTGCTCAGCGTCGGTAACTCCTATTTCCATGAAATGCCTTACGGCCTGAGGTTGGTTAAGGGTTATTATGACACCACCGAAATCAAAAAGTATGTTTTTAATCTTACCCATAGTCAATAGTTTGTTCAATTAAACAAATCCAGCTTGTTCTTTCTGGCCTCCACAAGTGACTGCAACTGCTCCTGCTCCTTATCATATTCTTTCCGCAGACTCGTGTATCTGTCCCCAAGTTCATGTTCAAGCTGGACGCCGTCCTTCTTGTCCAGCAACCGTGCGGCCATCAGAGCGTTCTGCGAAGCGTCTTTCATCCATACGACAGGCCCCCCGTAGACCGGCGCAACCTTCAGCGCCACATGAAGCTCGCTTGTCGTAGCACCGCCTATCATGATAGGAATATCCAGTCCGGCCCGTGCCATTTCATTGGCCACGTTCACCATTTCCTCCAGACTTGGCGTAATAAGACCGCTCAATCCGATGATATCGGCTTTCTCTTCTATGGCCTTGCGCACTATCTGCTCAGCTGGAACCATCACTCCGAGGTCGATAACGTCATAGTTGTTGCAGGCCATAACGACTCCGACGATATTCTTTCCTATATCGTGCACATCACCCTTCACCGTAGCCAGCAACACCTTTCCGGCCTTCACGCTACCTCCGGTCTTCTCCGACTCAATGTATGGCTGAAGTATTGCTACGGCATGCTTCATGGTGCGTGCAGTTTTGACCACCTGTGGCAGGAACATCTTACCACATCCGAACAACTCGCCGACCGTGTTCATGCCGGCCATAAGAGGCCCCTCTATTATGTTTACTGCCGTCGGATAGACTTCAAGAGCCTCCTTTATGTCCTCCTCCAGCCAGTCGCCGATTCCCTTGACAAGTGCATGCACTAGACGTTCGTCCACAGAGCCGGAGCGCCACACCTCCGCATGTACACTTCCGGCCGTCTGCGCCTCACCGGCAGAAACAGTCCTGGCCACTTCTTCACGTTCCTTTATTTCACCAGCAAGCCCGATGAGCCGCTCTGCAGCATCGGGACGGCGATTGAGCACTACGTCCTCTATCAGCTCCAACTCGTTCTGCGGGATGTCACTGTAGATGACTTTGGTCGCCGGATTGACAATACCGAAATCCATTCCCTGCTGTATGGCGTGATAAAGAAACACGGCGTGCATGGCTTCACGTATATAATTATTTCCGCGGAATGAGAACGAGAGATTGCTCACGCCTCCGCTTACATGGGCGCCTGGCAGATTCTTGCGGATCCACCCCGTTGCCCGGATGAAGTCTACAGCATAGTTGTCATGCTCCTCCATACCGGTGGCGACGGCAAGGACATTGGGGTCAAAAATGATATCGAGCGGATTCATTCCCACTCTTTCTGTCAATATCCTGTAAGCCCGCGAGGCGATTTCTATTCGTCGTTCATAGCTTGTAGCCTGTCCCTGTTCGTCAAAACACATCACCACAACGGCTGCACCATAGCGCATCACGTCACGTGCATGTTCAACGAACACATCCTCGCCTTCTTTCAGTGATATGGAATTAACAATGCACTTGCCCTGCACGCATTTCAGTCCCGCCCTGATGACGTCCCATTTGGAGGAATCTATCATAACGGGGACTTTGGCGATGTCCGGTTCTGTGGCAATCATATTGAGAAACGTCCGCATCTCCGCTTCCGCGTCAAGCAGTCCGTCGTCCATATTAATGTCTATCACAAGGGCCCCGTCTGCCACCTGATGACGCGCAATGCTGATTGCATCGTCATATTTCTTTTCCTTTATCAGCCGCAGGAACTTGCGTGAGCCGGCCACATTGCACCGTTCGCCGACGTTAACAAACCGTATATCAGACGTGACATCAAGCAAGTCCAGCCCACTCAGCCACATCGTTTGCGGTTGCCGGGCGGGCTTGCGCGGAGTCCGTCCAGACACCAAAGGTATATATCTTTCTATAAATTTCTCCGTCGTACCGCAACATCCGCCGATGATATTTACCAAGCCCTCGTCCACGAACTCGGCAATCTGAGGCGCCATCGTCTCGGGAGTCTCGTCATAAAGCCCGAGGCTGTTTGGCAGTCCGGCGTTGGGATATGCACTTATATAATAAGGTGCACGCGCGGCAAGTTGACGAAGATAAGATTTCATCTGACGTGCTCCGAACGAGCAGTTCAGTCCGACAGAGAATATCGGATAGGTGCTCATACTGGCCAGAAAAGCGTCAAGAGTCTGTCCGCTCAACGTCCGTCCTGCAAGATCGCTCACCGTTACGGACAACATGATGGGCAAGTCTACACCATGCCTGCTCATGACCTCTATTGCAGCATCTACCGCGGCCTTTGAGTTCAAGGTGTCAAATATCGTCTCTATCAGCAGTGCGTCAACACCGCCTTCTATCAGGGCGTCCATCTGTTCGGCGTATGCGTCAAACAGTTCGTCGTACGTCAAGTCACGCGCAGCAGGATCGCTGACATCGGGGCTCATGGAACATGTCCTGTTTGTCGGCCCTACCGAACCGGCAACAAATCTCGGACGTTCTTCCGTGGAATAGACATCGGCCGCACGTCGGGCAATTCGTGCCCCTTCCAAAGCCATTTCCCGGCAGGCGTTCTCAAGGTGATAGTCAGCCTCCGATATCCGCTGGCTGCTGAATGTATTGGTTGTGATGATATCAGCCCCTGCCTCCAGATATTTTCTATGTATATCCTCAATTACGTCCGGGCGTGTGATGTTCAGCACATCGTTGTTGCCTTTCATCATTCCCGCTGTATCACGAAAACGTTGTCCGCGGAAATCCTCTTCCGTAAGACCGTACTGCTGAATCATTGTACCCATAGCTCCGTCGAGCACAAGGATACGCTCCTTTACTATTTCATTAAGTCTGTTCATCCGAAATCTTCTAATAGTGCTTTATCGCACGGTCCATCTCGCGGCGATCCTCCTTCTCTTTCAACGTCTGACGCTTGTCAAAATCCTTCTTTCCCTTACACAAGGCGATGTCCATTTTGGCTCTTCCATTCTGGTCTATGAATACCAGCAGCGGCACTATCGTATATCCCGTCTGCTTAGTAGCGCTCTGCAACTTCTGAATCTCCTTGCGGTTGAGTAGCAACTTGCGGTCGCGCTTCATCTCATGATTGTTGTATGAGCCGTAGAAATAGGGGCTGATATTCATGCCCTTGACCCATATTTCACCGTTGTGTATGAAACAGAAAGTGTCCGTCAGACTGGCTTTTCCGAGTCTGATGGATTTTATTTCGGTGCCTGTAAGCACGATGCCCGCCGTATATGTATCTATGAAGAAATATTCAAATGAAGCTTTCTTGTTTCTTATGTTTACAGGGCTTTTCTTGCGTATCAGTTCTTCTTCCTTATTCATTTTTCTATCTTTGCGAATCTATCAATATGTTCGTCGACGTAACATGCCACTTGTGCGGTATATTCCTCTTCGTTCTCAACGAACTGGTCGTCCATGTCATCAAACTCCGAGAACCGTTCAAACAATTCCATGAATTCGTCGTCAGAGCAGTCCTTTTCTATCTCCTGACGATATTTGTTATACAGCGTATGCGCTTCATATATCATTTTTGACAGTTCCCGCATGCCCCACAGTTTCAGAGCCTTAGCAAACGGATTCAAGAAAATGAAACCTCCGTATCCGTTGTGTATCAGTTGAACGAATCCCCCGTCCATGACCTCCTCGTGGAGGATACTGTATGCCAATAGCGTCACTTGATCCGAATTCAGTTCTGCCATGGCCTCTGCCGTCAATTCACCGCCGACTGCTGCATATATACTGTCAATAAATACTTTCAGAAAAGCATCCATTCCTTCGTCTGCCGCCTTACGCAGGTCGGCATCTTTCACAATTACCTCTTTCATCGGATTTCCTTGATGTTTATTTATAAAAACCGACTGACACCTGTCAAGCATGTCTTTCCGCACAAGACCGGCCTCCGGTTATTTCCTGCAAATTTAGATAAAATATTCCGATTATACGCCTGATATACTGAAAAACAAGACCATTTCACATTAATTTTGCAAACCGGATAGATTTCTCGCGACCCCTCGTATTTTTATCACCAACAAATGGCTACGCATAAAGAATGTTGATGACAACTACACGGATTGTCACCGACCGGGAAATTAAGAACGTCATTCAGATTATGTAAGGCACAAACAATCAAAGCCACAATTCTCCAGCAATACAATTACACATTAATATATAAAGAAGGGGCTCGACCATAATGGAATATTTATCGGATTTTTATTTTGTCAGTTTAAAAATATTCACTACCTTTGCATCGTCTTTGAAACAGCGTTTCCATTCGCGAAACGTTTCTATCTCAAATAAAAATCCAAAGCAAGAATTTAAGTATACTCCAATAATAGTATGTACACGAAAGAAGAACTCGAGTCCATGGATATTCCACAGCTAATGGGTATCGCGGAGCAGATGGGAGTGAAAGTTTCTCCCGACGACGAGCTGGAAACTGTGGTTTATGCCATTCTGGACAGGGCAGCTGAAGACAGCGCAGCCAACGCTACGGCAGCACCTAAAAGAAAAAGAACAAGGATTGTCAAAAAGGATACCAATAAAGTCTATACTGTCAATGGCAAGGAAGGCGAGAATTTTGACCTTAAGAACAGACAGGGGAAGGCTCCTGAGACAAAACCGGCAACATTGTTCGGTGATTTGCCTGTGACGGACTTGGAAGATATTGTTGCCCAAACAACTGTAACACCAATGCAGCCCGAGACACCAAAAGCTCCGGCCAAAAGAGGACGCAAACCGAAACAGCCACAACCGGAAGAAACAATCCCTGAAGAAGACACTCTGAATATAGAACGAATTCAACAGGAAGAAAACGAAACTGCACCTGTTGTGGAATCATTGACACAGACGGAAGAAAATCCTGATGTGGATACAATTGTTCCCATTGTTCCTGAGGCGGATTTTGCAACGGCCCCAACCGGAGAGGAAGAAAACACAGACCCGGGACTATTGGCTCAACTTCAGGAAAAAATGGCTCTGCGCAATCAGGAAGAAAGACCATTGGACGGCGTTTGGGATGGAGATCCGGGAGACGGAACAGACTTTATCACCATTGTTGACCTTCCCATAGAAGATCAGGGAGCGATACCTACTCTCGACATTTTCGATCGTCCGACAATCCATCAGTCAAACATGGAATTTCCTCATGCTCCACAGCCAGTGAACATACAGAAAGCCATGTTCGACTTTGCAGACCTCATTCCGGGAAACGGTGTGCTTGAAGTTCTTTCCGACGGTTATGGATTTCTGCGTTCGAGCGACTACAACTATCTTTCCTCACCTGACGATATCTACGTGTCGCCGCAACAGATAAAGAAATATGGCCTCAAGACAGGCGACGTTGTCGATTGTACAGTACGTCCACCTCATGAGAACGAAAAGTATTTCGCCATGAGTAACGTGAACGCAATCAACGGACGCAACCCTGCCGAAGTTCGTGACCGTGTGTCTTTCGAACATTTGACCCCACTATTTCCGGATGAGAAGTTCCAACTCTGCGGTGATCCTGCCACGAGTAATCCAAGCGTTCGTATCGTAGACCTCTTTTCTCCTATCGGTAAAGGTCAGCGCGCCCTTATTGTGGCACAGCCGAAGACAGGTAAGACGATACTTATGAAAGATATCGCAAACGCTATTGCTGCCAATCATCCTGAAGCCTATCTGATGATGCTTCTTATAGACGAACGTCCAGAAGAAGTTACGGATATGAGTCGCACGGTCAATGCAGAAGTGATTGCATCTACGTTTGACGAGCCGGCCGACCGTCATGTGAAGATAGCCGGAATAGTTTTGGAAAAAGCCAAGCGTATGGTTGAATGCGGACATGACGTGGTCATCTTCCTTGACTCAATCACCCGTCTGGCCCGTGCATACAATACGGTCAGTCCTGCCAGTGGCAAAGTGTTGACCGGAGGTGTCGACGCAAATGCACTACAGAAACCCAAACGCTTTTTCGGTGCCGCCCGTAATATAGAAAACGGAGGCTCGCTGACCATCATCGCAACAGCGCTGATAGACACAGGCTCGAAGATGGACGAAGTGATCTTCGAAGAATTCAAAGGCACCGGAAATATGGAATTACAGCTTGACCGCTCACTGAGCAACAAACGCATATTCCCCGCTGTCAATCTCGTACAGTCAAGCACTCGTCGTGACGACCTGCTTCTGGATCCGACTACACTTAACAGAATGTGGATTATACGCAAGTTCATAAGCGAAATGAATCCGATGGAGGCTATGAATACTGTTCGCGACCGTTTGATACACACTAGAAACAATGAAGAATTCCTGTTGTCCATGAACGGATAATGTTCAGTGGAAAACACTAAAATGATATTCAATAACCACACGATAACTGCCGGACATACCGAAAGTTATGGTGTGGTTTATTTTTTATGGCAGACTATATTCTGATAAAGAAAAAAATATTGAAGCGATGGACTGCGGCTATCGTTTTTATCATTATGGCTGTGGTGTTGTGGAAGTCTGTAAACCAATGCTTCCGCCATATACCACACACTATTGTCTCGTGTTCATATAACGTCATGATGGCTGACGGAAAAGCTTTATTTTATTTTAGAAGCATCGGTAGCGACTCTATATTGAATGGAATTGCATATCACCGCGATTCAGTGAAATACGGTACAGCGCCTGATTATACAACAGCCGACCTTCACGCTCTTGTGGGACGCAATCTTGAAGCAATCACCATCCATTTGGAAAAATTAGATTCTATTGCCGACGAAATACGCTATTATCTTGAAGTCCACAATGTCCAGGATGAAGGATATGACATGGTTGTCGGCTATCAGAATAACATCAACAGACGCATTGCGGAGGCTGGAAGAAAAAAAGAGGCACTGAAGAGTGCGTCAGAGAGTCGTCATCTTGAGGTACGGCATATCCGTGTGTACTCCATAGCCGACAGTACGGCAATTCCCCGGATATTCATGGAATGTGAGGGCGGGATATGGAAAGATGGCATTTGGCTGAGACGGTCGAAAAATGGGATTGGAGTAGCATTTGACCATAGCGGTCGCCCTGTGAGCGGAACATGGAATGCTGACACATTGATATACGGTATGCGTATTGGCACGGACGGAACATACAGTGGTCAGTTCAACAGGGATATTTATGCTAATGGACATGGAAGCTGTACATATAGTGACGGAAGTTTCTACGAAGGTCACTGGAAAAACGATCTGCGTAACGGTTTCGGATTTGCGGTCAGTCCCGGCAGTATCAGAGCCGGAGAGTGGGAATCCGGAGTTTATAAAGGTGAGCGGATGAATTATACATCTGAACGTATCTACGGTATCGACATATCACGCTATCAGCATGGGAAAGGACGCAAATACTACCCTATCTATTGGGACAGACTGAGAATAACACAGCTTGGAAATATCAGTAAGAAGCAGGTTAGCGGCGACGTAGACTATCCAGTATCGTTTGTGTACATCAAATCAACGGAAGGTATTTCTATAAGAAACAGATATTATGCCGCAGACTACAGACAAGCACGCAGACACGGAATATATTGCGGAGCCTATCATTTCTTTTCCACTAAGTCGGATGCAGCGGCGCAAGCACGCTATTTTCTCAAGCATTCCTTTTTCCGAAAAGGCGATTTCCCACCTGTACTCGATGTCGAGCCAAGCCATGCCCAAATTGAAAAAATGGGCGGTGAACAGGCTTTATTCAGAGCCATCAGGACATGGATGGGTATTGTCGGCAGACAGACAGGAGTGCGCCCCATACTTTACGTCAGTCAGAATTTCGTGAACAAATATCTGTGTAATGCCCCAGATATAAAACGGGATTATGAAATATGGATAGCGAGATATGGGGAATATCGTCCTGATGTGCGCCTTATTTATTGGCAATTGAGTCCAGATGGACGAGTGAATGGCATCCATGGAGATGTTGATATCAATGTTTTCAACGGCTATCATGACAAGTTTGAACAATTTTTGAAAACGGAAAGGATTAAATAAATATGACCGTCATTAAAGAACATGCCCATAGGGTCATCATTGCTTTGGGAACCAACATTGATCATGACATGAATATGGATAAAGCCATGCGGCTGTTGTGTGATGTGATAGGCAACGTCAGATACAGTCGTCGGATGTGGACCGAACCAATTGGCATGGCTTCTGGCATGTTTCTCAATATGATGGTTTCAGGACTTTGCAAGCTCTCTCTGCAAGAACTCAAACTGAAAATAAAAAGTATTGAGGCTAAATGCGGGAGAACGGCTGAGGAAGGGAAAAATGGTACAGTACGTATGGATATAGACATTCTGAAGTATGACGAAAGAATGGAGCATGTTGATGACTGGAACAGGGAATATATAAAAGAATTAATTAAGGATTTATGAAAGATTTACATTTCAAGTTATTGATTGTCATCCTGTTATTATGCAATATGGCACATGCACAGAAGTTTGACGACTATTTCACGGACAATACTCTTCGGTTGGACTACATTTTTGCCGGAGATGCCGGACATCAAGCCATATATGTGGACTGCATAAACAAACAGCCAAAATGGTTTGGTCGCAAACATAGGCTTGGTGAACTGCCATTGAAGGGTAATGGCCAGATAACAGTGAAAGACAAAAGTAGTGGAATTGTGATATATCGTCACTCTTTCTCTACCCTATTTCAGGAATGGCTGACGACCGACGAGGCAAAACGGGTTCCAAAATCATTTGAAAACATATTTTCAGTGCCCTACCCCAAGAAAAGTGTAAGTATAACCGTTGATTTGATAGACTATCATGACAGCATAATAGCGTCACTGACTCACGATGTCAATCCTGACGATATTCTTATAAGGCATATCGGTGAACAAAATGTGATGCCATATAGAACTCTGCAACAGGCTGCCGACACAACACGCTGTATACACATAGCATATATAGCGGAAGGATATACAGAAAAGGAAATGGATCTGTTCATTAAGGATTCCAATGAGGCTACGGAGGCTCTGTTCTCCCATGAGCCCTTCAAAGAAATGCGCGACCGATTCAATATCATCGCTGTCATGACACCATCAAAGGAAAGCGGAGCAAGCGAACCTGGAAATGGAATATGGCGGAATACTGTTCTAAGCTCCCACTTTGACACTTTCTATTCAGACCGTTATCTGACCACGCTGCATCTTAAAGAGATGCACAATCTTTTGGCTGGTACACCATACGAACATATAATAGTACTTGTAAATACAGATAAATATGGGGGAGGCGGAATCTACAATTCATATAACTTGTCATATACAAGGGGAAATAGCTTCCGGCCGGTTGTTGTTCACGAGTTCGGTCATAGTTTTGGCGGACTCGGTGACGAATATGATTACGGCAATGACGACCCGATGTATTTTGCCGATACAGAGCCATGGGAGCCGAATCTCACGACAAGGCATGACTTCAAGAACAAGTGGGAGAATCTAATCGCAGAAGGGAAAGCCGGGATGGTTGAAGGTGGAGGATATCAGAGCAAAGGAGTTTTCAGGGGTGCGGAAAACTGTAGAATGAGAACAAACGACGTCCCTGAATTTTGTCCGGTTTGCAGACAGGCCCTGACAAAGCTGATAAAGTTCTACACGGAATAGATATAAGATAACGTCTGATAGTATCACAGATGAAAGAGGAGCGATACAATAATGGGAATATGATTGAGGAACAGTGACTGAAAGATAAAAACAGCACTGTTTCTCCCATTCATTTCTCCGGTTCTCCAACCATAAGACCTGACATGAAACGGTCAAGAACTTCAACTCCCTTAATTGTACAAATGCCGCGCAACGAAACGAATACGATATTTTTAAATACATCCTCCATTGAATAACACATACCTCAGTTCGGGATAAGAAATATCCATTAAAAAATTGGTAGTCTCACAAATA
>CAMWVS010000016.1 GCA_947177775.1 uncultured Prevotella sp.
TAAAGACCTTAAAGACCCTAAAGGCCTTAAAGGCCACAAAGGCGTCCACAATCCGTGAGGCGTCCTTAAAAACCTTAAAGACCCTAAAGGCCTTAAGGCCCTTAGAAAAAAAAGAAAATCAAAATACAACTATGAGACAATCTACACCCCTGATTATCGCAGCCACACTCTGGCTCACGGCTGCCGCCGCACAACCCGCCGACGACGGGAAAACCAACCGCCTGACCCTCCACTACGACCGGCCGGCCGAACACTTCGAAGAAGCGCTCGTCATCGGCAACGGAACCATGGGAGCCACAATCTACGGCGGAACCCGAACCGACATCATTTCGCTCAACGACCTGACCCTCTGGACCGGCGAGCCGGACACGGCCGTAACCACGCCCGGCGCCCACAAGGCTCTGACGGAGATACGCGCGCTGCTGGACAAGGAAGACTATCGCGCCGCCAACCGGGCCAATCAGAAGCTGCAGGGCCACTACAGCGAGAGCTATCAGCCCATGGGACGGCTGACCATTGAATATACGGACCACTCGTCACGCAACATCACCGCCTATCAGCGCCGCCTCGACCTAACCGAGGCCGTGGCCACGACCCAATATCTCGACCGCGGACGACTTCACGAAAGCCGCTATTTCGCCTCTGCGCCCGACTCGGTCATCGTCATCCGGCTCACATCCACCGATGCCAGAGGCATAAGGGCCACACTGCGCTTCGCCTCACAGCTGCCCTGTTCGGTGACGGCGGCTGACGGAGAAATCACGGCCGACGGATATGCCGCCTACCGGTCGTATCCGGGATATTATAAAGGTGTGAGCGACGAGGAGCGCCACCTCTACGACCCTGAGCGCGGCATTCGCTTCCGGACGCTCATCCGCGCAATCGCCGCCCCCGGTGACGGAACGGTCAGGAGCCATCCGACGGGCGACGTCACCATCGACGGCAGCCATGACGTCACGGTCATTGTGGCCTGCGTGACGAGCTTCAACGGCAGCGACCGCAATCCGGTCACCGACGGACGCGACTACCGCCGTGACGTCAAACGACGCATGGCGCGCGCCGCACGCAAAACGTACGACGAGCTGCTGCACACCCATCTGTATGACTATCAGCGCTTCTTCGGCCGCGTCAGCCTCGACCTCGGACGGACCGACCCGGCCATTGCGGCCATGCCGACCGACCGCCAGCTGCGCCTCTACACCGACAGCCTGCAGCACAATCCGGACCTCGAAGCACTCTATTTCCAGTATGGCCGCTATCTGCTCATAGCCAGCTCACGCACCGAGGGCGTTCCGGCCAATCTTCAGGGGCTTTGGAACGAGAGCCTGACGCCGCCATGGAGCTGCAACTATACGACAAACATCAATCTCGAAGAAAACTACTGGGCGGCCGAGACGGCCAATCTGAGCGAGATGCACCGTCCGATGCTTTCGTTCATACGGCAGCTGACGCGCACGGGACGGGAGACGGCACGCGAATACTACAGTGTTGACCGGGGCTGGTGTCTGGGCCACAACACCGACATCTGGGCCATGACATGTCCCGTCGGCTACGGAACGGGAAGTCCGTCGTGGGCCTGCTGGAACATGGGCGGCGCATGGGTGAGCACCCACATCTGGGAGCACTATCTCTTCACGCAGGACCGTCGATGGCTGGAAGACAACTACGAACTGCTCAAAGGAGCGGCCGAGTTCTGTCTCGGATGGCTCATAGAGAAGGACGGACAGCTGATGACATCGCCGTCGACCTCGCCCGAGAATCTCTATCTGACGCCAGGCGGCTATAGCGGCGCGACGCTCTACGGCGGCACGGCCGACCTGGCCATGACGCGCGAATGTCTCATCGACGCCCGCGAGGCCGCCCGAACACTGGGCCGCGACAAGGATTTCGTCAAGGAGATTGACCGCACGCTGGCCCGCCTCGCGCCCTATCGCATAGGCAGCGACGGCAATCTTCAGGAGTGGTTCCACGACTGGAAGGACAAGGACCCGCAGCACCGCCACCAGTCCCACCTCTTCGGTCTCTATCCGGGGCACCATCTCTCAACCGACAAGACCCCGGAACTGGCACGCGCCTGCGCACGGACACTGGAAATCAAGGGTGACAACACAACGGGATGGAGCACGGGATGGCGAGTCAATCTCTACGCCCGGCTGGGCGACAGCGACGGTGCATACCACATCTACCGCCGACTGCTGAGCTATGTCAGTCCCGACGGATATAAAGGCAACGATGCCCGTCGCGGAGGCGGAACCTATCCCAACCTGCTTGACGCTCATTCGCCGTTCCAGATTGACGGTAACTTCGGCGGCTGTGCCGGTGTCATCGAGATGCTCATGCAATCGTCCCCGACATCCATCACGCTGCTCCCGGCCCTGCCCGAGGAATGGGCCGACGGTAGCGTGAGCGGCATCTGCGCCCGCGGCGGTTTTGTTGTCAGCATGACGTGGGAGAAAGGCCGCGTCACGGCTCTCAGCGTGACGGCACGCACGGGCGGCAAGACAACTCTGAAATTCAACGGCCGGAAGAAGACGATAAGTCTGAAGGCCGGAGAAACGTGGACATTATAATAAAGTAAGAGTGAAGAGTGATGAGTGAAGAGTGATGACTGAAGAGTGATGAGTGAAGAGTGATGAGTGAAGAGGTATGATTACCCTTTAGTGGGAGGGGAAGAGGAGGCCCCTCCCACAGATACACATTATTGTATTCATCCGCCAGGCAATCGTTGATTATCAACATGTTACATGCAGACAAATGCAAGAACACGTCTTCACGACATTCATGGACATTATTCCGGTGTATCCTCTTTAACTTCAAAAAATAACCGATTATTAATCGTTTCTTAGTTTTTTTTCCTACTTTTGCAATGTTTACACAATATTATAAATATTATAAGATGTTGGAATCTTGTGTGACCGTCCGTTGCGACGGCAGACATATTCGTTACGGATCTATACAATAACTAAAATAATTTTATGAGTTTGAAAATCGTTGTACTTGCCAAACAAGTACCTGACACAAGAAATGTGGGCAAAGACGCCATGACGGCTGAAGGCACGGTGAACCGCGCCGCGCTGCCCGCAATTTTCAATCCCGAGGACCTCAACGCCTTGGAACAGGCTCTGAGACTGAAGGAACAGAACCCCGGTTCAACCGTGGGCATACTGACGATGGGCCCGCCCCGCGCAGCCGAAATCATCCGTCAGGGCCTCTATCGCGGTGCCGACACGGGATGGCTACTGACCGACCGACTTTTTGCCGGAGCCGACACTCTGGCCACTTCCTACGCTCTGGCCACAGCAATCCAGAAAATAGGTGACGTCGACGTTGTCATCGGAGGACGCCAGGCCATCGATGGCGACACGGCACAGGTAGGACCACAGGTCGCACAGAAGCTGGGACTGTCACAGGTTACATACGCCGAGGAAATCACGAAGTGTGAAAACGGCAAGCTGACCATACGCCGCCACATCGACGGCGGTGTCGAGACGGTCGAAGCCCCGATGCCCATCGTCATCACCGTGAACGGAAGCGCAGCCCCCTGCCGTCCGTGCAACGCCAAGCTGGTGATGAAATACAAGCGCGCAAAGGCTCCGCTGGAGTGCACACCCGACATGCCGTACAAGGAACTGTATGAGGAGCGCCCCTATCTGACACTGAACCAGTGGTCGGTGGCCGACGTCGACGGTGACCCGAAGCAGTGCGGTCTCTCCGGCTCGCCCACAAAGGTGAAGGCCGTCCAGAACATCGTCTTCCAGGCCAAGGAGAGCAAGACGCTGACCGGCAGCGACGCTGACGTGGAAAGCATGATAAAGGAGTTACTCGAAGAGAAAATCATTGGATAAGTTTGAAATATGGCTAACAACGTTTTTGTATATTGCGAAATAGAGGGCACTCAGGTACAGGAAGTATCGCAGGAGTTGCTCACAAAGGGCCGCAAGCTGGCCAATGAACTCGGCGTGGAACTTCACGCCATCGTTGCCGGAACGGGCATCAAGGGCGCCGTGGAAGAACAGATTCTGCCCTACGGCGTTGACAAGCTGTTCGTCTTCGACGGCGAAGGCCTGTTCCCTTACACGTCGGCTCCCCACACGGAGATTCTCGTCAACCTCTTCAAAGAGGAGCAGCCGCAGATCTGTCTGATGGGTGCCACGGTAATCGGACGCGACCTCGGACCGCGCGTATCGTCTTCACTGACAAGCGGACTGACCGCCGACTGTACACAGCTGGAAATCGGCGACTACGACGACAAGAAGTCCGGCAAGCACTATGAGGGTCTGCTCTATCAGATTCGTCCGGCATTCGGCGGCAACATCGTCGCTACGATTGTCAATCCCGACCACCGTCCGCAGATGGCCACAGTACGTTCAGGCGTGATGCAGAAGGCCGTCTACGAGGGCGAAAGCCGCAAGGAAGTGGTCTATCCCGAAGTGTCCAAATACGTAAGCGCAGAAGCATATATCGTCAAGGTGCTCGACCGTCAGGTGGAGGAAGCCAAGCACAACCTTAAAGGTGCTCCCATCGTCGTTGCCGGTGGCTATGGCGTGGGCTCTAAGGAAGGCTTCGACCTGCTCTTCAAACTGGCCAAGGAACTTCACGGAGAGGTAGGCGCAAGCCGCGCCGCCGTGGATGCCGGCTGGGTTGACCACGACCGACAGATCGGTCAGACGGGCGTCACGGTCCATCCTAAGGTCTATATCGCCTGCGGTATCAGCGGACAGATACAGCACATCGCCGGTATGCAGGACTCCGGAATCATCATCTCCGTGAACAGCGACCCAGAGGCTCCCATCAACAAGATTGCCGACTACGTCATCGTGGGCACGGTTGAGGAGGTTGTGCCGAAATTGATTAAGTATTACAAGCAGAACAGTAAGTAAGCTATGGCAAATTATTATAGCGACCATCCCGAACTCGAATTTCACCTTCATCATCCGTTGATGAAGAGAGTCGTGGATTTAAGAGAGAAAAACTATGCAGATGCTGCAGAACACCCCGATGCCCCCGTTGACTATGAGGACGCCATCGAGAACTACAAGCAGATATTGGAAATAACCGGCGACGTCTGCGCCAATGTCATCGCTCCCAACTCTGAGGATGTGGACCTCGAAGGACCGCACCTCGAAAACGGACGCATGATCTACGCTTCGAAAACATACGAGAACCTTGACGTTACGCGCAAGGCCGGCCTGTGGGGAATCTCGATGCCACGTCGTTACGGCGGCCTCAACCTTCCCAACACGACTTTCTCAATGCTCAGCGAGCTGATTGCCGCTGCCGACGCCGGTTTCCAGAACGTATGGAGCCTCCAGAGCTGTATCGACACTCTCTATGAGTTCGGCAGCGAGGAACAGCGTCAGAAGTACATCCCGCGCATCTGCGCCGGAGAAGGCATGTCAATGGACCTCACCGAGCCTGACGCCGGCAGCGACCTGCAGCGCGTCATGCTCAAAGCGACATACGACAAGGAGAACGACTGCTGGCGACTGAACGGTGTGAAGCGCTTCATCACCAACGGCGACTCCGACATCCACCTCGTTCTGGCACGCTCTGAAGAAGGTACTCACGACGGCCGCGGACTGTCTATGTTCATCTACGACAAGCGCGACGGCGGCGTGGACGTGCGTCACATCGAGCACAAGCTCGGTATTCACGGTTCTCCTACATGTGAGCTGACATACAAGAACGCCAAGGCCGAGCTCTGCGGAAGCACCCGTATGGGACTCATCAAGTATGTGATGGCACTGATGAACGGCGCCCGTCTCGGCATCGCAGCACAGTCTGTAGGCGTTGAGCAGGAGGCTTACAACGAGGCATTGGCCTACGCCAAGGAGCGCGCCCAGTTCGGCGAGAAGATTATCAACTTCCCCGCCGTCTACGATATGCTCTCACGCATGAAGGCAAAGCTCGACGCCGGCCGTTCGCTGCTCTATCAGACAGCACGCTATGTCGACATCTACAAGTGTCTCGAAGACATCGCACGCGACCGTAAACTCACTCCCGAGGAGCGCGCAGAACTGAAGAAATACACCCGTCTGGCCGACGCCTTCACGCCGCTGGCCAAGGGCATGAACTCGGAATATGCCAACCAGAACGCCTACGACGCCATCTCGGTTCACGGCGGTTCGGGCTTCATCATGGAGTATAAGTGCCAGCGTCTCTACCGCGACGCACGCATCTTCTCCATCTACGAGGGTACTACGCAGCTGCAGGTGGTTGCCGCCATCCGCTACATCACCAACGGAACCTATCTCTCAATCATCAAGGAGATGATCGAACAGCCCGTCGCTCCCGAGCTTCAGGCTCTGAAGGACCGCACCGTGGCTCTCGTTGAGAAACTGGAGGATGCCATCAACACCGTCAAAGAGGCCAACAACCAGTGTGTTCAGGACTTCCTCGCACGCCGTCTCTACGAGATGACCGCCGACATAATCATGTCGCTGCTCATTCTCGACGACGCCACACGTGCTCCGGAACTCTTCACAAAGAGCGCCAACGTCTATGTCCGCCACGCCGAAGCAGAGGTGAACGCCCACTACGGCTTCGTGAAGAACTTCCGCGAAGAGGACATCGAGTTCTACAAGGCTCAGGAGAAAGAGGCCGAAGAGGCATAAAAACGAAACAGCATATCAAGAAAGAACGCGCGCCTTGGTTGATTGGCGCGCGTTCTTTTTTATTCTTTCAATCTTCTTCATTCCGTCTTCACAACGTTATCGGACCGTCATTCCTTCATTCTCACATAGCCTCCGCCGACTACCGTCAGACCATCATCACACCATAACTACTCCATCACTACGGCTGCAACACGTCCTCATCTTTTGTTAAATCCGGCCGTTTCTTCGTTATTTTCCAATAAACACACTACCTTTGTATATCCTTTTCAGCGGAGAGGATACAGACATAGGAGTAAGACTATACGTTTTACATTCTTGTTTCTCAACTCATAAAACGACCAAATGATATGATGTAACAGAGAAACAGGGTATGGATGCGCCTGCATACAGCAGGTGTATACTTTACTTTGTTTTTATCTGTTGCGGGTTCTTGGTCGTTCCCTTGAGTTGGTAAAGCAAATGTTAAGGATATGCCTGCTCTTTTTATGTCCTCACTTTTTCGATGCTTGCAGAAGCGATAAACTCTAAATAACGACCAAACAAATGAAAGTTTACTATTTCTGCGCGTGCATCCCTGTTCTGCGTATCCGCGGGGCATGGGGTAAGGGGAGATTGTGCCATTGCGGCACTGAGCGCACCTCCCGCCACCGGGTATGGCTTGCGGCCGTACTCCTGTTTTTCTGTATAACGACGGTAGCCGGCAACACATCTGCCAACGGTTTTGCTTCCTGTTACAGCCTACAGAACTGTATGGGGCAAGATTTCAGCTATATGGCGGACAGTGTGCCGGCAGAGCGTTTCCGTGTACGACAGCTCATACTTCCGACATCACTCATTGCCGTAGGTACTTTCGGCGTGTATAACGGATGGTTCGGTTCTGTTAGGACAGACCTGCGTAATGACATCGGACACATGCGCGGCAACTGCTATTTCCACGCCGACGACTATCTCCAATACCTTCCGGTGGCAGCTAACGTCACAATGGGCATGCTCGGCGTAAAATCCCGTCATAGCCTCAAAGAAAGGCTTGCTGTCACAGCCACGGCTTATATAGCAATGGGAATTATTGTCAATGCCGGCAAATACACGGTGAAAGAACGCCGACCGGACAGCAGCGCACGCAACTCCTTTCCCTCAGGTCACACAGCCACGGCATTCATGGGCGCCGAACTTGTCCGTGAAGAATATGGCGGCATCTGCGGTTGGAGCGCATACGCCGTAGCCACAGGCATTGCCGCACTGCGTCTGTACAACGAGCGTCATTGGCTTAACGACGTGATCGCCGGCGCCGGCGTCGGCATACTGTCCGCTCGTATTGGATATTGGCTATTACCGGCGGAGCGCCATCTTTTCGGATGGCACGACAGCAATGTCGCAATACTCCCGGTAGTAAACACGTCAGGATACTACGGCATTGCGATGAACATTGAGTTTTAACAGAGGCAAACATAGAGAAAAACATGTCCATGACGTGCGCCGGCATCGCCCGTCACATAAAAAAACAAGTCATATTGGTCGGTAATATAATTCATTTTACTGACCAATATGACTTGTTTTAATGACCAATATAGGTTACATCAGCCCCCCGGGACAACCATGCGGGAATATTACAATGGCGTTACCGCCGTTTCCCTACGGCCGCATTTTCATACCGTCACCGCAGCGTCGGCGGCCAGCTGCTGGTAGATGGTCAGTCCGAAATGGGGAGTGACGGCATAGATATGCTCCATGATGGCAGCAAGGTTGTGCTCATAAGGCACCCACTCCTTGTCATGAACAAAGAAATAGAACTCTACGGGCAGACCTGTGGAAGTGGGTTCAAGCTGGCGGACCATAAGCGTCATCTTCGCATTGACCATCGGATTGGCCGCGAGATAACGTTCCACATAATTGCGGAACAGAGTGAGATTGACCACGCCTGGCTTTATTTCCTTTTCCGTGAAATACTTCTTCTCTATCAACCGGGCTTTCAGAACGTCGTCAACGGGGCGTATGCTCCGGAAGTCATAGAACACACGGCGCTTCACGCGGCGTCCCGGGCTGCCCTGCATGCCTATCCAGTTCTGGAATGAATCGTCCACGAGCGTCTGCGGCGTGACTGTGACGATGGTGTTGTCGAAGTTCCGTACCTTCACCGTCGTCAGCGTTATGTCTTCCACATTGCCGTCCACACCTGATTTCGGCACCGTTATCCAGTCGCCTTTGTGCAACATGTCGTTGCTCGTGAGGCGTATTCCGGCCACCAGTCCGGATATGGTGTCCTTGAAAACGAGCATCATTATGGCCGACGTAGCACCGAGTCCGGCAAACAGCGTGGCCGGGTTCTTGTTGATGACAATGGCTACGACCACGATGACGGCTATAAAGATAATCAATATCTTCAGCACACCACAGAAAGAATGAAAATACTGGTGCATGGCCGAACGCTTGCCTTTGCCCAGCTGCTGAAGCGAGTCAATCAGGACGATGGCCAGCCGGACGGACATTACGGTGATATAGACGGCCGTGATACGGGCAATCACTTCCCTGACAACAAGATACTGGCTGAACACCATCGGCAGCAGCACCCATATCACCACAGCGGGTGCAATCTGACTGGCCGATGTCAGCACGCGGTCGCTCAGCAGGATGTCGTCCCACGTATTCTTTGTCTTGGCCGTAATCTTTAGCACCAGCGGCTTGAGGATTTTACGGAACAGGATGCCGGCGAGCGCAGAAAGCACAACGGCGATAATGACAAGCAAGATGTGGCGCACCACAGGAACGGTATTGCCGGTGAGCCCGGACGCCTCGATAAGGCTGTCCACGTAGATTGAAATCGTCTTCATAATATTCTGGTGATTAATGGGAATTAAAATGATAATGGCGGGCGGACCATATACATACGGTCAAACGGACGTAACAGCATTGCTCACTGGTCATGCCACGGCTACGGTTCGCATAGAGCCGAGCAGACGCGGTCCTGAAAAGCCCGTCCGTTGCGACCGTGCATTACGCCTTGATTGATTATTGCGAAACACAACAGATGGCCGTTGGCGGCCGTACAATAGCCGGCCAGCGAACTGATGCCCGTCAGCGTGCCGGTCTTGGCTTTGACATTGCCTTCGGTGAAACTGCCGTGCATGCGCTTGGCCAGCGTACCGTCCTGTCCTGCTACGGGCAACGAGGGGAGCAGGTGAAGATAGATATCCGTGTTCCGATAGGCATAGCGCAGAAGCCGCACTTCGAGTTCGGCCGACACATAATTATATAGTGAGAGTCCGCTGCCGTCGGCTATCTTATAGCTGTTTCCGTCAAGCCCCGTCCTGCCTATCATCCGCCGTATGACGGAGCGGGCATGGGATGCGCGGGCCGGCCGGCGGCCGTCAGCAGCAGCAATCTGATAGAACATCGCTTCGGCCGAGAGATTGTCGCTGTCCTTCATCATCCGCATGAGAACCTGGTCGATGGTGTGAAACCGCGTGCATACGATGTAAGCACCGTCCGGCAGAGCCTCCTCCGTCAGGTAAGCATCCACCGTCACCCCAGCCTCGCGCAGTTCCTCGGCCAGCCGCTCTGCGAATCTGTCCTTGCGGGAGATGAGCAACGGCGAGAGCACAGGATTGTCGTCATCCCAGCACCATCCCTCGCCAAGCCTGTCAGCGTCCTTCATCGACTTGTCGGCCACGATGCGCCCGCGTATTGTGTCGACACCCATCTGGCGTACGGATTCCACGAAAGCCTTCATGTCATCACTGTTGAACAGCGGGTCGAAACCGCCCACACACCACACATCGCCCGTCAGCGTGCCGTTGTCAATCGCGCCGGTGTAATAGAGTGACGTGCGCAGCTGGTAGGAACCGCCAAGCCGGTCGATCGCCGCGATTGCCGTAACGACTTTCATCGTCGATGCCGGACGCATCATCTGTCGCTCATTATGACGGAAGATTGTGCTGTCGGCCGTCAGGTCATAGACCATCATGCCAACCTGCGATGTCTCAAACATGCTGTTCTCCAACAGCCGTCCGATGCGAGCCTGAACACTCTGCGGCCACGGCAGCGACAAATCGACGGCGACGGTGTCAGCCGCCAGTGCGTCACAAGTCAGCGAATCGGCCTCAGCTCCTGTCTCCCCTGTCTCGTCCGGCAACGGATGCTGCGCCATGAGCGCAGTACAGGCCAACAGTGCCGGAAGCAGGAAGATATATCGAAGTAAATCAGTTCTTTTCATCTGATATATATATAACAATGTATTGATTGCCGAGTGCGGCCTACCTTCTGCAAAGGTATCAAATCATTCTGTAACAGCCAAATTCCAGTATCTTAAAGAATGTGACTGTCCTCCTCATTCCTTCCCGACCCATCGAGTATAGAACACGTGGAGCGCGGCATATATAATCACGGCCGATATCCATCCGGCCAAAACGTCAATGGCATAGTGGGCATAAATGTATACCGTCGAGAGACAGAGAAGGACATAAAGCGGCGTAAGCCAATAGAGCAGGCGGCGGTTGCGTGACGCCCACGCAAGGATCATGAGAATCGTGCTCACGCCCACGTGGCTGCTGGGAAACGCCGCCGTAGGACGTTCGCCGGCTTCATGGGCCTCACGCACCATATCATAGAAGAAGCCACCGCTCCATCCCGGTGTCGCCAAGGCTGCGGTGTGGTCGGCGAAATAGTGGCCGATATCGGGGAAAGAACCCGCGGCAATCCTGTCAAGCCCAACCGCCTCATAATAGTATTGAGGACCGGCTACGGGCACGAAGATATATATCACGTAGTAGATGAAGAACGAGGTGAGGACGATGAACGACGCGCGGCCGAACTGTTCATATCTCCACACGAAGAAGAACAGGGTCACGAGGGCAATCATGGGATAGTAGGCCGTATATCCGAGACACATCAGCTCGCTGAACACGGCATTCCCGCATTTCTCCGCAAAGAGCAACGAGGGCTGACATCCGAACAGCGTCTGTTCATAACGGGCGAAGACATGATCGAGATTGGAGAACATCCGGTTGAACTCATACGTGTCGGGATACCACCACGAGAGCAACGCCATCTGCGCAACAATGCGGCACAGGCGTGTGAAACGGCAGGGAACCATCCTGTAGACGGCCCACAGCGCGACCGTCATCGCCACAATCTGCACCCGTCCCCACAGCATAGCCACCGGGTCGGCGAGCTTTGTGTAGGTCAAAAGCATGAGCAACAGGGTGAATACGAGATAGCCCATCACGGCCCACTCCAAGGCAAACAGTCCTTTCGCGGGCTTTTTCTCTATCCTAAAAAGAGTCTTTATAAAGTTCACGTTTCTATTTCTAAATTATTAATTCCAAATTATCAGTTATCTCCAGATAACTCATAATCCGCAACTCACAAATCACAACCATCCGTTCTCCAGATACCATCTTACCGTCAGCTTCACGCCCCGTTCGAGGTCATACTGCGGCCGGTAGCCCAGCTCTTCGATGGCCGGACGGATGTCGCAGCGCCAGTTCCGCTGCCTCATGATGTTATACTTATCGTTGTTGAGGGCGGATATCTGTCCCGTCATGCGGCCGACATACTCTCCGAAGAAAGTAACGACGCGCAGCACCCATATCGGCGCCTTGACGCGCAGGAGCCACGGCCGGCCCAGTTCGCGGCGAATAAGGTCGCTGAACGTGCGTGAGGAATATACCCGTCCGTCGCTGAGAAAATACTTCCGTCCGTTCCGTCCGCGTTCGATGGCAAGGAAAACGGCCTGCACAACGTCCTCTACATAGACAAAGGTGAGGTCCTGCGGCTTGTATCCGACTGAGAAATCGGTATGTCCCTTGATGCTCTTGGCCATCAGAAAATAGTCCCGTTCGCGCGGTCCGTAGACTCCGGTCGGCCTCAACGTCACACAGGGGAAGTCCTTCAGCGAGTCAAGAAAGCGCTCGCTCTCCAGCTTGCTGCGTCCATAGGCGGTGTTGGGCTGCGGCGTGTCGGTTTCCATGATTTCGCCGTATGGCTGCGTTTCGCGCACCGGACCGTAGACGCTGAGACTGCTCACGTAGACAAAGCGGCGCAGGGGCATCTCCGTGTCCCGCAGGGCGTTCACGAGATTGCGCGTCCCTTCGGTGTTGATGCGGAAGAAATCGTCGGCATGGAGACATTTGGTGGCCCCGGCGGCATGGACAACATAGTCGAAACTGAGTCCCCGCAGCTGTCCGACCATCTCCTCGCGGCTGTCGAGATTGAGTTCCACGAAATGAATCCGCGGGTCCGTGAGATACTTGCGGCTGCTCGTCCGGCGCACTGCCGCCCAGACTTCCATGCCCCGCCGCAAGGCTTCACTGACAATGAAACTGCCGATAAAACCGCTCGCTCCTGTGATAAGAATGTTCATAAGTGTTACATTTTGGCTACAAAGGTACGATTTTAAAATAAATTATTACTCCCCAACGGCCAAAATACGGATTTATTTTGTTACTTTGCAAGAGGATGGCCACCCACCGCCATAACACGGCGGAGGCCTGCCCGTCCGGCGACGGAGCCCTTACGGGCGGCCGACGGACGATTATTAACTAAACAACGGAATTTTATGGGAAAGAAAAAAGGAGGCAAACTTCTGTCAAAGAATCAGGTCAGCGAGGCGCTGCAGAAATTCTTTCAGACAAGGCCGAACGAGACTTTCAGTTTCAAACAGATATTCAAGGCGCTCAAGTTCACCACCCACCCGCTGAAGATGCTGGCCATCGACACGATGGAGGAAATGGCGTGGGACGACTTTCTGACGCGCGTCAGCGACAACAGCTACCGTCTCAACACCGCCACTCAGGTTCAGGAGGGCCGTTTCCGCCGCAAGGCGAATGGCAAAAACAGCTTCATTCCCGACGACGGCGGGCTGCCGGTCTTCGTGGCTGAACGCAACTCGATGTGGGCGCTTGACGGCGACCGAGTTCAGGTGACGTTCATGGCACGCCGCCAGAAGCACATCCGCGAAGCCATGGTGACGGCCATCATCAAGCGCGCCCACGACACGATGGTCGGCAAACTGCGAGTGGAGGACGAGCTGGCCTTCCTCGTGACGCAGGACAACATCTTCGCCAACGACATCATCATACCCAAGAACAAGCTCAAAGGCGGAAAGACCGACCAGAAGGCCGTAGTCCGCGTCGTGCGCTGGCCGGACGACAACCACCGCAACATCATCGGCGAGGTCATCGACGTGCTTGGCGAACAGGGCGACAACGACGTCGAGATGCACGCCATTCTGGCCCAATACGGACTGCCCTACCGCTATCCGCGCGAGGTTGAGGAGGCAGCGGAGAAGATTCCGGCCGAGATTACGCCCGAGGATATCGCCGAGCGCGAGGACTTCCGTGGCGTCTTCACGTGCACCATCGACCCGCACGACGCCAAGGACTTTGACGACGCGCTGAGCATAAGACGTCTCGAAGACGCCGACAACAAAGGTCTGTGGGAGGTCGGTGTCCATATAGCCGACGTATCCCACTATGTCACCGAAGGCTCCGTCATCGACAAGGAGGCCGTCAAGCGCGCCACGAGCATCTATCTCGTAGACCGCACGATACCGATGCTGCCCGAACGGCTCTGCAACTTCATCTGCTCGCTGCGCCCCGACGAGGACAAACTGGCCTACTCCGTCATCTTCGTCATGGACGAGGAAGGCGAGGTCCGCAGCTGGCATCTGGCCCATACCGTCATCCGCAGCCAGCGCCGCTATGCCTACGAGGAGGTGCAGACGATTCTCGAACAGAACGGTGTCAAGGACGGAACGGGCGAGCCCGCACCCGCTCCGGGACCGGACGGCTACACCGGCGACAATGCCGCAGAGCTGATCCAGCTCGACCGGCTGGCCAAGAAGCTGCGTGCGGCAAGGTTCAGGAACGGCGCGGTCAAGTTCGACCGTGAGGAGCTGCGCTTCGACATTGACGGGACAGGAAAGCCAACGCGCTGCTATTTCAAGAAGTCGAAGGACGCCAACAAGCTCATCGAGGAGTTCATGCTCCTGGCCAACCGGACCGTTGCCGAGAGCATAGGACGTGTAAAGAAGGGCCAGAAGGCAAAGACGCTGCCCTACCGAATCCACGACCAGCCGGACCCGACAAAGCTGGAGACGCTGCGGACGTTCGTCGTCAAGTTCGGATATAAGATGAAGACGGCCGGAACGCGAGGCGCCATATCGAAGAGCCTCAACACCCTTCTTGACGAGTGCGCCGGACGTAAGGAGCAGAAGCTCATTGAGATTGTGGCCCTCAGGGCGATGATGAAAGCGAAATACAGTGTCCACAACATCGGCCACTACGGTCTGGCGTTCGACCACTACACCCATTTCACCTCGCCCATACGCCGCTATCCCGACACGATGGTCCACCGGCTTCTCACCCGCTATCAGCAGGGCGGCCGCTCGGCCAACAAGGAACACTACGAGGAGCTCTGCGAGCACAGCAGCGAGATGGAACAGATTGCCCAGAACGCTGAGCGCGACTCCATAAAATATAAGATGGTGGAGTTCATGTCCGACAAGCTGGGAGAGGTCTTCGACGCCCACATCAGCGGCATCCAGAGCTACGGAATCTACTGTGAGATTGACGAGAACCACTGTGAGGGCATGGTGTCGCTCCATGACCTTGATGACGACTACTACGATTTCGACGAAAAAAACTACTGTCTCGTCGGGCGCCGCCATCACCACACCTACCAGCTTGGAGACCCCGTGCGCATCAAAGTGGCCAAAGCCAACATCGAGAAGAAACAGCTCGACTTCGTCATCGCCAAAGAGTGACGCAAGACATTTTCAGGAACAAAGGCCTTGTTAAATCATGTAACGGTGTTACACGGCCCGTGTAACACCGTTACATGAGCCGCGTAATATCGTTACATGGGCCGTGTAACAGTGTTACGCGGCCCGTGTAATAAAAGCTGTTTTTATCTATTCCATTGCCTAAATGGGATAGCCGTGCGTTTTACTAACATTTTGCACTTTATACAACTGTTTTTACAGATATATTTGTTATTTTTGCAATCCGTAGCTGACGGTTCGGCAAAAACGAGCCAGCCGGATGCCACGAAAATAACAAACCAAATCAGCAAATGACAAAACAATTACACCGCATCACTCTGGCCGTAGCCGCACTGCTCATGACGTTCGTCGGCAGCGCCGTGGCAACGCCGAATGTCGTCATCACACCGGAACAGCTGACCGAGGACAACCTCGTGGCCATCAACCGGACGACGGCCGTATTTAAATTCACCGTTGAAGCGACCGACCTTCCCTCCGACGCTCCAATCTATCTCACCGGAGGCGACGCCGCGTTCACCCTCAGCCACTACATCATTCCGGCAGGAACGTCGACAACGGAAATAATCCTGAGCGTCACTCCCACCACAATGGGAACCCACAAGGGCGGCATTACATTCGATTTCGACGCCATCAATCCCGAGCTGAATCAAGGATATACGTTCACGACCAAGGCATACGACCCTGACCATCTGCCCGTCGTCACGCTCAGCCAGACCGAGGTGACGCTCGAAGCGAAGGTCGGCGAACGCGCTGAGACAACCGTGAAACTGATGCCCGACCACTGTTTCGACTACATCAACGTCAAGGCCGGCGAGGCCGTAGGAACCGGCATCATCATTGGAAGCACGCTCTATCTGCCCAACGTTGACGAGCAGAACGTCCGTCTCACCTTCCAGCCGAAGACGGCGGGCACGGTGACGCAGACGTTCACGTTCACCACGCTGCTCGGCGAGCCCGTTGTGCTCACCGTGACGGGAAAGGCTACGGGCGAAGAAGAAACGGAAGAGAAAGAAGGCGACGAGTTCAAGCTGGACACGTCTGCACCGACAACATTTTATGAACAGGACTTCGAGACCGCAGAACGCAACAAGACGCTGTCCGTCAGCGGCTGGACCAACGTGGCCGAAAACGGCACACGGGCATGGTGGGGCTACGTGACAGAGGGCGACGACGCGTTCAAGGCTGCCAAGGCAACGCTCTACGACTCTAAGATAAGTGAGGCCGACGGAACGCCGGCGAGCATGCTCCTCGTCAGCCCCGCCCTCGACTACAGGAACGCAAAGAACCGCGTGCTGGCTTTCCGCCTCATGGGACAGTTCCTCCACGAAGGTCAGGCCGAGACGCTCGACGTCTGTCTGATTGAAATGGTCGACGGTCAGCCGGCCGTCTATCCGATGGGCGGGTTCGGTATTCCTGCCAAGGAGGACGAAAGCGGAACATGGATTCCCTATGTGGTCGACATGAGTCTCGTTCCGGACATGCCCGACGTGTTCTTCATCGGCTTCCGCCTGTCGGCCGAACGCAGTTCCGCTTCTACTGCGACATACTATATCGACGATTTCAGCTGGGGCGTAGCCGAAACTCCTGACGGCATATCGTCCGTCACAACCGATGCCTCAGGCGCGGCTGTATATAGTCTGCAAGGCATACGTGTGGCCGGCAACGCGTCGCAAGAGACGCTCCGCACGCTGGCCCCAGGCATATATATCGTTGGAGGAAAGAAGGTTGTCGTTAGATGAAGAAAGCGCCCCAGAACGGTTGCGCTGAGCCTTGTAGCGAGAAATATGTCACTACAAATCCTCTATAACCGAGGCCGCATCAGAAAAATAGCACTACCATAACGCGACATACGGGACAAGACGCAAAGACGCGAAGGATTCTTTTTATCCTCCGCGTCTTTGCGTCTTTGCGTTTAAAAGAATATCGAAATCCGCTTCCCGCTCAAAAAAGACGCGGCGGCCGGTAGTCGGATGGTCAAACTCCAGCCTTGCGGCATGCAGGCAGAGACGTTCGGCGGGCTGTCCATACAGCGCGTCGCCGACGATGGGGCGCCCGAGCCCGGCGGGATGGGCACAATGGACACGCAGTTGATGGGTGCGGCCGGTGAGCGGATGAAGCTCCACGAGGGTGCGCCCGAGGCCGTCGGTGGACAGCAGGCGACACTCCGTCACGGCAGGACGGCCGTTGACGCGGTCGACGACCTGACGCGGACGGTCCAACGGATTGGGACGGAGGGGAAGGTCGATTGTGAACGTCTGCCCCAGAGAAGCGGGAATGATGGGAGTAGCGGATGCGGAAGAAGCCGGCGATAGCAGCGCCACGTATGTCTTGCTGACCGTCCGGGCGGCAAACTGGGCCTGAAGATTGTGGTATGCCGCCAGCGTCTTGGCCACGACGAGCAGCCCCGACGTGTCCATGTCAAGCCGGTGGACCATCATCGGCCCTTCGGCGTCGGGACAGTGCATGCGCATCAGTGACTGCACCGAACGGCGGCTGCTGCGGCCGGGAACGGAAAGCATGCCGGCCGGCTTGTCGACCACAACGATGTCGCTGTCCTCATAGACAATCTCCAGCCGGCCGTCGTCGTCAGCCGCCAGCGGGTCCGGGTCAACGTCCAGCCCGCCGAGCATGTGGGTCAGTATAGGCAGACACTTGCCCCGACAGGCGGGATAGTAGTGGAGGTGGTGGCGTATCTCCGTGCGAGGCGACTCTCCCCACCAGAATTCGGCCATGCACAGCGGCCGCAGCCCGTGGCGGTAGGCATGCTGGAGGAGCTTCGGAGCGCAGCAGTCGCCGGCTCCGGAAGGCGGGACGGCCCCTGTGGCGGCGGCGAAGATGTCCATGAGCGTCCGGCTGTTGCCTGTGGCATCCGTCACTTCATACTGCGTGAAGAGCCATCGCTGAAGGTCATCGGACATGCGGTGGCGGCGACGGCGAAGCTCCTCCGTTTGTCCGTCGTAGACGGCAAGCCGGGCTTCCGCTTCCGACACAAGTCCGGCCCAATGACGGCGCAGACGTTTCAGTTCGGCTTTCTGATGCTGGCTCTCACGGATGAGCAGGGCCTCATCACAGCCTTCGGCGCGCTTACGGTCACGGTGCAGCTTCGCCCCGGCCATCATCCGGCGGTAGGCGTCGACAGCCTCATCCCCCTGACGGCGCACCGCGGCCAGCGCTCGGGCGGCGGCCATGCGCTCCGGAGACTGCTGCATGGCCGCGACCTGACGGTTGACAGCGGAGATTTCGGCCTCGCGGGTCTTGAAATATCCGTCCGGTTGCTGGGAGTCGAAAACAGGCGGAACAAACCACGGCCAGTCGTTGCGGCCGCCGATAAGGCCGGAATAGGCGGCGAGAAAGGCTGTCCGCCCGTCGGGACAGGCCACGACGAGAACGCCGAACATCTTTCCGCGGCCCACCTCGTCGCTCCATGCGGCTGCCTCCGTATCGTCAGGACGGATCCCTTCGCCACAGCCGGCAGCCTCGACGTAACGGCGCACTTCGGCGGCAGCGGCCTCACAGAGCGGATGGGGAACGTAGCAGAAAGGATAGGTGAACCGCGGGGGAGGCACGACGGACGTCTCCATCGGATGGAGCCATGACGGCGTTGCGGCGGCGGATATTTGCTGAATATTGTCTTGCATGGATGCAAAGTTACGTTTTTTTCCCGACATAATGTGCCTGACGGCATGCGAGAGCACGTTTTAGGACATCTCCTGGACCACGGCTCTTTCATCAGGAGTCTTTACGCCGGATTGTTATGCTGCCGCGGAATACTGCTGTTTACTTAAAAAGTGTTCTTTTTTTCCGTAATAATATTAAATTTAAAAAGCCCGAAGACTTTCAGTCCGTTATTTTCTTTGCCGTCTCATAGGAATATTCTATCTTTGCAAGCGGTTTATTAATGACTACACATATTTATATTATATGAATAAGAAAATCGTTATGCCACTCGCCGTGGTGATATTGCTGCTTATAGCCGGAATCGGGTATCTGACCTTCAGTCTCATCCAACAGAAAGAAGCCAACAAGGAAATGCAGGAGTTGGCCGATCTGGACAAGAAGGAAATGGAGAACGAGTATGAGCAGTTCGCACGTCAGTACAGCGAGATGATGACTCAGATAAACAACGACTCCATCGTGGAACAGCTCACACAGGAGCAGTTGCGCACGCAGCAACTGCTGGAAGAACTCAAGAATGTCAAGAGCACCAACGCCCGCGAGATTGCACGCTTGAAGAAAGAGCTGGCCACCGTGCGCGCCGTATTGCGCAACTACGTGCTGGAGATTGACTCGCTCAACCGCGTCAACCAGACCCTGACCGACGAGAATGAACGCATGAAGAGCCAGTACAGCGAGGCCACACGCCAGATTGAAGGCCTGAGCAACGAAAAAGCGTCGCTCTCGGAGAAAGTGGCAATCGCCGCACAGCTGGACGCCACGAACCTCAGGATGATCATCAAGAAGAAGAACGGCAAGGAAGTCAAGAAAATCAAGGACTGCCGCAACATCGAGGTGGCATTCACCATAGCGCGCAACGTGACCGCACCAAACGGAATGAAGACATTCTATGTCCGCATCACCACTCCCACAGGAGCTGTGCTCGGCAACGGCGCCACATTCCCGTATGAAGACCGCAACATAGAGTATTCGATGAAGAAAAGCATGGAATACACCGGTGAGGAGCTGCAGGTGAACACATATTGGAACGTAGCCGAATTCCTCAGCGCAGGCAACTACACGGTGAGCATCTTCGCCGACGGCAATATGATCGGCTCGCGCACATTCCAGTTCAAATAAGGAACAACTTAAATAACCGTCTTATGAAGCATCTGATAGGAATAGCCCTCATTTCGGGCTTTGTCCTGCCGGCTGCCGCACAACGTATTCTCTGTCTTGACAGCTGCAGAGCCATGGCTCTGCGCAACAACAAGCAGGTGGCCGCAGCGGAAATAAAGCAGGACATGGCACGCAACGTGAGGAAATCGGCGCGGACGAAATACCTGCCGCACGTCAACGCGATGGGCGGATATGTCTACTCCAGCCGGGAGGTGTCAATCCTCAACGGAGAGCAGAAAGACGCCTTGGGAAATATCGGGACAAATATGTCGCAAGGCATAGGACAGGCCATGGAGGGCATCGGCAACAGTCTGACCGACGCCCAGAAAGCGGCGCTCGGACAGCAGTTGGCGGGATTCGGCGTGTCACCTGCCGACCTCGCGGCCGGCATCAACGGCCATCTTGCGGCCCTCGCTTCGGGACTGAACGCCCGCGGACAGGCCATTGCCGACGCTTTCCGCACCGACACGCGCAACATGTTTGCCGGTTCGGTGATGTTAACACAACCGCTGTTCATGGGCGGTGCCATCGTAGCCATGAACCGCATGGCGGACATCGGCGAGCGGATGGCGGAAAACAGTAGCGACGCCATGCGTCAGGCAACGATATATGACACGGACCGGGCCTATTGGATGGTGGTTTCGCTCCGCCATAAAAAGCGGCTGGCCGAAAGTTATCTCGGGCTTGTCCGGCAACTCTCGGCCGATGTCGACAAGATGATAGCCGAGGGTGTGGCCACCCGGGCGGACGGTCTGAAAGTGGCCGTGAAGGTCAACGAGGCCGAAATGACGCTCTCGCAGGTTGACAACGGGCTTACTCTTGCGCGCATGCTGCTCTGTCAGACATGCGGTATGCCGCTCGACGAGCAGTTCACGCTGACGGACGAAAACAGCGACAACCTCACTGTGGGACCGGCCGCGACGGACAACCGTGACATGGCCGACGTCATAGAACGCCGTCCTGAGCTGCGCATGTTGCAGAACACGGTCGACATGAGCCGTCAGGCGACGAACATGCTGAAAGCCGGCAATCTCCCGAAAATAGGTCTCTTCGGCGGCTATACGGTGACGAATCCGAACGTTTATGACGGTTTCCAAAAGAAGTTCGGAGGCGTATGGAACGTCGGTGTGGTTGTCAGCGTGCCGGTATGGAACTGGGGCGACGTGGCGTATAAGGTGAGGGCGGCGAAGAACGCCACTGCCATAGCCGAGCTGGAACTGAGCGAAAGCCGCGAGAAAGTGGAATTGCAGGTGAGCCAAAGCCGGTTCAAGGTGACTGAAGCGGACAAGCGGCTGGCCATGGCGCAAGCCAACATACGCAACGCGGAGGAAAATCTCAGATGCGCCAACGTCGGTTTCAGCGAGGGAGTGATTCAGAGCACCACCGTAATGGAGGCGCAGACGGCCTGGCTTCAGGCGCAATCGCAGAAGATTGACGCCGAAATCGACGTCCGGCTGAGCTGCGTAAACCTCGACAAGGCGCTCGGAACGCTGGAATGACGGGACGCGAAAGGGATACGGGTGTTTCACAATAAACAATAACATAAGGAATATAGAGTATGTCAGTCAAATCTCAACACAATAATATTCTGCAGGCAATAGCAGGCTTTACGCTGGTGGTCATCATCGTCGGTGTCATCGGCTATTTCACCATCGGCAATGAACCGGACGTCATCCAAGGTCAGGTCGAAGTCACGGAATACAGAGTCTCGAGCAAGGTTCCGGGCCGCATTCTGGAACTGAGGGTGAAGGAAGGCGACTACGTGAAGGTCGGCGACACGCTCGCCATACTTGATGCACCGGATGTCAGAGCCAAGATGGCTCAGGCACAGAGTGCCGAGGAGGCCGCCGCGGCTATGGACGAGATGGCCCGGGCGGGCGCAAGGGCAGAACAGATAAGAGGTGCCTATCAGCTTCTCCAGCAGGCAAAGGCCGGCGCAGAGATTGCCGAGAAGTCCTACAAACGTGTCCAGCGGCTCTACGAAGAGGGTGTCATGACGGCCCAGAAGCGTGACGAAGCGCTGGCCAACTACAAGGCGATGGAAGCTCAGATGAAGGCCGCGCAGAGCCAGTATGACATGGCGCGCAACGGTGCACGCCGCGAAGAGAAGATGGCGGCAGCCGCACAGGTTGGCCGCGCACGCGGTGCCGTGGCGGAAGTAGGCTCCTATATCAACGAGACCGTACAGACGGCGCAGATGGAAGGCGAGGTCAGCGATGTCTATCCAAAGGTAGGCGAACTTGTCGGAACAGGCTCGCCGATCATGACGATAGCCGTGATGAAAGACCTGTGGGGTACGTTCAACGTCCGTGAAGACTATCTTCAGGGTTTGAAAGTCGGCGACGAGCTGACGGCATTTGCCCCGGCTTTCGGCAAGGACATACGCATGAAGGTCTACTATATCAAGGACGAAGGCAGCTATGCCGTATGGAAGGCGACCAAGGCCAACGGCCAGTATGACCTGAAGACGTTTGAGGTCAAGGCACGGCCGGTAGAGAATACGGACGGTCTTCGCCCCGGAATGTCGCTAATCATCAACCGTGATAAATAAGAAAGAAACGTGGCTGCAGGTGGATTCATAAGAAACATGGGCCGAGTGGCACGCCGTGAGCTGTCATTCATCATCCGCCAGCCCATCTATTGGTTCTGCATGGTGGTCTTTCCGCTGCTGGCCACGGTGTTCTTCACGTCCCTGATGGACGAAGGCCAGCCGCAGGACATGCCGGTGGGGATTGTCGACTGCGACAACACGTCAACCTCCCGACGGCTCATCCGCAATCTGGATGCGTTCCAGAGCACCCGTGTGGTGGCCCGCTACCCGAGTGTCAGCGACGCGCGCAGGGCCATACAGCGCAATGAGATATACGCTTTTCTGTATATTCCCAAAGGCACAGCCGAGCAGCTGACGGCCGGCCGGCAGCCCAAAGTATCGTATTATTATAGCCTGACGTCGCTGACAGCCGGCGCATTGCTGTTCCGCGACCTGAAAACAATAACCACATTGGGGTCAGCAGCCGTCGGGCAGGCAACGATGACGGCGCGCGGATATACGCCAAGAGAGATACAGACGTTCCTCCAGCCCATTGTCATCGACCTTCACCCGATTTCCAATCCGTGGACAAACTACAACATTTACCTCAGCACTGTGCTTGTTCCGGGACTGATAATGCTTTTCATTTTCCTCGTAACGGCCTATTCCGTAGGCACGGAACTGAAGTTCGGGCGTTCCCGCGGCTGGCTTACGGCGGCCGGAGGAGACATCGTCGCCGCTGTTGCGGGCAAGCTGCTGCCGCAGACCGCAGTCTATCTGACCGTCATATACGCATATATGTATTATGTCTTCGGAGTGCTATCATTCCCCCACCCCGGCGGAACAGCATCCCTGTTGCTGCTCGGTCTGCTCGCCGTTCTGGCCTCACAGGGTTTCGGACTGTTCATGTTCGGACTCATACCGTCGTTGCGTCTGTCTATGAGCACATGCGCTCTGTGGGCTGTCCTGAGCTTCTCGATTGCCGGTTCGGCCTATCCTCTGGCCGACATGGACGCCCCGCTGCAGTCGCTGGCATGGCTTTTCCCGCTCAGACACTATTTCATGACATACCAGATTGTCATATTCAACGGCTTTCCTCTCACTGACGCATGGCTGCACATCACGGCCCTGACGGCCTTTGCCATCCTCCCAGTCACTATACTTGGCAGACTCCGCCACGCCATGCTCAACTATGTTTATACGGAATAGACGACCTCAAGCAACATATATGAAGACTACAGGATTTTGGAATAGGATATCGGAAGGACTGCACGACGCCTGCCACGTGTGGGCACAGGAAATGAGAAACGTCGTGAAGGACGAGGGAGTGCTCATCTTCTTCATCATCGTTCCGCTGGCCTATCCGCTTCTGTATTCATGGATATACAACAACGAGGTTGTCCGCGAGGTTCCTGTCGCTGTAGTCGACGACTCCCGCAGTTCACAGAGCAGGGAGTTTGTGAGACGTTGCGACGCCTCCCCGGAGGTCATGATAAAACACCATGCCGCCGACATGGAAGAAGCACGGGCGCTCGTCGGCCACCAGGACGTGAAGGGAATCTACTATATTCCGGCTGACTTCTCCACCAGACTGGCCCGCATGGAGCAGACCTCCGTCAGCGTCTACTGCGACATGAGCCTCATGCTGACATACAAAGCGATATTCCAGACGGCCACCGCCGTGTCGCAGGAAATGAACCGCGCCATACAGATAAAGCTCTCCGGCAACTATACAGACCGCGAGGACGACATAACGACGATGCCGCTGAAAAGCGAGGACGTCCCGATGTTCAATCCGACCGGCGGCTACGGCAACTTCATCCTTCCCGGCGTGCTCATGCTCATCATCCAGCAAACACTCGTTCTCGGCATCGGTCTGGCAGCCGGAACAGCCCGTGAGACCAACCGTTTCCGCGAGCTGATCCCCATCAGCCGCCATTATCGCGGCGTACTACGAATAGTGACAGGCAAGACGATGTGCTATCTGATGATATACTCCGTCGTCTCGACATACGTAACACTCGTCATTCCGAGGCTGTTCGGCTTTGTCGACATGGTTCAGGCAGACACTCTCACAGCCATCATGCTACCCTATCTGCTGGCCTGCATCTTCTTCGGCATGACCGTTTCATGCCTCATCCGCTACCGCGAGAACGTCATGCTGATAGTCATTTTCTGCTCCGTTCCGCTGCTGTTCATGTCCGGTGTGTCATGGCCGCAGAGCAACATTCCGGGCGTATGGCAGGGTGTCTCATGGCTATTCCCGTCAACTTTCGGCGTCAGAGCATTCGTCCGGGCCAGCATGATGGGCGCCACATTCAGCGATATAGCTACCGAATGCCGCATTATGTGGATTCAGGCCGCCGTCTATTTCATTACCGCCTGTGCCGTCTATCGCTACCAGATAAGCCTTTCGCGCCGCAAATTGCTTGACCAGCTCAGCCATATCCGTCACAAGCGGGAAGTGAGACGGAGGCTGAAAGCGGCCAGACAAGTGGCCGGCAGAAGCAAATAAACGGTTATAGAAGATTCACTCAAGTCATAATTAAAGCTCAAATGAACATTTGTTATTGTCCATCTGAGCTTTAAGGATTTTCAAAAGAACGTGCGAACAGCCGCAAATTCCTTATTTTCCCTTTTCTCCTGCAGCTTTCTTCTGCAATTCTATCACGGCCTTACCGTCTGCATCGGTCAGCATCAGCGTTGAGCCTTTCTTCAGTCTGAATGACTTCACTTCGCCGAAAGCACCGAGCAAGCGGTCTTCCAGAGCCATGTCGGGGCACATCATGCGCGTGCTTCCCACCTTGTCGAGGCCAATAGTTCCCTTTTCCGGATCAACATCGAGCATTCCCGTAATCCTGTTGCAGCTCGTACTGCCGTAGACACGCTTCTTGTCTGCATCAATTCCGATAAACGGAGCGTCCTGCCCGTCGGCTGCCGCTACGTCACTTCCTTTGATTTTCACGACGCTCCATTCGCCATCAAGGTCGCTGAGCGATGCTGCTTTCTGTGCCGTGCCGCACGAAACCATTGCCGCCACAGCACAGACCAATACCATAATCTTCTTCATATTCATATACCTTTTAAAATTTTCATATTGCGCGTTCATAATCCGGTTCCGGTCTTCCGAAAGTGCCATATAGCCCGACTAAAAAGCCGTTGATACCGGCAAACGATTCGAACGAAACCATCCGTTCCGCCGGCAAAGGTAGCCCTTTTACCTGTCAATAGCGAAAAAGCAGGACCGAAGCCCTGCCTTTTTAATATATTCGAGTGTATGTTATGACCAATTAACAGTCTTCATCCATCTCAGATACATTCCGTACCACGGTTTTCATTAAACCGTCAGTCGTCTATATCAGTAACCCGGAAGTCCTTATCAAACTTTATTTCCAGACCGTTGTCCAGCTTCACCTCATACTTTCCCTTGCTGCTGCGTTCTATCTCCACCATCTTTGTCTTGGGATAGTAGTTCTTCAGATAGCTACGTATAGGCTTGGGAACCACCGACGAGGGCACTTCCGACCTGCGGCACGTGATTTCCGTCCATCTTCCGTGACTGTCAAACTCCACCTTATCGCCGTTGGTGAAAACGACGTTATATCCGTTGTAGAACAGTCCGTCGTCTATCTTCGCCATTGCAACGCGGCGTCCAGAGAAGTCTTTTTTCACTATCAGCTGCGCATTGTCCGGCAACTGGTTGACTTCTATCGGTCTATCCATTCCTGCGAGCGCAGCCGAACTGGTCATCATTGCGGCTGCCACGGTCATCATGACCTTCTTGAACAAATCTTTCATAAGCGGTTAAATTTAAAGTGAGTAATTCAGTTGACTGTGCAAATATACGCACAATAAGTCACACATCATAATTCCCAAACACAACTTAACCAACTTTTCGATTACTTCGCGGATGCTAAACGTGGTTAAACGGACCGGCCGCAAGACACACAAGAGCCTTCCGGCAGACAATCTTCAGACACACTGTGCAAACCTAAAAGCCCTACGGCGGACAGACGCCTGCGCCGCGTCATCCCTCCGTCAGCGTGATACCGTCATCGGCGATGGTTATCAGCCTGCGGCGATAGAGGTCTCCCACGGCCTTCTTGTATGCCTTCTTGCTGACCTTGAAGCGGTCGACAATCAGTTCGGCGGGGCTCTTGTCGCCCAAGTCACAGTGACCGTTATTGTCACGCAGATATTCCAGCAGCGTTTCCGAGAACTCCTCCGTCTGACGGCGGCCCGTCGGCTGGAGTGTCACGTCGATTTTTCCGTCCTGCCGGATGTGGTCAATATATCCCTTGAGGCGGTCGCCAGTCGTGAGATAACGGAATATCTGGTCCTGATAGACCAGTCCGCTGAACTTGTTGTCCACAATCACCTTGAACCCCAGTTCGGTCTTCTGCCACACCAGCAGGTCCACCTCGTCACCGTGACGGTAGCGCGGTTTCTCCTGCGAGAGATAGCGCTCGACCTTCGCCGAGGCCATCATGCGGTAGCTGTCCTCGTCCACCGTCACATAGACAACGTATGACGAGCCGCGCTCCATGCGCTTTTTCTGCTCCCGGAAAGGGCAGAACAGGTCCTTCATAAGGCCCCAGTCGAGGAACGCGCCGTATTCGTTGACCCACGCCACCTCAAGACATGCGAACTCGCCGACACGCGCTTTCGGCCTCTGGGTGGTGGCCACGGGACGCTCATCCTGGTCAAGATATACAAACACGTCTATCTCGTCGCCCGGACGTGTGCCCTCGGGAACATAGCGTGCGGGCAGCAATATCTCCCCCTCGTCGCCTCCGTCGAGATACATTCCGAAGTCCACCTTCTTCACAACCGTCATCCGGTTGTAGTCTCCTAACTTAATTCTATCCATCGTCATTGTTCTTTATTCGTATCACCGGATGCCTCAGTCTCCACCTCCAGCAGTCCGTCGCGCATCTTTATCGTGCGGTCAGTGGTTGACGCCAGCTGCTCGTCATGCGTCACGATGACGAATGTCTGGCCGAAACGGTCGCGCAAGTCGAAGAACAGCTGATGCAGCTCAGCCTTGTTTTTGGAATCAAGACTGCCCGAAGGTTCGTCGGCGAGAATCACGGCGGGGTTGTTGACAAGCGCACGTGCCACCGCCACACGCTGCTTCTCTCCTCCTGAAAGCTCGTTCGGCTTGTGGTCGGCCCGGTCCGTCAGCCCCATGAAGTCGAGCAGTTCCTCCGCCCTGCGTCGCGCGGCCTTGGTGGACATGCCCGCGATATAGGCCGGAATCATGATGTTCTCGATTGCCGTGAACTCGGGCAGAAGCTGGTGGAACTGAAACACGAAACCTATATGCCGGTTCCGGAATTCCGCCAGCCGTCGTGTGTTCATGCTTCCCGTGTCAACTCCGTCCACCACCACAGTGCCACTGTCGGCCCTGTCCAGCGTGCCGATTATCTGAAGCAGCGTCGTCTTGCCGGCTCCGCTTGGGCCGACAATACTCACTACCTCTCCCTTACCTATCTCAAGGTCGATGCCCTTCAGCACCTGAAGCGAGCCGAAACTCTTTCTTATTCCTTTTATTTCTATCATTCTTGCTTACTCAAGTTCCATAAACTCAATCATCAAATTCTCAAATCCCGGCCTTCCCGTCCCTCTTCCTTCCGCCTGTCTCAGTGACGCTTGATTATCTTCATCAGAGAGGCGTAGGCGCTCTCCTGTTCCTGCCTTTGCGGTGCGGTGAACGTCATGACATCCTGCGACTGGCCGTTCTGGTCAGGATAGATGAGCATCAGGCTACAGTCGGGGAAAGCCGTTGACAGTTCCTCCGGCAGATATTCGAAAGCCGGCTTGTATGACACTGTACCCTGACGTGCGGTCACGACGACAAAGAGATGGTCGGCGTTGACCTCCCGTGAGAGCTGTGTCAGATCCTTCCAGTGGTGCATGACGCAATATTCGGCGCGCACCTCCGGATGGCGGTTCTGTATATATTCGTTTATAAGAGCCATTGTGTCCTGGCGCCCGTGGAAGACTATACGGCAGCTGAGATTGTCGGCCAGACGGGCCAGACGCTCCGTCCAGCGGTAGAATCCCGGTTCAAACTCAACCCTCGACGGCACCGCCACCTGAATACGGCGGATGGTATTGAGCGGCCGGACAACACGGCATATCATTATCTGACGGTTTATTTCCGCGATAAGTCCCTGCGTATATGCTCCCCAGAAGCTGTCCGCAGGATCCGTGCGGCGGTGCATGCCCATTATTATTTCCGATGCGTCGTTTTCCTTGAAAGCGTGTTTGATGCCGTTTGCGATATTTATTGCCAGCCGGCTTTGCGTCTGCATGCGCACGTCGGCCGACCCGGCCACGGCCTCGGCATGTTCAAGGAGCTTACGGCCGGCGGTCTGGTTGCGGCCGCTGTAGATGTCGTCGTAGACCACGTTGAGACCAATCAGACCGCGGTTGAGCTTCTTATTGCGCATGAGTATGGCCAGATGGACCAGAGCATCGGCCGTCTCGGCATGCTGCAGAGGCAGGAGAATCTTCTCGTCGTCACCGGCCTTGGCGGGTTCTTCGGGCTGCATCTTCTCGCGGAGCAGAATGGCACGTGCCGAATTTTCAACGACGAACGAACTGATGATACACGTGAAGAGAATCATCATCACGACACCATTGAGCATGTTGACGTCCACCAGATAGCTTCCGTCGTCCATGCGGAGATTCATTCCGACCATCGTCATGGCGATTCCTCCGGCGGCATGGGCCTCGGTGAGTCCGAACATCATGTGTCCCGCGAGCAACGGCCGGCGGAAAAAGACGCACGATGCGTATGCGGCGATGGCCTTGCTGAGCGTTCCGATGACAACCATACAGAAGACCACCCACAGCGTGTCCCAGCCATGGAATAGCACGCGGATGTTGATGAGCATGCCCACACCTATCAGGAAATAGGGAATGAAGAGCGCATTGCCTACAAACTCTATGCGGTTCATGAGCGGCGACACGCTCGGGATGAAGCGGTTGAGCGTCAGTCCGGCGGTGAAAGCGCCGAAGATTCCCTCCAGTCCGCACATCTCGGCGGCGGCGGCACTGAGGAAGAGAACCGACAGCACATATATATATAGCATCACCGAGTCGGAGTGGCGGTTGAAGAACCACCGCGTCATCCGCGGCAGAGCCACCGACGAGCAGGCGCAAAAGAGGACAACCTTGCCGACGAACAGAACCCAGAAGCCGATGTCCGTACCGCCTTCGTGGGCGCCTACGATGGCGGCCAGCACAAGCAGCGACAGCGAGAGGGCTATCATGGAGGAACCGACGCTGAGCGCTACGCTGGAATGTTTCTGCAGTCCGTAGCGGCAGACAATAGGATAGGCTATCAGCGTGTTGGCGGCGAGGATGCAGGACAGCAGGAGCGACGCCTCCGGCGAATAGCCCAGAAGCCACACACCCGCGCCGTATGCCATGACGAAAGGCACGGCGAAGGTCAGCAGACCGAAAATCATGAACTGCAGCCTGCGCCTCATGATGTCTTTCAGGTTCATCTCCAGTCCGGCGAGGAACATGATGTAGAGCACACCAACCTTTCCGAAGAGTTCGAAAGAGGAGTCCCGCTCGAGAATGTTGAACCCGTAGCGTCCAACGGCGACACCCGCCAGAACCATGCCTATGATATGCGGGATTCGCAGGCGGCCCATAACGATAGGGGCAAACAGGATTATGCAGAGCACGACAAAGAATATCAGTGTCGGGTCGGTTATCGGGAAATAATGTGATATGTCAGGTATGGTCATCGGTCTGAACAATTCATATTCATGCACATTTTTTTCGCTTCGCTCAACAGTCCTTCCTTCCATGACAGAGTCCGGGTTTGCCCGCTCTGTTCGTTCTGCTCAACGAAAACACTGCTTTTCAAGATGCAAAGGTGCAAAAAAAATATCAGACGAGAGCGATTATTACCCTAAAAGTTGTAATTTTGCAGCGAAATAGGCTTGGCAAGTAATAATCAAAACAAGTAATGTATCGAATGTCAAGAGACTCTCATAACTCAACTGCGAAGGAACATGGAAGCAGGACGGCATCAACCGGTCCGGCCTTTGTGTGCGCCTTTGCCGTTGCAGGAAACGCAAATTATTAACAACTTAAAGAATAGAAGAAAAAAAAGATGAAAGTAGCTATTGTAGGAGCAAGCGGAGCCGTGGGACAGGAATTCCTCCGCGTGCTCGCAGAGAGAAACTTCCCGATGGACGATCTCGTCCTGTTCGGTTCGGAGCGCAGCGCCGGAACCCGTTATACGTTCCGCGGACGCGAGTATGAAGTTCAGCTGCTCCGCCACGGAGACCTTTTCCGCGACGTCGATATCGTGTTCACGTCAGCCGGAGCTGGAACGTCAAAGGAGTTTGCAGAGGACATCACACGCTACGGAGCGGTGATGATCGACAACTCCAGCGCCTTCCGCATGGACGACGATGTGCCTTTGGTCGTTCCGGAGTGCAACGCCGAGGACGCCCTCAACCGTCCGCGCGGAATCATCGCCAACCCCAACTGCACGACAATCATGATGGTCGTGGTGCTCCAGCCGCTGGAGAATCTGAGCCACATCCGCCGCATCCACGTGGCAAGCTATCAGAGCGCGAGCGGAGCCGGAGCCGCCGCCATGGCCGAGCTGCAGCAGCAGTACAGCGAGATTCTCGCCGACAAGCCCGTAACGGTGGAGAAATTCCCCCATCAGCTGGCCTACAACGTCATTCCCCAGATTGACGTCTTCCAGCCCAACGGCTATACGAAGGAGGAGATGAAGATGTTCAACGAGACACGCAAGATCATGCACAGCGACGTGAAGTGCTCGGCCATGTGTGTCCGCGTGTCTTCGCTGCGCGCCCATTCCGAGTCCGTATGGATTGAAACCGAGCGCCCCATCAGCGTCGAAGAGGCCCGTCAGGCCATCGCCGCCGCTCCCGGCGTGACGCTTCAGGACGATCCGGACAACCTCATCTACCCCATGCCGATGGACACCGCCGGCAAGGACGACGTCTACGTGGGACGCATCCGCAAGGACCTGGCCGACGACTGCGGCCTGACGTTCTGGCTCAGCGGCGACCAGATCCGCAAGGGTGCCGCGCTCAACGCTGTCCAGATTGCTGAATATCTGATCAAGGTAGGAAACGTGAAGTAGACAAGTAGGTCATACTTTATTTAAACACAGAGACACGGAGACACAGAGGACAACATTACTCTGTGTCTCCGTGTCTCTGTGTTTAAAAAATCACGACCGTTCGGAAGATAACGAATGGACTGGTAGAGACGTCACACCGTGGCGTCTCTCTGTCCACGGTGTTGCGTCAGGGGTAACAAAATGGTTACATGCCACTACTTTATACCTCTGATACACCCTTCCTGTCAGCATCTTTGCATGGGAGACGCCACGGTGTGACGTCTCTACCAGTCCCTTCGTTATCTTTCGAACAGCCGTGATTGCAAATCCGCTACAGCTTGATGTTATCTTCTGAGTGGCCTTTGCGTTTCAAATCGGTTTTTAAACGCACCCGGAATAAATCTTACTTTAACAAAGGTTAATTCGTATCCGAACCACGATTTCTGCGCTACGACGCAAAATAGCGCATTTTAGCGCAAAAACAGGAGTACCTGACAGTCAACGAGTTACACACAGCGGCCGGATTACGGAATTGTCGGCGCGAGCCGTAAGGGCCTCCCGGGGTTGCAACGGGGCCTCCGTTGCATGACAACGGTAGCCCCGTTGCACGACCAAAACGGCTCCGTTGCAACCCCGGGAGGCCCTTACGGCTCGCTGAGGTAGGAAAAACGGCAACGGGAACGGCCGCTGTTAACAGTCGTTAACCACTCGTTTGCGAACGTAAAAGTACGTAAATCTGTCAATTATGCGTACATTTTAAGATTTCAAAACACTTTCCTCTCAAAGAGACTTCCACGCCGGGACACCATAAGCTATGGTTCGCGGGATTGCCGTCGGTACTTTCAGACAAAGATAGAACAAAATCCCCACTTTCCATGAATTATTATCTCAAATGTCAACAATAAACGTTATCTTTGCATAGACGTTACCTATTTGTATCATGAGCATAGACAATCTCGAAACAACAAAAAGACTGATTGCGGAAAAAGAACACAGTCAGGTTGAATTCAAAGAGACTACCGGACAGCTGGAACGCGGTATGGAAACGGTGTGTGCCTTTCTTAACGGAGAAGGAGGCACCGTTCTGTTTGGCGTGACCGACAAGGGAAAGATTATCGGGCAGGATGTCAGCGACAGGACCAGACGTGACATTGCCGAAGCCATCAACCGTCTGGAGCCGGTGGCAGACGTACAGATATCATACGTCACACTACCGGACAGCGAAAAGAAAATCATCGCTCTCCACGTTGAAGACACAACTCACGCCCGCCCGTTCTGTTACAAAGGACGGGCGTACATGCGGCTGGAAAGTGTCACAACGACCATGCCGCAATCACGGTATAACGAGCTTCTCATACAGCGGGAAGAAATACGTCACGGTTGGGAAACATATCAGAACACGCATCTGAAGCTCACGGATCTTGACGAAGAGGAAATCCGCAAAACGGTACGTCTGGGGGTCGAATGCGGCCGTCTGCCGGAAACAACCGGCAATGACCTCTCTTCTATTCTTGAAAAATTAGATATACTCGAAGACGGTGTTCTTAAAAATGCCGCCGCCATATTGTTCGCCAAAAGAAAGCTGGCACATTATCCTCAAAACCTGTTGCGCCTTGCCCGCTTCAAGGGAACGGACAAGGCCGTGTTCATGGACAACCTGCGCGTTCATGGCAATCTGTTCCAGCAACTTGACGCGGCGATGGCGTTCATCTTCAAACACCTCTCCCTCTCCGGCACGACTGAGACACTGGAACGTGAGGAACATCTGGAGATTCCATATAAGGCGTTACGCGAAGCCGTGGTGAACAGCCTCTGCCACCGAAGCTACCGCGACACAGGAGGTTCCGTAGCCATTGCCATCTACGACGACCGGATAGAAATTGAAAATCCCGGTTCATTCCCATCCGGATGGGATATGAGACGAATCAGGTCTGAACACGGTTCAAAACCCCGCAATCCGCTGATAGCCGACACGCTGTACGTACGGAAAGTATTGGAAAGCTGGGGACGCGGAATAAATCTCATGATTGAGGAATGCAGGAAAGCCGGATTGCCGGACCCGGAATTCCATATATTGTCTGACGAGGTCAAACTGACTTTCAAACGCAAGACTACAGGGACAACCAATAGGGACAACCTCAGGGACAACTTAGGGGACAACTTAGGGGACAACCTCGGACAAGTTACGGTACAACCTACAGAACAAGCTACGGTACAACCTACAGAACAAGTTACGGTACAACCTACAGAACAAGCTACGGTACAACCTATAGAACAAGTTACATCTTTAATAAAATGCTTAGGGGAACAATCGTTGTCCGTAAAAGAGATGATGGAGCGTCTGGCATTAAAAGGGCGCAGTAATTTTTTTACAGCCTATTTACGCCCTGCCTTACAGGACAACCTCATTGAACAAACATATCCGGAGAAGGCCAATCACCCTAATCAGAAATACCGCCTGACAGAAAAAGGCAGACGACTTCTCATGCAATAAGCCGATAAATATGTATCTTTGCAGAACATTTTCTAAAACAACTGACCTCTTTATGAACAATAACAGACTACCCTACTACGCTCCGCTGGCAGCCGCACTCGGCTTCGCCTCTGCCGCCACGGCACAGACTCCGGCCACGGCGGCAGACGGACAGAAAGCCACGCCCGAACGTCCCAACATCATCTTCATACTTGCCGACGACATGGGCTACGGCGACCTGTCATGCTTCGGAAGCAAACATGTCAAGACGCCGAATATCGACCGGCTGGCACAGACCGGAACAGCGTTCACCCAGTGTTACGCCGGAAGCGGAATTTCGTCGCCGTCGCGCTGTTCGCTCATGACCGGAAAGAACACCGGAAACACCACCATACGCGACAACACCTGTACAGCAGGAGGCATACGGGGATTGAAAATATCACCGCAGGGCGACACGACATACATCCGCCGGGCCAACCTCCTCCCCACGGACACGACCATCGCCACGGTGCTCTCGGCCGCCGGCTACAGGACGTGTCTTGTCAACAAGTGGCATCTGGACGGCTACGACCCCGGAGCGGCGCCCAACCACCGCGGCTTCCACGAGTTCTACGGATGGACGATAAGCACAGTCCACTCCAACTCGCCTTACTACTATCCCTACTACCGCTTTGCGGGAGACTCCCTGACAACCATCGAGGAGAACGCCCACGACCGCCACGTCAAGCACAACACCGACATCTCGACCGAAGACGCCATAAGCTTCATCGACCGGAACCGGAACAACCCCTTCTTCCTCTATCTGGCCTACGACGCGCCCCACGAGCCTTACATCATCGAGGACACCAACTGGTATGACGACAATGAGGAATGGTCAATGAACACCAAGCGCTACGCCTCCCTCATAACCCACATGGACGCGGCCATAGGACGACTGCTGGAACATCTCGACTCCACCGGGCTGAGGGAAAACACGCTGGTCATATTCGCATCCGACAACGGTGCGGCGGTGCAGGCTCCGCTGGCCGAACTCAACTGCAATGCGGGCTTCAACGGACGCAAGGGACAGCTCTATGAGGGCGGAATACGCGTCCCGATGATTGTCAACCAGCCCGGCCGCGTCCCGGCACGCCGTCTGGAAAACATAGTCTATTTTCCCGACATCATGCCTACCTTCGCCGCTCTGGCCGGAGCCGAGCGCCATCTGCCGCAGAACATCAACGGCATGAACATCCTTCCGCTATTCTTCGGAGGCGAGGCCGACACGGACAACCGCCTGCTCTACTGGGAGTTCACCGGAAAGCAGCGGGCCGCACGACGCGGCGACTGGAAGTGTGTCACCGTCAAACCGAACCGTCCGCTGGAGCTGTACAACCTACGTGAGGATCCGGGCGAACGCAACAATCTGGCCGACAAATATCCCGAAATGGTCAGACAGTTTGACGAGGACATGAAAAAAATGCACCACCCTACGCCAAACTGGCCGCTCAAAGGAGAAACATTCTGACACCGGACGTGCTTCCGGACGATTGAAAAACAGTCCGGAAGCACAACCGCAACAACGCCGGAAAAAATTTCTTTCAACCAACATACACCAGAAACTGACCATAGGGGAGTTCTTTGCCTTCTTAAATCTGCCGTTTAAGCACTATTTACGACCAAGTATTCCAATCTCTTTGATGTTCCGATTTTTTTATATATCTTTGCTCAGGTTAATTCTCCTGCATAAATGAAAAATATTCTATATGTATCGGCCGCAATACTAATGCTGACAGGATGCCACCCGAAAAGCCACACACCGGATCGCAGCCCTGAGCAGAAACAACATATACTTGAGCTTGAAGATTCGCTGACAAATCTGTCGCCAAAAGCATCCGACATGATTGACCAGGGCATGGCCGGGGCAAAAGACAGTCTGACATGGTATGACTTCTACCTGAGAAGAGGAAAATTCTGGCTGCTGTCACAGACACCTGACTCACTCATTCCATACGCGGACAGAACCATCAGCTTCGCCGAAAGCCAGAAACCGTCGCCACGAATCAACGGACTGAAAGCCCACGCCTACGAATACAAGGCAACGCTATATCAGAGGTTCCGATCAAATCTGGATGAAGCCATACGTCTGAGAACAAAGGCATACGAAGCCATGATGGAAAGCGACAACACCGACTATCTTCCGGATATGTGTGCAAACATGGCCGACGTCTACGGGCTGAAAAACGATATGGCAATGGCGGCATCATGGTATCGGAGGGCCTTGTTTTTGGTGGACTCGCTGAGCCTGCCGGAAACAAAGAGCATCACGCTCTATCTCGGACTGGCACACATCTACAGATGTCTCGAAGACTACGACACATCGCTGCACTACTATAACGAGACCACACGATTCTACGACAAGATGCAGCCGAACATGAAGACTTACTATCTCAACAACTTCGGAAACTACCACTATTATCTGGGCAACTACGACAAGGCGCTAAGTCTGTTCCTGCGACTCGAAAAACAGCTCACACAATATGGAGACGAGGGAATAGACATGGCCATCTGCCGGATAAACATGGCTGACGTCTATCTCAATATCGGCGAATTCGCCAAAGCCCGCTCCTATGTTGAACGTGCCGAACACTTCTTCAGGAAACATGGAGTCGACGTCGGTGTCTACTACGCCAACTCGGTACACATCGGAATCGCAATGAAAGAAGGACGGATGAGCGAAGTGGAGAATATCCTGCGCAGCGAAAAAGTTGCCGTACCAATGGAATACAGTCTCGTGGGCATAAGGAACAAGTATATGAGGGAATACTATAAGGCGACGGGCAACTGGCAGGCAGCATTCAGAAATATGGAAAACGAAATCAAAGCACACGATTCCATTGCCGAGGACCGACAGCACATGCGTGCCTCGGAGATAATGCAACGGCTGAAAGAAGACACGCTCTCGCTCCACCACGCCCTGGAAATACAACGAAAGGACGCCATTCTGCGCAATACCCACATGACGACAGCAGCCCTCATAATCATCGCTGCGCTGCTCATGCTCTGGTGGGTGGCACTCTCGCGCAAACGGAAACTGCAGGTGGAAATGGACGTGATGCAACTAAAGCTGGACAACGCCCGAAACAGAATCTCGCCCCACTTCATTTTCAACGTCCTCAACAACCGCATCAGCACCGCCGACCGCAAGGAAACGGACGAGCTGATGATGTTGGTACGCCTGATAAGAGCCAATCTGGACATCTCACGCAACACGTTTGTCAGTCTGGACGAAGAAATGGAGTTCGTCCGCTACTACGTTGACATAGAGAAAACGATTCTGGGCGACGACTTCACGTTCACGGTAGAGGCTCCGGAAGACGACGTGCTCAGGCAGATCAGCATCCCGACCATGTTCGTCCAGATTCTCGTTGAGAACGCCATAAAGCACGGATTGCGGGGACGGGACGGCGAAAAACGCCTCACCGTAACCATCAGACACGGAAAAGACGGCACAGACATCACCGTGGCGGACAACGGCAGAGGATTTGACATACGCTCGTCGGCAACAAACGGAACACGCACGGGACTGGACATCATACGTCACACTATACGCATAATCAATCAGCGGATGCGCAGTGACGACATGACTTTCTCCATACACAACAGCAAAAACGCCGAAGGACAGGTGACGGGATGTATCTCCAAACTCCACATCCCCGTTTTACCCCCCCGAATATTACGAAGAAACGCATTGATAATCAGTAACATACAAAATGATAAAAGCAATAATAATTGATGATGAGAAGTTGGCGATAGACACCTTGTCGGACAGGTTGAAAGCCTTTACAGACATAGAAATAGTCGGCACGGCCCAGAAAGCACAGACCGGACTGAAGATGGTCAGCGAGCTCAAGCCCGACGTGCTCTTCCTTGATGTGGAGATGCCGGAAATGTCAGGGCTTGATTTCCTCGAACAGATGGACTATACGGAAAACAACTGCGACATAGTCATGTGTACGGCATACGACGACTACATGCTGCCGTCGTTCCGCAGCAATGCCTTCGACTTTCTTCTGAAACCGGTTGACCCCAAGGAACTGGAAATCGTGATACAACGTCTGTCTGTGAACAAGGAGAAGAAACGAAAAGCAACCGCCACGGGAGACAATGTCAGAAAACAGGACGAGGAAAATTTCATCTTCTACACAAACGCCATAGACTTCCGACTGGTGCGCATAAAGGACATCGGCATCTTCCAGTATAACCACGATCTCCGCTCGTGGGAGGTCATTGTGGCCGGCCGCAAGGAACCCATCAAACTCAAACGGAGCATAACCAACGACCAGATTCTGGAATTGGACCGCAACTTCGGACAAGTGAACCAGAAGTATATCATCAATATCAGATATCTGCTGGAAGTGAAAGACAATTTCTGCAAATTCTACCCGCCGTTCGACGAGATTGACTATGTCAAGGTGGGACGCTTCTTCCGCAAGAGATTCATAGAACGGTTCAACAGGCTCTAACGGCCTCACGACCCACACGGCCGTACTGCCCCGGAACAGCAGCAAGACTGGCTGGAAACCACAGGAAGCCTGTTCCGAAACAGCAAAAGGCTTCTTTCCGGACAGCAAAAGAATATCTCCGGAATCACAGTATGATTTTTCCGGCGGGAGATACTGCATGCACCATTTTTTTCGACCGTCCATACTCTATTTCAAACCAAGTATGCCGACTGGACATACAAGCATTCTCTTCATGCGGAAAGGGCGCTTGCCATTCTGAACATTTTTACTTAAATTTGCATACGGAAACGCATTCATAACAAACAAGACACCAGGGCTTTGCACCGATACGTGCAACGGGAAATGATAACGCATTCTATATAATTTCTGACAACGTGCTACTGATGCTCAAAGGTAGCACGTTGTTTTTTACGCACTGACAACACAAAGACAATAAGTTCTCCATTACGATAAAGAAAAAGAACAAAAATGAAGCTTTTCAAAAGAAAATGCGTACCTTTGCACTCGTATTTGACCTATACGGTAATACCAAAAGACCATGGACAGACTTTGCTTTCACACGACATTAGCGCTCCTTCTGGCCATAATTCTGGCAGGATGCGAAGAGAGCGGCAAACCAAAAACACTTGGAGAGAAAGAAATCTATTTTGATGACAAACTGGCCTCGGTTTCTCCTGACGGCGATTCGGCATGCTGGATCGGCAGCGAGACAGGCGACATCTGGTACTTCAGCGAAAACGAACGCAGGACATACAACATCGGAACGGACCGCATATATAAAGTCGTTCCTGACCGCACACAGGAAAACCATTCGGAATTCTGGTTAGGCATACGCAACTCCGGACTTCAGAAATGGACCGTGAAGGACGGAAATCCGGTGATGCTCGCCTGCTATCACATAGCCAACAAGAACGACAAGTATTCCGTCTACGACATCCTTACGGACGGAGACATGGTCTATGCGGCCACCAGCCAGGGTCTATATAGCATGAAGCGTGACGACGCTGAGCCGGCACTGATATACCCCGAGCCATCCAGCGAGACAGCACGGAAAGGCAAGCCTATGATGGTCAGCAGTCTCTGTCTCAACGGAAACGAGCTTCTTGCCTGTTCGCAGGACGGCCTCATCAAGTTCAATACGTCCACACACAGCGTCACTGTTCTCCACGCCGGCATGCCAATCCACAGCGTAGACACCTGTGACGGACACATCTATTCCCTGACTGAAGGACGTCTGTTCATCGACAGCACAAACACATCGGCACTACAGGAAGTCCCCATCACATTCTCGACGCGCTATCACCGCAAAATCAACGGCACCCACTATTTCATAAGGAGCAACCACATTGTGCTCAGCGAGAATCTACGCGAATTCATTTCTGTTCCGCTGCGCCACAAGGTGCCACAATTCAGCAGCAGCATCCTATGCACAGGAAGACGCGACGGCTTCACACTGCTCGTCACGGAAAACGCCCTGTGGCACATTCCACAACATATCGGCGTATTCAACGTCAACGGAGAAATAGTGGCCTCATGCTCCGACGGGGACTGCATGTACTTCCTCAACTCCGCCAACGAACTGTTCTGTATGAACAACGGGGACACGACGGCAGACAAGATATACGATTTGCCGGAGGGAGAGACCGTCAGCGACATAATGGCTGCCGACGGACGTCTCTATTGTATCAGCAACGGAAACTGTCTTCTTGGTCTCGACGTCCACGACAGCTACCTTCAGAACGGACTGCTCAGCAAGGCAGAGACGGTCTATCAGTCGTCAACGAAAATAACTTCGGCCTGCATCTGCAACACCGACGATGGCCACCGCGTATATCTCGGCATACAAGACGAACTGATTGTCATTGCTGACGACGGACGCACAGACACAGTCACAGCACTCAGCGGCAAATACATCACCTCCTTCCACACATCGGACGTAGGCGACCCCGTCTATCTGTCAACACTCAACAACGGCGTGTTCTGCGGCAGCGAAAAGGAATTCAGCCAAATGGACAATACGTCGGACGTTCCGTTCATACGCGACATCGCCGTAACCGGAGAACACATACCGATGCTTATGATGCTGACAAACCACAGCCTCATCCTCTCCGAAAGTCAGGACACGATTGACGCCAAAGGATTCAACAAACTCCTTTACGTCAACGACAGTCTGTTCTACGCGCTACCGGAGACAGGAGTGCGCGAATATACCGTCAGCAACGGACATGTGGAACTACAGGGCGAATACTATGGCGACATACACTTCAATCCTCAGGCATCATTTGTCAACGGAGACCACATATATCTCGGGTCCGACATCGGCGTGCTGACCATTACGGCAGGCAACATCAGCAACGCCCGATGGGTGGAATTCCGTTCCGACGCTCCGAATATCCGCATGATGGGCGTAATCATTGGATTTGGATTCCTGCTGCTCGTAGTGACGGCCGTTGCCGTGAAGAAACGAAACGACAGCCGGCGCAGAATGCTACGCATCCACATAGACGACCTCTACAACCGGCTGGAAGGACTCACCGCGATGGCTGCCGTCACAGGAAATGAAGAGGACGCCAGGCTCGTGGAGGAATTGCGCCGCGAAACGGTCTCATTGAATACGAAGAAGCACAACGCCGCGACAAACATTTCCGACCTGTCAAAACGGATCATGCGCAAGAATCGCGACATGGGCCTCGCCATTTCCAAACATCTCCACCATCAGACAGAAGCCATCAAGAACTACGATTCCTATGACCGCGCCATACTACTCGATGAGTGTCATAAGGCAATGGCATCGGGTGACACCGAGTTTATCATGGAACAGCTCGGCCGTAATGCCGCATGGCTGAAACGCATGGAGGAAGTGACGGTTATCATCAGAGACTGCCGCAACGACATGGCCGGAACACAGGAAATTGACGGCGTCAACGACGGGCTGGCCGCAGAGACAGAACGCCTGGCCGACGCTCTTCTCCACCAGCCGCTTGACAGTCTGGATACGGAACTGCGACAACTGGAAGAACGCTATAGGTCCGTATTCACAGACGAAGCCCTAAAGCGAATCGACACGTTCATAGAAATGCGGACCAACCTCATCACTGACGTTCCGGCAGAACTGTATGATGACATTTCGGCGGCTCTCGTGGCACAGATTCACGACCTGCGTTCAACCATAAAACACCGCAAACGGCCCGATTTTCTGCGAGACCTTTACAACATCAACTGCCGCATAAGCCAGATTATCACCCGCAGACAGTTGGCCGACACTATGGATGAATACTGCCGCATGCGCATGAATGTCATCAACGACAGCGACAAGCGCACTTCTTCAGCCGACTCGTCGCTCGAGATAGAGATAGCCGACCACACACAGGCTATAACCGAACGCATTGAACAACTTATAGCCAACCTATACGCACTCATGAAGGAGACTGACGCCACAGTCATCACAGACATGCTGCGTCTGACTGACCTGACCAGACAATCGGCACGCGTGTTGGCGCTGCTCATAGCCCGTCCTTCGACCGAGCGCAGCCTCCTCACGGGAATGCTCGGAATGTTCGGAAACATGTCGCCTGTCATTAGTCGTCTGAGAAACAACAAGATCAGACCGGCACGCGAACAGCTTGTTGCCTACGCAAAGGCACATCCGTCAAGCATGGTGCCTTACATCCTCGCCCTGGCCTGACATCGGACTTCCATACGCGAGCTCTACATTAGATACAATTATATATATATGGTTTTCCGGCCTGACAGGATGCCACCGCGGATTGAATATCCGTTATGGTATCCTGTCAGGCCGGAAAAGTTCTTAAATCGTGATTGCAACACTAAAGACGGCCTATTGTGGATTTACGCTATTCTTTCACAAAAAATGTTGTTTGCAACCGGATTGCAACCGATTTGCACTACCTTTGCCGCAAGAACAATAACAAACAATACACCGATATGGGAAATCACAATCACCAACACCATCACCACCACGCTGCGGCGGGAGAAATGAAATCGCTCAACGGCGTGTTCATCTTCGCCATCCTGCTCAATCTTCTTTTCGTCGGTATCGAAGCGGCAGTTGGGTTCTTCCACAACTCGCTGTCCCTGCTGTCGGACGCCGGACACAATCTGAGCGACGTCTTTTCGCTCATTCTCGTGCTGTTCTCGTTCTATCTTCTGCGCGTCCACAGCACCAAGCGCTATTCCTACGGACTTAAGAAGAGCACGGTGCTCATCTCCCTGCTCAACGCCATCATACTCCTCGTTGCCGTCGGGGCAATCATCATCGAGAGTATCCACAAGTTTGCCGAACCCGTTGAAGTTGACGGTGCGGCCGTCTCGTGGACTGCACTGGCAGGAATCGTGGTCAACGGACTGACCGTCCTGCTGCTCATGCGCGGACAGAAGAGTGACATCAACGTGCGCGGAGCGTTCCTCCACATGGTTGCCGACACGCTCGTCAGCGTCGGCGTGGTTGTTTCCGGCGTGGCCATAACGCTGACGGGATGGAACGTAATCGACCCGATTGTCTCGCTCATAATCGCCGCCGTAATCATCTTCTCAACATGGAATCTGCTCTCCGAAAGCCTCAGACTATCGCTCGACGGCACTCCCGAGTCCATAGATCCCGATGCCGTTGTCGCCCTCATGGCCGGGACCGAAGGCGTCCGAGAGGTACATCATGTGCATATCTGGGCCATAAGCACAACACAAAATGCGCTGACGGCCCACCTCGTGGTGGACGACGTCAGCGCAATGGAAAAGGTGAAAGACGATGTCCGGGAAAAACTCCGCGGCGCGGGAATTGCCCACGCTACGCTGGAGACTGAGGCCGTCGGCTGTCACTGTCATGAACATGACTGCCACTGTGGTGGATGAGCCTCACGAGAAGCGGGCGCGCTATGACGAGCAGCACGGCAACAAGAATCAGCAGCGCACCGCTGACAATACGCACGGTGAGCCGCTCGCCAAAGACCGTGACGCCGATGATGAGTGCCGTCACCGGCTCCAGCGCACCGATGATGGCGCTGAAGGTCGGTCCGACGTTTTTGATGGCGATATTGATGAACAGTATCGGGATGACCGTCGGGATGAGGGCCATGCCAACGACGTTGAACCAGGCCACCGGCGTTGACGGAACGGCACACAGACGCGTGCCGAAGGACGTGAACAGCCAGAACGTGACCGCCCCAACAATGAGCATCCACAGCGTCATCCGGGACGACGGAACACGGCTGAGAGCAGAATGGTCTGCACCAACGATATAGACGGCATAACACAGACTGGAAGCCATGACGAGCAGCAGTCCGCGCATGCTAATCTCCCCGCTGCCGTCACCACGGCACAGAAGGGCGACGCCGGCCGTGGCCATCATGATGCAGCCGTAGGTCAGCAGCGACGCCCGCTCGTGGAAGAACAGCATCATTATCACGGCGACGAGAATCGGATAGATGAACAGTATGGAACAGGCAACACCGGCATCCATATACATGAAGCTCTCATAAAGGGTATGGGAGGACAGGGCGAATATCAGACCGCCCAACGCCAAAGGTAGGGCTTCGCGCCGGCTGACACCGATTTTCATTCCGCGAAGCCTGAAGACGGCGGCAAGTATGACCGTCGCAATGGCATAACGGTAGAACAGCACGGACTCAACGTCCATGCCACAGGCAAAAAGATTGAGCGAAAAAAGAGGATTCATGCCGTAGGCCACGGCTGCCACTACGCCACATACAGCGCCCCGGGTTGCTGATTTCATATATCTTCAACGTTATATTTCCATGATTTTTCGAGTGCAAAGGTAACTAAAAATCCATCACGTTGACATCTTTATCGCATAAAAGCACAATGTCCGGCACTCTTTTTCTTATGATCGACGGAAGATAATCACAACCCCGCTACAACGTGAGAGCAGACAAGAAAAGGGCGGAGAAGCGGCATTGTCGCCACTTTCTCCGCCCTCAATGTGCGTATGTGTCTTAAAGAAAACTTTTATATAGTCACTTTCTTAGAGTATGCGTCCGCGCAAGCTGAACTTGATGACGGGATAGACCTTGAGATAATCCATGATGTCGGAAATGTCGTTCTTCACCTCTTCATCCAACGTCTTGTCCAAATCTACGCCGTCAGCATAGATTTTCGGCTTGCCTTGGAACTGTGCGCCAAGCTCAAAACGGAAACCGATGCGGTTCTTCGGTATCAACCGGCCGAAACCGAGGCCGAGGTAAGGACGGAAACCGCTGACCTTCATACCGCCGGTGACATCACCATTATCATTGATAGGGATGCGATACTCGTCAATGTCAATACCGAACTTCTCATCATCCGGAAGGTTCTGATACCAGTCATTGCTTTCCACAGTCTGGATGCTTTCAATAATACCCTGAGCCTCGTCACTGTGACCCTTAATCTTAATCAGCTTGTTTCCGCCGAAAGAGAAACCGGCGCAGATGAAGAAAGAACTTGCATTGGCGAAAGGATACAAATCGAATTTCACATCAACGTATGTACGGCTGAACGAAGCTTCTGCTTCTATCGGCTGTGTAAGGCTTATCGTCTGACCTCTATAGTCAACCGTTCCCAACTCCCCTCCGTCAAAATCCTGCGTTATCTTCAGCACTTTGGGCATGATGTTGAGTCCCACACGTGCCGAACACCACTTCGTCAGGCTGACAGAAGCATCAAGGCCGATACCTTCCGTTCCCACACCGACACCAACGCCGATGCGCTTTCCTACTCCGTAAAAATCTCCGCTTTTCTGTGCGGATACGCCCGTAAGACCGAGCAGCATCATTCCACATGCCAATAATAACTTTCTCATTGCTGTTGTATAATTAATAAATGTCTGTATTCTCTATCCAAACACTGCATATAACTTTTGTTTGCAAATATAATAAAAAATTGTTTAACGCAGAAAGATGCTGACAACAAAAAATCATTACCGTACAAAGAATGTAGCCAAACGGTTCTAAAACAGGCATAAACGTCAGCAGCGACCATGCCGACATGCATTCCAGAACTACGACAAGGACGCTGGCAAACCACAATCGAGTCATCGCCAAGCCTGAAAAACACGCTAAATGCCATTCTGCGGAGGAGCATATTTAAAACCGCAAAAACGTGCGCCCATTTTTTCCGGTTTTAAACATCCCACCTGCAGGGAGGCCTAAAAACTGTATCTCTTTGCAGGAGATACAGCCGCCGATGATGAAAAGAAAGAATAAGAGATGTATATTATTATTTATTAATTAAATTTTTACAGATGAAAAGAAAGTTTATTAGTGCACTACTCTTTGGAGCCGTAATAGCGACTTCAACGGGAACGTTTGTTTCATGTAAAGATTACGATGACGACATTACGGAGCTTCGCAATCAGATTGCATCAAACGCAACGGATCTCGCTTCTCTCAAAGACGAGAAAATCTCGGAGATGGAGAAGCAGATTGCAAAGCTCGACGCACAGGCGAAAGAGCTTGATGCTGCCTACAAGAGCGCTGACGAGGCTCTCAGGGCTGCGATAGCAAAGGCTCAGGGCGACGCCGTGGATGCCGCAAAGGCTTACGCCGACATTCAGGCTGAGCAGGCACGCGTGGCCGCCATTGAGGACGCGCGCAAGATGGTGGAGGAAGCCAAGAACGGACTGCAGGCCGGTATTGACGCTGCCAACGCCAAAATTGCTGAGCAGGGCAACACCATTTCAAGTCTGACCGACGCCGTCAGCAAGCTCGAAGCTGCCAACATCGCAGCTCAGGCACGTGCCGACGAGGCATACAATCTGGCCAACGAGGCCAAGAACATGGCTCAGCAGAACGCTTCTGACATCGCCGGCTTGAACAACAAGCTCACGGCCATCAGCGAGTCGATGATCGAAGTGAAGACACAGCTCGAAGATCAGCTCACACTTCTCAACGGTCAGGTGGCCGGACTGCTGTCCACAGCCGAGCAGCAGGCTGCCAGCATCAGCTCTCTCGAAACTCAGCTCAACAATCTGAAAGAGAGCAACGACAAGGCTCTGGCCGAGCTGTCAGGCAAGGACGCCGAGCTGCAGAAGCTCATAGAGGACAACAACACCGCCATCAACAACCGTCTGGACAAGGAAGTGGCCGACCTGAAGAAGCTGGCTGCGGACAATCTGACGGAGGCAAAGGCATACGCCGACGCTATTTCAGCAGCTGTTTCCGGTCAGATCTCGGACATCAACACGAGCATCTCCGAGCTGGAAAAGGCATACAAGGCTGCCGACGAGCAGCTTCAGAAGAACATTGACGCCCTCAAGGAAGATCTTCAGAAGCAGATTGACGCGCTGAAAGACAAAAACGACACTCAGGACCAGCGTATCAAGGAGCTTGAAGACCTGCTCAATGCTCTCGAAGGCGGTGATATCAAGGCTTTTGCCGAGAAGGTGGGCAAGATGGACGACGCCATCAAAACGCTGCAGAACGACATAAAGGACATCAACGACAACCTCATCTTCGAGGCTAAGCGTCTGAAGGGTCTCGTCTTCGCGCCGACGACGTTCGTTGACGGTATCGAGTGCATCAAGTTCGCCACTCTCCAGTATCGCGACTGGGGCAGCAACCTGGAGGCTGACGCCGCTCCTGTCAACAACAAGACATACGTCATCGACGACGCCGAGCACACGGAGCAGTATCTCGTCAACCCGAAGAACGCTTCTCTCGGCGACATCGTAAAGCTGGAGTTCGTTTCCAACAGTGCCACCAACACGCGCGCCGTGGCCGCTCAGGCTCCCATTGCCGTTACCGAGATGCCGACAAGCATCGTCAACGGTGTCATGACTCTGAAGCTGAAGAAGACCACAACGGAATCGTTCGGTATGGACCGCAACAAGTTCACCATCGTAGCCCTGAAGGCCACACTGTCCGACAAGTTCGTCAATGAGGGTGAGGAGAAAGCCGAGGTCTACTCCGACTGGGCACGTCTCTACGAAAGTTCCGTTACGCCCTATATCCACAACACAACCGCCAAGGATAATGCCGGCAAACGTCTTGAGGACGCTATCCGCAACATCGTCATTCCCGCAACAGACGGTGGTTCATCCACAGAACAGGAGAACTATTCTCACTTCTGGAACTACTCTACCGTATATAACAAACAAGGAAAGACAACAGAACTTGACCGTACGTACAACTACCGTCACATCGCAGCCAAGGTATATTATAAGGACAACATCGACCTTTATTCTCTCGTCGAGGTATGCGACGATAATGGCAATGTATATGACCTTAGCAAATACGGTCTCGGCTTCGAGTTCAATCTGATGGACTATAAGCTGAAGAACGAGAACGCGACAACTGACGCCACCAACCAGAAGTATTTCGCCAAGCTGACCGATGGTCATATCCTGACCTCTACAGCCCGCAATGGTGCGACAGAGAACCGTGACGCCATCGGCAAGGAGCCTATGATTCAGGTTGTTCTGGTCGACAAGCGCGATGCCGCCCACAAGAAGGTGGTTGACGTCCGCTACTTCAAGATTCAGTGGGTGGACAAGGACGTGGTTGACAACTATGGTCCGCTGGCTACACTCAATGATGCAACCTATCCCTGCGATGGCTCTGTTGAAACGCTTATAAATGAAGAATATGTCAACGCCATCTACACAAAGTATGACATGACACGTTCTGAGTTCCACAACTCATACGAACTCAACACATCGCTCTTCAGAACCTATGAAGAGGCTGTCGCCGCTGTTTCACCGGCCACACCCCTCGGAACTATCACCGATGAAGCAGACTGGGCAGACCCAGGTCAGACTCACAACCTGAAGTGGATTTTCAACACCAAAGACAACCACGCTACTCAGGCCGAATATGAGGCCGGCAAAAAGACCGTCACGGCCTACGGTTACTTCCAGAGCAAGACCAACCCCAACAGCCGCATCGTCTTCAGCCTCTCTCTGACTCTGAACATCCCGCGGATGGGATTAGCAAACGATGTTGAACACGGTCCTCTGTTTGATGTCAACGGTGTACGCAACTTTAATCCAATCCTTTATGACGACAAGAATTACGGCAAAGACTATGGTTACGCTAACACTATGCTTCGGGGCGACATGCTCAAAGGTTATACAAAGAACGGCCCAGATCCTAAAAACTTCAGCGAGTTAGTTAACAAATTTACAGATTACTCAAAGTTTGTATTCGACGAGAGCAAGAAAGACGAACTGGTTAAGTCTGTCAACGCTACAAACAATGTAAATACCACTGCTTCAGACTGGACCGTTGATAAAGAAGGTCAGATTCTCTACTATAAGGGTGGAGAAGCCGCAACGATAACGAAGATAGTTAACGGCGAGATTGAAGATGAGATTATTCAGCTCAAGGAGAGCAATAACGGTCAGGACGGAAGCAAACCAACGGAAGGAGCAAAACTGTTGCTCGGCGTACATGTCCCCGTTAAGCTGGCTGGAACTTGGTGCAGTTACAATGGCGTCATTGACGCATTCAACGTAAAATTCCTCACTCCGCTGAAACTCAACTCTTCATTCAATGAGGTTTCTGTTAAGGATATCGCTACCGGCGGCTCGTCTTCTGCAGCGCTGACCGGAACCATAGAGATCAAGGAAGCGTTCACCTCAAACCCGAAGGTTGTCTGGAACAATGCCTCTTCGCAGACGAAAGACGCCGTACGTATGAGCTGGTATGGAATGAGCACAACCGCACCTGTAGTATATGACATTGCGAACGCCAAGACCAACATCCAGAAGAACGGAACAATCGGCAGCAACTGCAACGTGAAACTGAGCGAAATCCAGAATGCCGACGGAACACCTAAATTCTCTGTCAGCGTGACCAACCCCTACACCAAGGATGCCAAGGTCAACTTCCACAACCTGTCAGGAAACGCCATCGGTCAGGAATTCAAGATCTCCATCCCCGTTACGGTTGAGACAAAGTGGCAGACTCTGAACGCAACGCTCGTTGTCAAGGTTCAGCCGAACATCTGATGAAGAAAAGTCTGATGAGGGTGTTGCAAATCATATAAACTATCCGGATTGTAGGGACATCGCTTTGCGATGTTGATTGAATATCAACTGATTAAGTCAAATCAACTGATTGAGTCAACGTGCCAAAGGCACGTCCCTACAAATTCATGGTTCTGCAACATCTTCTAAGCCACGGCTCTTTCATTGGCACGGCAACAGGCTGATTCTGTTACACGGCTCAAGTAACGGCGTTACACGGCCCAAGTAACAGCGTTACACGGCCCAAGTAACAATGTTACACGGCCCGCGTAACAATGTTACATGACCCGCGTAACACAATGAACAAACGCTTGCCGTATGTTCACACGGCAGTCAGGCCAAATGGAATTGCCGGACCTCTCAACAAACCAGAAAACGAAAGACACCCTCTCTCCCTCCTCGTGTGTGAAGGGTGTCTTTCTTTCTCAAAGACAACGCACAACGGAAATACTGTAATAACGGAAATACTGTAATGAAACATCTGATTGCGGCCGCAGCCGCCCTGTTTGTCCTGACGGTAGCGATGTCCTCGTGCTCCGGATGTTCGAGCCGCAGCGAAAGACAGACGGACAGCACGCCGACATTCGTCAAGGCCGACACGGCCATGGTGCTGGAGCTGGCCGAAAGTTATCTGAACCATGTCAGGGACAAGGATTATGACGGAGCCGTCAGCATGCTCAATGTCATCACGAACGATAGCGTCATGCCCCTGACGGAAGACATGCGACAGAGCATCATCGTCCAGCAGCGGACATTCCCAGTCATGGGCTATCAGCTCACGGACATGGAGTTCGTAGACGCCAACCGCGTGAAAGTGACCTACGCCATCGAGTTTTTCGAGAAAGAACCGGGCAGCAGCATGCAGAACACCATCAGCATCACCTTTGCGCCGCAACGCATCAACGGCGACTGGTATCTCGAACTGATGGACAGGCAGCTTGACGGAGCGGACAGTTTTTAGAAAAGGAAAACGATTGCACAATGAAGAAAAGATATATACTCATGGGCGCCCTCATGGCGCTGTCTCCACGGATTGTGGCCCAGACCACCGGTGACGGAGAGGAAGCAGCGGAGGTGTTCCGCCCTCACACCTACATTCAGATGGGCGGCGGCGCACAATATACATTGGGTGAGGCTTCACCCGGCGATCTGCTCTCGCCGAACGTCCAGGTGGCGGCCGGATGGCAGTTCCGGCCTTGGCTGGGCGCACGTCTGGCCGTGGGAGCATGGCAGAGCCGGGGCGGAATCAACGGCGTGATGACAGCCGGAGGAGCTGTCGGCCGTACATACAAATACAGCTATGTTGCACCGGCGGCAGACCTCGTGTTCAATCTCTCTAATGTCATCTGCGGTTACAGTCCCACACGGGTGGCAAGCCTGACGGCATTTGTCGGTGCCGGTGTCAACATAGCTTTCAGTAACGACGAGGCCATGGACATAACGCGCTCTGGATATGAGCTGGCCTACGTCTGGGACGGAACGTGCGTGAGACCTGTCGGCCGCGCCGGCATAGGGCTGGACCTGCGGCTGTCGCGTGCGGTGAGCATCGGTCTGGAGGCCAACGCCAACGTGACGAGCGACAAGTATAACTCGAAGAAGGCGGGCAACGCCGACTGGTATTTCAACGCTCTGGCCGGCGTCAGGGTTGCCATCGGACGCACCACACGCAAGGCGGCTCCGGCCTCACAGCCCGAGCCTGTCATTCCCGTTGCGGAAGAGCCTGCGCCCAAACCTGTGGAACAGGAGCTCAGAAGCGAGCCGACGACGCAGCCCGCGGAGGCGAAGGCCGCAGAGCCCGTACGCCGCGACATATTTTTCCGCATCAACTCGTTTGCCGTGCGTGACAGCGAGATGGAGAAGTTGGCCGACCTGGCCGGTTATCTGAAGGCCAATCCTGAGGCGCAGCTTCGCGTGACGGGATATGCCGACGCTGCAACGGGTACGGCCGCCATCAACGAACGGCTGTCGGCGAAACGTGCCGCCGAAGTGGCGCGGTTGCTCGTCCGCAAGTTCGGAATCGCTGCCGGCCGCGTCGTGACGGCGCATGAAGGCTCGCGAGTCCAGCCGTTCGCGGATAATGACAGCAATAGAGTGTCGATATGCGTCACGGAGGAGTGAGGCATGTCAACGATGATAAGTCGATATGCGTCACGGAGGAGTGACCATTATGACAGAATGAGAACAGCAGATAGAATAACTTTTTCATGAATAATATATTGGCAAGAAAGACAGTAAATAGTTTATTGACATAGGCCGATGAACAGACAAAAAGGAAAACGATATTCATTGGGCCGATAACTGGGCTAATAACGAAGGATAACACAATTAACATATAGAGTACATTGATTGGGAGGTATGTCGTAGTGATACGGTATATCTCCATTTTTTTATGGCACGTCCATTGCACTTATGGATGTATGGCGCGCGAGGCACGAACAACCAAAATCAATATAGATATGACATCCATTATTATCAAACTTTCACTCGAAAGCCTGATGGCAGGCAACAAAGAAATCGTTATCAACCTTGACGGAAGCCAGACTGTCACTGACAACGGAGACAATAACCATGACAGCGGAGACAAAAAACATGACGACGGAGACCGGAAATGGCTGTTCGGATTCATGGAGGACATCATCCGGCGGCTGGAAGAAACAGGCCGGGAACGCACGGCGGAGACCTATCGCGCAACGCTGAGCAGCTTCAGACAGTTCCGGAAGGGAAAAGACATCACTTTCAGTGCAATGGACGGGGACATGACGGAAAGCTACGAACGCTATCTGATGGAAAAGAACATAGCGCTGAACACCATTTCTTTTTATATGAGAATCCTCCGGGCAGTCTACAACCGGGCGGTCAGAAAACACCTGACGGCCGACCGACAGCCTTTCGCCACGGTCTACACGAGCATCGGACGGACGGTGAAAAGGGCCGTGACGATAGACGTGATAAGGCGCATAAGGGACATGGAACCGCGAAGCAAGACGGGCGAGCTGGCACGTGACATGTTCCTCTTCAGCTTCTACACACGCGGAATGTCGTTCGTGGACATGGCCTATCTGAAACCGTCGGACATCCGCGACGGCACGCTCGTCTACAGACGGAAGAAGACAGGAAGACGGATTTATGTGAAATGGGAGGATAACATGCAGCGGATTGTAGACCGCTATGCCGCGGAAAGCAGCGTCTATCTGCTGCCGCTGATAAAGAAGGACAACGGAAAGGAACGAAATCAGTACCGCCACAAACAGAACGTCATCAACCGCGAGCTGAAAGCAATATCGGAGGAACTGCGGCTCGACTGCCGGCTGTCGATGTATGTGGCCCGGCATTCGTGGGCCAGCATCGCGAGAACTCTCAATGTTCCGGTGGAAACCATCTGCCGCGGAATGGGCCATGACTCCGAACGGACCACGCAGATATATCTGAAGACGCTCAACACCGACGCCATCGATCAGGCAAACATGATGATAATAAACGCGCTGGAAGGCTGAAAATCAGAACCACCGGTCCACAACGGATACAGGACCTACCACGCACGAAAAATGAAACGGAATGATAACGGGGATAAAAAAATTGTATCTCCTGCAAAGAGATACATTTCCGGTGCAAATATAGATATAAATCCTAACACCCGCAAATAAATTTGAATATTTCTTTCATTACTCGCGATAAAAATGTCAATATTCAACCAAATGACTGCAAGTCCATAAATATATGTCACCGCCCAAACGGGCTATGGACAAACATATTTAAATGATACACCGGCAACCGGTCCGGACCACGGCTACGGAAATATTAAAACACGGAGACGGCCAAGCCGTACCACTGTTTCATGGATATAAAAACACGGAGACAACTAAACCGTACCACTGTTTCATGGATATAAAAACACGGAGACGACTAAACCGTACCACTGTTTCATGGATATAAAAACACGGAGACGACTAAACCGTA
>CAMWVS010000017.1 GCA_947177775.1 uncultured Prevotella sp.
CGACTCTTTAATCTTCTGGGTTATAGGTAGCTAAAATTAAATATTAAATAATAAATTAATATAATGAAACAATCATAATGATGGAACAGAATGTCTTTACCAAAATAATCTCGGCCGAATTGTCATTGCCGGAAAGCAAGGTTGGCAACACTCTTCAGCTTCTTGCCGAGGGATGTACGATACCGTTTATCAGCCGCTATCGTAAGGAGCGCACGGGTGGAATGGATGAAGTTCAGATTGCGGCAATCAGCGACATGAACGATAAACTGAGCGAGATAGCCAAGCGCAAGGAGACAATAATAAAGACAATCACCGAACAGGGAAAGATGACGGATGTGTTGCAGGAACGCATCGAAAAATGCTGGACCGCGACAGAGCTTGAGGATATCTATCTTCCGTATAAGCCAAAGCGCAGGACAAAAGCTCAGATAGCACGCGAACAGGGGCTTGAACCGCTGTCGATGATTATTCTGATGCAGCGTGAACAGAATCCTATACAGGCGGCCAAGCGTTTTGTCAAGGGTGATGTGACGACCGTTGAGGCCGCAATCAAAGGTGCTCAGGACATAATAGCCGAAACCGTGAATGAAGACGAGCGTTCCCGTAATCAGGTTCGTGGAATGTTCAGGCGTGAGGCCATGATTACATCAAAGGTTGTCAAGGCGAAGGCCGACAGCGAGGAAGCCGCCAAATACTCTGACTATTTCGATTTTTCCGAACCTCTGAAACGCTGTTCTTCACACCGGCTGCTGGCAATGAGGCGCGGTGAGTCAGAAGGAATACTGCGTGTGAGCATATCCGCAGACGACGATGAGTGCATGGAACGGTTGAAGCGACTGTTCGTAAAAGGCGCCGGGCCGTGCTGCCGATTGGTAGGTGAAGCCGTTGACGACGGTTATAAACGTCTCCTGAAGCCATCCATTGAGACCGAATTTGCCGCTCTGAGCAAAGAGAAAGCTGACGACGAGGCTATAAATGTCTTCACAGAGAACCTGCGTCAGCTTCTCTTGTCCGCACCACTGGGTCAGAAGCGCGTGATGGGCGTTGACCCCGGATTCCGTACCGGATGCAAGGTCGTATGTCTTGACGCCCAAGGCAATCTCCTCCATCATGAAGCGATATTTCCCCATCCGCCTGTATCCAAACAGGTTCAGGCAGAAGCGCAGGTACGGGAAATGCTTTCCCGATACGCTATCGAAGCTATTGCCATCGGCAACGGAACGGCAAGCCGTGAGACTAAGGACTTCATAGACAGGATTGTCAAGGCCGGTGTCGTCGGACAGAATCCGAATGAGAAGCCGGTCAAGGTATTCGTTGTCAGCGAAGACGGAGCCTCGGTCTATTCCGCCTCGAAGGTCGCCCGCGACGAATTTCCGGACAAGGACGTTACCGTGCGCGGTGCCGTGTCGATAGGCCGCCGTCTGATGGACCCGTTGGCCGAACTGGTCAAGATTGATCCGAAGAGCATCGGGGTGGGGCAATATCAGCACGACGTAGACCAGACGAAACTCAAAAAGAGCCTTGACCAGACAGTCGAAAGATGCGTCAACACCGTGGGCGTCAACCTCAACACGGCGAGCCAGCATCTTCTCACATACGTCAGCGGACTTGGACCGACGCTGGCAAAGAACATCGTGGAGTATCGCCGCGAGCACGGAGCCTTCACGAGCCGTGCCCAACTGAAGAAAGTTCCCCGTCTCGGGCCGTCCGCCTTTGAACAGTGTGCCGGCTTCCTCCGCATACCGGAGGCCAAAAATCCACTTGATAACAGTGCTGTTCATCCCGAAAGCTATAAAATTGTGGAGCAGATGGCCAAAGACAACGGATGTAGCGTCACTGAACTCATTCATTCAGATGTCAAGCGTAAGTCTGTAAATATAAATAAATACATAACTACGGAAGTCGGATTACCGACTTTGAAGGATATTATGGCCGAGCTGGAAAAGCCGGGACGTGATCCACGTAATCAGATTGAGGAATTTGAGTTTGCTGCCAATGTGACATCCATCGAACATCTTTCCGAGGGCATGATACTTCCAGGCATCATAACCAATATAACAAATTTCGGGGCTTTTGTCGACATAGGCGTTCATAATGACGGACTTGTCCATATTTCCCAATTGGCTGACCGTTATGTCTCCGATCCTACGCATGTAGTGCATCTGCATCAACAAGTGAAAGTACGTGTGATGGAAATAGACCGTAAACGTAATCGTATATCTCTGTCCATGCGTGGTTTGTGATTGTAGTGGCGTGGACGCGAAATATTGTTTGCTGTTTTGTTGTTCAGAGATGCATATGAACGTTTCATGTCTTGTGTCTCTGCGTGCAGAATGGTCTATGTCGGTTGAGAAAATTACAAATAAGGATTAAACCAAATGTTTTTTTCTACGTCTAAGAATATATTAGTAGTATAAAAACGAATAAGAATGCGAATTATGAGAAACTTAACATTTATTCTCGCGTGTTTGTTGACCATGTGCGCCACTATAGCCTGTGCAGACAACGATAGGCCCATAGAAATCAGCAAGTTGCCGGCAAATGCGCGTCAGTTTATCAATCAACATTTCTCCGGCAGCAAGGTGGCGCTTGCCAAGGTTGAAACGGAGTTTATGGCGAAAAACTATGAAGTGATGTTTGCCGATGGGAATCACATTGAATTCGATAGCAATGGCAATTGGAAAGAGGTGGATTGCAGGCAGACGGTTGTTCCTTCTGCTGTCATACCGATTCAGATATCTGATTATCTGAAAGCCAATTATCCTGATGTATCGGTGATCAAGATAGAAAGAGATCGACGGGAATATGAAGTGAAACTTTCCAATCGTATGGAATTGAAGTTTGATATGAAATTCAGGTTGATTGACATTGACATGTAATAGATTGTTAATGTGGTATTGTCCTTGCAATGAGTCCGCTTTCTTTTGTATGGCGGACTCATTTTAATATTATATTTCTTCTTATTTCTAAATTATTCTGTTGGTTTTTGCTGTCATGAAAGATTATCGAAATTAACATTTAAGATTTATCTGAAATAAAGGTCGGGAATGCTGAAAAGTTGACATTTAGACTTTGTATTTAGTAGCCCCAAAAAATATATTGGCAGACCAAGGAGGCTTTACTGGAGTGACAACAGGGCTGTTTTTGATTTCCAATTAGGCTGTCGTCATCATGCAATAACGGCCTCGTTGCGATGCAGGGAGAGTCTTATTGCAAAAGTCGAGGGCCGATATTATTGCACACTTCTGTGCTATGTCTACTTAAAATTAAGTTATTCAGTATGCAGTTATTCAGTATGTTGAAACTACACACGATTTTTCCATGATTTTGCTTTCTTTGGGACACAATTTCAGAAAATAATGGTAAATGGTCTTTCTTTTGTACGATTTATTCCGGGTTTTTAACATTCCTCAGTTCATATTATTCTTATTCGTTGTTTATCGTGCTATAATAAATTAAGGGCTGACGGATTCTGTTTCTGTACAGATGTATGGATTCATTAAAAATAATTATTTATTTTGCGGGCTAAAAAAAAAGCACTATCTTTGCGCCCTATATAAAAATATAAAGAAAACAAAATCAGATATGGCTAAGAAATTTGCCGAATATAATGGCTTGGACCTTACTCGGGTTAATAATGAAATGCTCGAGGCATGGAATAACGATAAGGTGTTCGATAAATCAATAGAAGAGCGTGAAGGATGTCCTCAGTTCGTTTTTTTTGAAGGCCCTCCTTCTGCTAACGGACATCCCGGCATTCATCATGTGCTTGCCCGTTCGATAAAGGACACTTTCAATAGATATAAGACCATGAAGGGCTTCCAGGTGTTCCGCAAGGCAGGTTGGGACACCCACGGACTTCCTGTTGAGTTGGGAGTAGAGAAGGAACTCGGCATAACCAAGGCTGACATTGATAATAAGGAATCGGATAAGTATATATCCGTCGGTGATTATAATCACAAGTGCCGTGAGAACGTTATGAAGTTCACTGCAGAATGGCGCAAGCTGACGGAGCAGATGGGTTATTTCGTAGACCTTGATCATCCTTATATCACATATGACAATAAATATATCGAGACCCTTTGGTGGTTGCTCAAGCAACTTTACAACAAAGGATTGCTCTATAAAGGCTATACCATCCAGCCCTATTCTCCCGCTGCAGGTACGGGTCTTAGCTCTCATGAGCTCAATCAGCCCGGATGCTATCGTGACGTGAAAGATACAACGGCGACTGCCATGTTCAGGATTGTGAATCCGAAGTCGGAATGGATGGAGTGGGGTACACCGTATTTTGCAGCATGGACAACAACTCCATGGACACTTCCTTCAAACACGGCTTTGTGTGTAGGTCCGAACATCAAATATGTGGCCGTGCAGACATACAATACTTATAATGACGAACCGATAACCGTTATAATGGCTGAAGCGCGTCTCGGAGCATATCTGAAACCGGAGGGTGCCGAGTTGTCCATGGACGGATATGTTCATGGTGACAAGGTTGTTCCTTATAGAGTCGTGGGTACATATACCGGCTCCGAGCTTGTCGGAATAAAATACACGCAACTGATGCCTTGGGTGAAACCGTGCATGAAACTTGACGTGAACTCTCCGGCGTACGTGAATGAGTACGCAGAAGCTCATCCTGACAAGGTTTTCGATGGCGAGAACGGCAAGGACCGCTTCGTCGAACTTAGCGAAAACGCTTTCCGTGTAATCCCCGGTGACTATGTCACGACGGAGGACGGTACGGGTATCGTGCATATTGCACCGACATTTGGTGCCGACGATGCTAAGGTCGCCACTGCGGCTCAGATACCTTCTCTCTTCCTTATAAATAAGAAAGGAGAAACGCGCCCGATGGTCGACCTCGAAGGAAAGTATTATGTATTGGACGAGTTGGACGCCAATTTCACTGCAGCATGCGTCGACACAGCTACATACGGCCATCATGCCGGTGATTTTGTAAAGAACGCATATAAGCCGGAGTTTACCGTCAATGGAAAATATGATGAAAAGGCTGCAATTAAGGCAGAGGATCTCAATATCATTATCTGTATGGAAATGAAGCAGGAGGGAACTGCGCTGAAGATAGAGAAGCATACGCACAACTATCCTCACTGTTGGCGCACGGACAAGCCTGTGCTCTATTATCCTTTGGACAGCTGGTTCATACGCTCTACGGCTAAGAAAGAACGTATGGTGGAACTGAACAAGACCATCAACTGGCAGCCGGAGTCAACCGGTACGGGACGTTTCGGCAACTGGTTGGAGAATCTGAACGACTGGAACCTCTCACGTTCACGCTTTTGGGGAACACCGCTCCCAATATGGCGTGACGGCGACGGTGGCGAAATCTGTATCGGTAGCCTGCAGGAACTCTATGACGAGATAGAAAAATCTGTGGCCGCTGGCTTTATGACATCGAATCCGTTGAAAGATAAGGCATTTGTGCCCGGTGACTATTCAGAAGAAAATTATAATAAGATAGACCTACACCGTCCGTATGTGGACGACATTGTGCTTGTGAGCGAAAACGGAAAACCGATGAAGCGGGAGAGCGATCTTATTGACGTCTGGTTTGACTCTGGCTCCATGCCGTATGCACAGATTCACTATCCGTTTGAAAATAAGGAGGACATTGATGACCGCAAGGCTTTCCCGGCCGACTTCATCAATGAAGGAGTTGATCAGACGCGCGGTTGGTTCTTTACGCTTCATGCCATCGCAACGATGGTGTTTGACAGTGTGGCTTTCAAGAATGTCATTTCCACCGGACTTGTTCTCGACTCAAAGGGCAACAAGATGAGTAAGCATGTAGGCAACGTGGTCAATCCGTTCGACATGATGGACAAATATGGTGCTGACCCTGTGCGCTTTTATATGATGACCAACTCAGAACCGTGGGACAACCTCAAGTTCGACCAGGATGGGGTGGACGAAGTGCGCCGCAAGTTTTTCGGCACATTATATAATACTTATTCATTCTTCAGTCTGTATGCTAATGTTGATGGATTCGACTATTCACAACCGGAAGTTCCTATTGAAGAGCGTCCGGAGATTGACCGTTGGATTCTGTCCGTACTCCACACGCTGATAAAGGGCGTTGACAAGGAGTTGGCTGGATATGACCCGACACGTGCAGGACGACTGATTGAGTCGTTTGTCAATGACGATCTGTCCAACTGGTATGTGCGCCTGAATCGCAAACGCTTCTGGGGTAAAGAGATGGACAAGAACAAGCTGTCGGCATATCAGACGCTGTACACGTGTTTGGAAACTGTTGCCAAACTCCTGGCTCCGTTCTCTCCGTTCTATGCCGACCGTCTCTATCTTGATCTGATTGCCGTTACTGGTCGCGACAACGTATGCTCAGTTCATCTTGCTAAGTTCCCCGAAGCCGATGAAGCCTTCATCGACAAGGATCTGGAAATCCGCATGAGCATGGCTCAGAAGATAACGTCAATGGTTCTCGCCCTTCGCCGCAAGGTGAACATCAAGGTGCGCCAGCCGCTGCAGGCCATCATGATTCCGGCTGTTGACGAAGAGCAGCAGAGACACATCGACGCCGTTAAAGACTTGATAATAAGTGAGGTTAACGTCAAAGAGCTGAAGTTTGTTGTAGGCTCGGATGTGTTGGTCAAGAAAGTGAAGTGTAACTTCCGCACAATGGGTAAGAAGTTCGGCAAGCTGATGAAGGCCATTGCTGCGCATATGGACGCCCTCTGTCAGGATGATATCGCATCATTGGAAAAGAATGGCTGTATTGCTTTGGACATAGACGGTCAGGAAACAGTTGTTGAGGTTGCCGACGTTGACATCATAAGCGAGGATATCCCGGGATGGCTTGTAAGCAATGAGGGCAATCTTACTGTAGCCCTTGAAGTAGAGCTGACTGAGGAACTGAAGAACGAGGGTATGGCTCGTGAGTTGATTAATAGAATTCAGAACCTGCGTAAGGACACCGGACTTGAGATTACGGATCGCATCAATGTTACTGTATCACAGGATGATCGCATCTCGGCTGCCGTCAATGGTTTTGCCGACTATATCAAGACACAGGTGCTTGCTGACAACATCATGCTGGAGAACAACGACGGTGGTGCCGAAGTTGATCTTGACGGCCTGACCGCCTTTATAAAGGTTGAGAAGGTATAGAAGATATGTAATATTAATAACTAAAAAACCTTTCTATTATGACAGAAAAGACACGCTACAATGACGAGGAACTCGAAGAGTTCAAAACCATTATCAACGACAAACTGGCTTTGGCCAGGCGTGATTATGATCAGATGATGAGAGTCTTGATGAATCAGGATGGAAATGATGTTGACGACACATCTCCGACTTACAAGATATTGGAAGAAGGAAGTGCTACTCAGAGCAAAGAGGAGCTGGTTCAGTTGGCCAGCCGTCAGCAGAAGTTCATTCAAGGTTTGGAAGCTGCGCTCGTGCGTATAGAGAACAAGACATACGGCATTGATCGTTTGACAGGCAAGTTGATACCTAAAGAACGTCTGCGTGCCGTACCTCACGCAACGTTGAGCGTAGAGTCAAAGCAGAACAGAAAAAAATGAGAAAATCCGGAAATGTATTGACTAACGGAAGAATGGCTATACTTTTGGTTATAGCCATTCTTTTGATAGATCAGGTTATAAAGATTTGGGTCAAGACCAACATGACTCTGCATGAAAGCGTACAGATAACCGACTGGTTCAAGATATGCTTCATAGAAAACAACGGCATGGCATACGGTATGGAGATAGGTAGCAAGCTCTTGCTGTCCATATTCCGTATCATAATGATAGGTGTACTTGGATATTACCTTTATCTGCAAGTGAAGAAGAAAGCACGTACAGGCTATATCGTATGTCTGTCGATGGTTGTTGCGGGAGCAGTCGGAAATATGATTGACTGTATGTTCTATGGGCTGATATTCAATGCATCATCTGATTTCTACACGTCATATTTTGTTCCTTTCGGCAGCGGATATGCTCCGTTCCTCATGGGTAAGGTAGTAGATATGTTCTACTTTCCGCTTATTGTGACGACGTGGCCTCAGTGGATGCCGTTTGTCGGTGGAGAAGATTTCATATTTTTTAGCCCGATTTTTAATTTTGCAGATGCCAGTATCAGCGTCGGATTTGTATTGCTTCTGCTTTTCTTCCGCGAAGAGCTCAGTACTATATCATTGCAGGGGAGCAAGTCGGGCAAAGGGAATTATGTAATGGACAAGGATGATAAAGCGAACAATGAATAATGAATGGCATAGGGAAATATCGCAATCTTCTGTTGCCGGCAATCATGGTTCTGTTGCTGGTGGCATCGTGTAAGCCGGGTGTCCCGAAAGAGTGCATACAGCCTGATGAAATGGAGGATATTCTTTATGACTACCATTTATCTCAGGCGTTGGCCTATAGGGACATGGGCAGAGCCGGCAATCTGCCACAGAACGCAAATACTCCGATATACAGACGTGAATTGTATTATCATGCCGTTTTGAGGAAGCATGGAGTTACAGAGGCGGAGTTTGACTCATCGCTTGTATATTATTACAGCAATGCAGAAGAGCTTCATAAGATATACAAACGGGTCTCTGAGCGTATGGAGAAGAGTGCCATTGCCTTGGGCGCCAATACCAGCGACATAAATAAGTTTGCTCAGTTGAGTGAAAACGGTGATACGGCCAATATATGGCATGATGCCACTTTTGCAGTAATGACGCCAGCACCACCATATAATAGATTTGATTTCAAGATAGAAGGAGACTCTACTTTCAGGAGAGGAGATGCTTTTCTATTGAACTTTGTGGCTGATTTCATATATCAAGGAGGCACAAAAGACGCTGTGGCTTATTTGGCGGTAAAGTATGACAATGATAGCATATCAACTCATGTCACCCATATATCTGTTTCTGGGGTTGCCCAGTTGCGAGTGCCGGAAAATATGTCAAATACGGTAAAGGATATCAGCGGTTTTATATATCTTAATAGAGGAACAGATGGCTCAAATACGGTCAAACTTTTGTTTGTCAACCAGATACAGCTAATTCGTTTCCATAAGAAGTCTGTAGAGGAACCGGCTGACACTATCGCGAGTATGTCCATCGATACAACTGCAGTTGTACAGAATACAACTCCAACTCCAAAGCAGATGACAATAACTATGACAGACACGGTTCGTAAACCGTTGTCACATAGTGGTGAAATGAAACGTATGAGACCTTTGCAACATGCAGTCAGGGAACGGGAAACGGAGAAGAGTGGCAGCAAATGAGGTGGTGATAGGTGACCGGCGATTGACACAATGTGTCGTTGAAATATCATCTGGCATGGTTACAGACTACTACACTTTTGAAGAAGAACTGCCTTATACGGAATGGTTGGGCGGTACGATTATATTGGTTAGAGACAAAAAAAATAGTCTTAGAGCATTTAAGAATGGAAATTTAATACAATAATTATGAATCTTAAAGTACGTTTATCGTTGTTGAACTTTCTTGAGTTCGCAGTATGGGGAGCATATCTGATTTCAATGGGAACCTATCTTATCACGATAGGTATGGGGGACCAGATTGGTCTATTTTATGCTGTTCAGGGTTTTGTGTCCATATTCATGCCGGCTTTAATGGGTATTGTGGCTGACCGTTGGATTCAGGCGCAACGCTTGCTGGGTTTTTGTCATTTGCTTGCTGGATTGTTCATGTTTGCTGTCGCTTATTCGGAAAGCATAGGATGTAAGGAAGCTTTGTTTCCGCTTTATACGTTGAGTGTCGCTTTCTACATGCCTACATTGGCACTCTGCAACTCTGTTTCCTATAATGCTTTGACACAGGCAAGAATGGACACCGTTACGGCATTTCCTCCAATCCGTGTCTTTGGTACGATTGGATTTATATGCACTATGTGGGTTGTCGACTTGCTTGGATTTCAGGCCAATTCGGGTCAGTTTATAGTGTCTGGCATAATGAGTGTCGTATTATTCTTATATACATTCACGTTGCCAGCCTGTCCTATAGTTCGGGATAGCGATAGCCGAAAGAGTTTTACCGATGCATTGGGACTGCGTGCTTTTGCTTTATTTAAACAAAAGACTATGGCTATATTTTTTTGTTTTTCAATGTTGCTTGGTGTATGTCTTCAGATAACTAATGGTTATGCGAATCCATATATTACCTCATTCAAGGATATTGCCGAATATGCTGATACGTTTGGAGTACAGCATGCTAATATTCTTATTTCTATATCCCAGATGAGCGAAGCATTATGTATATTGCTTATACCTTTCTTTATGAAACGTTATGGAATAAAGAATGTAATGTTGATAGCTATGCTTGCTTGGGTTTTGCGTTTCGGTCTTCTGGGGGCAGGAAATCCTGGTTCAGGGGTATGGATGTTCGTATTGTCAATGCTTGTCTATGGTGTTGCCTTTGACTTCTTTAATGTTTCCGGTTCATTGTTCGTTGAGAACAATACGGGAATTGACATTCGTTCCAGTGCCCAAGGTCTTTTCATGATGATGACCAATGGTATCGGTGCAACGATTGGAATGCTTTCAGCTCAGGCAATAGTCAATTCACATACAATTGGAAATGTTACAGATTGGACAGCCTGCTGGTATATATTTGCCGCTTATGCGTTGGTTGTTGGTATTGTCTTTGCTGTGATATTCCGTCCAAAGAAGGAGAGTGTAAAATAAATGAACAGGACACAGCTTATTTTTAAAAATATATCGGAAATTGTCGGTGGAAACGGAATGGCTGTCATTATTTTGACAGATAAGGAAGGCCAACGTGCTGTTAGCGTTGTTTGTGATAATGCTATGAAGTGGCAGATAGGCATGCGTCGCACTGCACATGACAATAGGGCTACATTCTTCCCTGAGGTGATGACAGCTTTGTTGGCTGATGTTGTCTCTCTTACCCGATATGAAATAACAATAAGTGATATTGTTGATGGGGAATACAAGACAATGATAACCAATATGGATACATTTGTCGGACATAGAATCAGACTCAGTGATGCGATTCTGCTTTCATTGACAAGTGGAATACCAATCTATATGGATAACGGTCTGATGGAACGTCAGAGTTCTCCGTATACTGCTGATACAGACCGTATGGCCATACCAATAAATACATTGGATACGGAAAAGTTGTATGAAGAATTAGAAAAGGCCGTTGAAACGGAAAACTATCGGCTTGCGTCACAGATAAAAGAAGAGTTGAACAAAAGAGAAAGGAAACAGTAATATGAAAGAAATAAGATTTTTCTATGCTCCTGAAGCAACTTTGACGGAAGAATTGCCAGACGACGAGGCTATGCATGCTACGCGTGTACTTCGGTTGAAGGCTGGTGATGAGATGATGCTGATGGATGGGTGTGGTTCTTTCTATCGGGCAGAAGTGACACTTGCGGTTGCGCATCGTTGTATGTATAGGATTATAGAAACAATTCCACAACAGCCTCAGTGGAAAACTAATATTCACATCGCCATAGCTCCGACGAAAATGATGGAACGTATGGAATGGATGGTAGAGAAGGCAACGGAAATAGGAATCAATGAATTTTCATTTTTAAATTGCAAATTCTCGGAGCGCAAGATTATGAAAATCGCACGCCTTGACAGAATTGTCATATCAGCAATGAAGCAAAGTAGAAAAGCATGGAAGCCTATATTGCATGACATGGAGACTTTTAAGGAGTTTATTTCAAAATCAGCACACAAACACAAGTTTATAGCTCATTGTTATGAGGAAGTGCCACGTACATATTTATTTGACGAACTAAGGGATATTGCGGAGCCAGAGGATTGTATTGTGATGATTGGTCCTGAGGGTGATTTCTCGATAGATGAGGTAAGAGAGGCTGTTGATGCTGGTTATATTTCTGTGCATCTTGGAGAGAGCCGTTATCGTACGGAGACAGCGGCTCTTGCAGCCTTGATGATGATGCAACTTGCGACACCGAATTCATAGCATTAACATATTATATAGAGAACGATGAAGAAATGTCTTTTCTTACTTTTTGCCATTTTTATAGGTGCTTTACAAGCCTATGCCCAGTATTCGGTCATGCGTGACGTTTTTAGCCAAATGCCGGACTCGTTGTTGCCATATATGAGTCATAACAACAGATTGGACCTTATAGATTTTGCAGAATCAGGAATGGAGGCGGAAATAACAAATTCATTCGATGAACAGGTAAGGTTAACTAAATTGACTTCCAATTATTTGAGACTTGAGCTTAGTAAAGCTTCGTCTGTAGAGATGAAACTATTACCAACGGAAGATTTACTGCCGGATACGACAAAAACGATAATATGTCTTGTCTACTCTTTTGGTGAAAAGACACCGTTCAGTAACATAAGGTTTTATACCTCCAAATGGCTTCCGTTATCTATCGAAAATCCTATTACAGTCCATAGTGATAAGCTCATTATAAAGCCTGACACAATGGGCATTGAGTTGTTTGATGAACTGCGTAACTATCTTATGCCTTTATATGTTTCGGCAAGTATTTCCGAAACCAATGATGTCATTACGATGAAGGCATCTCCTCAGGGTACTGTACCAATTGACAATAAGAGCAAGTGTCTTAATTATATAATTAAGCAGATTTCTATTGAATGGGATGGTAAAACCTTTAAATAAACTTAAAAACAGATGTAATGTGGAGTAGAATGATTGTAAATTGAGATTTATATTATAATTTTGCAATGTGTTTTTCATGGTATTAGATTATTAAGGTTAATAAAAGATTGGGTGTCGTGAGACAAACAATCTTTTTTTAGTATGACGGGCATGCCATACATCTGTGGTGAAAGTCCACGTGGGACGTAGTTGCCGATGCTCCCAGAGCGGAGATTCAATATCGAAGTGCAAAAACTTCAATCTGAATATCCTTCATATTTTTTTGATGCACACGGCTTAAGGCATATTCGTGATGGGACTTCACAAACCCACAGCCCTTCCCTAATCTAATATTAAACCGCTTAAAATTTAACTTTCTACTAGTAATACAAAAAAAGGAAACCGAAGTATCCTTGAGATTAATTAATTTTGTATTGCCATATGTATAAACAATTAACCTCGCAGCAAAGGTCGCAAATTTTCGCCTTACAGCAAAGAAAAACCGAAAGAAAAGTTATAGCCTCCATCGTGAGGTGTGTCAGTCAACACTCAGCCGTGAGATCAGCCGTAATTCGACAGACAAGGGCAAAATCTGTGGGACAAGGCTCATATGAAGGCTATGGAACGCAGGAAGCGAACCACCGCCAACCGCGCCAAGGACCCGTGCTTTGTCTGGGAAGCCCTGGGCCTGCTGAAGGAAGAAGACTGGTCTCCGAAACAGATCTCAGCTGATATGAAGAAACGTGAAAAAAATATCTCACATGAACTGATCTACCGTTATGCCCGTGCCGACGAAAGTGGAGAACTGGCATCCCATTGCCGACATAATATGAAATATAACAGACATGGACGGCCCGACAGGACCACCAAGGTCAGGAATATACCGGAACGTGTGAGTATCCATGAACGTCCGGCTGAAGCCGACGGTACACGATTTGGCGATTGGGAGATGGATACAATCGTGGGTAAGGACGGCAAAGGAGCTATCGTAACTCTTACAGAAAGGAGTACAAACATGTTGCTTATGGAGAAGCTGCCGCAGGGAAAGCATCCAGAACCGCTGGCAAGGGGCGTCATCAGACTATTGTTTCCATACAGGAAAAACCATACGCTCGATAACAACTGATAACGGCTCTGAGTTCTGCGCCCATAAGATGATTTCAAAGGCACTTGCAGCAAAAGGAACCAGAAATCCAAATTTTGTATTTTTTGCTGACTCGTATTCTTCCTGGCAGAAAGAGGCCATCGAAAATGCGAACAAACTTATACGTCAATACATACCCAAAGGTACTGACTTCTCAACATTGATGGATGCTTACATTAGAAAAATTCAGTATAAGATTAACAGACGGCGACGGGCGACGTAAAAAACTCAATTTTGATTCACCAAAGAACGTTTTCTTCAAACAAATCACTAATTTTGCACTTGCCAGTTGAGAGTAGGCTAGCGAAAATAAAAGGAACTATGCAAATGCTCGTGGAGTATCTCCTACGCCGACCGAATCGCAATGTTCAAGTCCATCACGCGTGGATGGATAAACTACTTTGCCATCGGAGTCATGAAAAACAGGATGGAAAAGATATATGAACATCTGCGTACGAGATGCGCAAAGTGATATGGAAATAATGGAAAACACCGCATAAACGAGCATGGGGACTTCGCAGGCTCGGGATAGACAACCAATTAGTTAAACTAACCTCCTATTGTGGTGATCGCTACGAATGGGTAGTTAGAAGAACCTGTGTTGCGCGGGCAATTTCGCAAGATATACTGAAACGCAGAGGGTTAGTCAGCTACCTTGACTACTATATGGTTAGACATTCTTTGAAAACAAATTAAACGTAAGCAATCGAAGAACTCAGGTATTGAACCTTTCTATGCAACAATAGCGACTGTTCCTATAAACCTAATAGTTGCAGTCGCTATTGTTTTGTTGAACCTATATGTTGCAGTTGGTATTAGTTGCCATATTCTGTAGTCTGTTTGGTCAACACACTTTCCGAATGCTATTAGGTCGTTTGTTTTATAAAGATTCGTCTTCAGGCTTTTCCGGAATACGTCTTGTGGTCTTTGGTAAATGCTTTTTCTTAAGTAAATACCTTGCCTTACGCTTTTCGTATTCTTCCTGATGTTTCTCTATATAATTGTCTGCCATTATTCTTTCATGGACTTGTTATAGATTATACTTATCTTTACCGGTTGATGAGAATTTCTGTATCCACCGACAAGGCGTGTACTCTTCAGTTGCATCTCATTTGACACATTGGTTACAGATGATGTTGACGATGATGTGTTATATGAGATGGAGATAGGAACCAGCATGACTTTATTCCAATCTTTTGATGCTGTTCCATTCTGTTTTGCCTCATACATCGAATTCACTAATGATGAAATATTATTGAATGTATATGACCTATATGTTTCATTATATGTTCCCACGTATGATGTAGTATAATTAGGAAGATCTTTCTTTTCAAAGAAAGAATATAGACTATCCTTTGGAATCATTAATATTGTTGTGGGAGCATCAAATATTTTATCTGAACTCGGTGTTACGATGCGGTTAAATGAGATTTTCGCAGAACTGATATTGTCTTTCTCGTGATTATATTTAATTTCATCAACAGGTATTGTCACTTCTGTGAATATACCGGCTGGAGTTTTTAAGTACGTACATGAACTATCACGTGCCAATTCTTCTATGGGCTCTTTATCATAGACAATATTGGTGGCTTGCATCACTTCTTCTGTACCGGATAGTAGTAATGTTCCCGGATATTCTTTGTCTTCGTCCTTGTATTTATAGAATATGGCTAACTCTGTCATATATACTTCGGACATTACTCCCAATCCGTCTGTAGACTTAATGTAAAATCCTGGGCACACATTGTGAATAAAGTTGTATGAGTTCTTGAAATATTCAGGATGTTCATAGAACATTCGCATTATGTATGTACCATAATTCTCATAATCACGTCCATTCCTATCCTGATATTTACCGTTAAGTGGAACAAGAACGACTTCCATGTTGGTCTTGTTTACAATCAAATTTCTAAGACTGTCTTTTATATTTAAGTCAACAGGAGTATATACCTTATTTACTTTCAAGGCATGACTATCTTTTCTAAGGAGTTCTTCCGGATTGAAATTGGTATAGTAAGTTGTGTCTTCACGCATAGGTGTCTCCATTTCAAATGCTGTCAATTTCATTGGATTCAGCGAGTCACCAATGGATGAATAGAAATAAATCTGCAGTCTACACGAGTCCGCAATTATTTCATTTGCGTTGTTCAGGCTGGATATCTTTTCTTTTTCAGGAAATATCTGAGTGCCATCAAAAGATTCCAAAATGGCAAATTGGGACATATAATTACTTGTCACGTAAGTACCGGTTTCTGTATCTTTAACATGGCCCAGGTAGCTGTATTGGCTTTGCGATAAAATGGAATCGACAACAATAGACCGCGTTTTTACATCAAAAGTATCCGTGACAATCTCAAACAAATCAACAGTATTCGTCAGAGAGTTTCCTAAAGTATCCGTATTATCGTCACATGCCGATAAAAGAATTGTGCTGAGCACAATTCCTGACAATAGTGTTTTTTTCATCATTGAAGTTAAAATCTTAATGATAGCCTATGTCCTTAATCACTGATTATATTATTCGTTCGGACATATTTTACTATAGAATTCTTCATAAGAACTTGAGAAATCTTCTCCTGGATATTCAAGCAAAGGAATATTTTGCTGTTTTGTGTAAGTCAACAATTCCTTATTGACTTCCTTGTCTGCTTCGATTATTCCGTCAGAATAGTCGATAGCAAGTTTTTCCAATTCCTCAAAGTCAAAATTATCATTATATTTTTGCAAAAGCTCAGTATTTACATCTCTGAACTCAAGACATCTTTTGAAGTTTGTTCCGATGTCCTTCTTCAAGCTCTTTTTGAAGAGAGATGTTATTACTTTGGTGTTTGCAAATGAGGGCTCTTCATGATAGGCCGTTTTCACATACAATGGAATTACCGCGCTCATCCATCCCTGACAATGTATGATGTCTGGTGTCCAACGTAGCTTTTTTACAGTTTCCAAAACGCCACGCGCAAAGAAGATGGCACGTTCACCATTATCAGGATAATCCTCTCCAAATTCATCTGAAGCCATCTGTCGTTTGGTGAAATAGTCATCGTTATCAATAAAATAAACCTGCAATCTCGATGCTTGTATTGATGCTACTTTGATTATCAGTGGGTGATCGGTATCATCAATAATAAGGTTCATTCCTGATAAGCGTATTACTTCATGAAGTTGTCCGCGTCGTTCATTGATGTTGCCCCATTTAGGCATGAATGTTCTTATTTCATGTCCTTTCTCTTGCATTACTTGAGGTAAGTTACGTCCCATAAAAGATAATTCGCTGTCAGGAACGTATGGGGATATCTCTTGGTTGATGAACAATATTTTCTTTGCCATGACATTATTTTTAATTACTTGCAAAGATACAAAAAATATTTGGCAAATAAGGAAAAACAAGTTCGATTTTAGATAAATAAGCCTCATATTTGGCATATTTTTACTATATTTTTTCCTTATTTGGCAAAAATGTTGTTATTTTGCACCCAATTTTAATGAAGCATAAAACAATTGTATAGGGATGAAAGTTTTTCATAGAATCGTTGACCTCCAAAACGAACTTTTCATTGTTCGCAAAGGAAACGCAACTATAGGCCTTGTACCTACGATGGGGGCACTGCATGAAGGTCATGCTTCTCTTATAAGACAAAGTGTATCGGATAATGATGTTACAGTCGTATCTGTTTTCGTAAATCCGACACAGTTTAATGATAAGAATGACTTAAAGAATTATCCTCGTGACCTTGATGCGGATAGCCGTCTTATTGAGGAATGTGGAGCAGACTATGTCTTCGCCCCTTCTGAGAGCGAGATGTATCCGCAGCCGGACAATCGTCGTTTTGAATATCCTCCGGTTTCTACAGTTATGGAAGGAGCACATCGTCCAGGGCATTTCAATGGAGTTTGTCAAGTAGTAAGCCGACTTTTTTATATTGTTCGTCCCACATCCGCTTATTTCGGAGAAAAAGACTGGCAACAGATTGCTGTTATTAAAGCAATGGTTCATGACCTGAGAATAGGTGTGAATATTGTGGAATGTCCGATTATACGTGATAAAGACGGTTTGGCTCGTTCCAGTCGTAATACCCTCCTCGCCCCTGAAGAAAGACTGATCGCTCCTAATATTTATAAGGTGTTGCAGGAAAGCATTAGTTATTCTTTGGCACACACTGTCACGGAAACGCATGATTACGTTGTCAGCCGCATTGATGAAGTAAGTGGTTTGAAAGTCGAATATTTTTCTATCGTCGACGGTAATACTCTCCAAGATGTCTCATCGTGGGAAGACACACCTTATGTTGTAGGCTGTATCACTGTTTATTGTGGAAAGACTCCAATTAGATTAATAGATCATATTAAGTATAGAGAGCAATGATGATTAATGTCTTGAAATCAAAGCTGCATTGCGTTACGGTAACCGAGGCCAATCTTAACTATATGGGTAGTATAACCATAGATGAAGACCTCATGGACGCAGCTGGCATGATTGCCGGTGAACAGGTTCAGATTGTGAACAACAATAACGGAGAACGCTTTGAAACTTATATAATAAAAGGTGAACGTGGCTCAGGTTGCATCTGTTTGAACGGTGCTGCAGCACGTAAAGTTCAAGTTGGAGACGTCTGTATAATAATCTCATACGCACTCATGGACTTTGAAGAAGCAAAGACTTTCAAGCCACGGGTCATATTCCCCAAAGAGGGTAACAGGCTTTAAACAGACAGTCTTTCTTGATTATATATTTTTCAGGTGTTATGGATTTTTCCTCTTTTCACTGATGGAATGACATTGCGAGAATCACATATAATGATATGAAAAACAAAATCTCGGTAGATGTGAGTCTACCGAGATTTTGTTTTATTGTGGGTTTGCAATGTTATTCGATAACAACCAAAGCGTCGCCTTCCATCACACTCTGTCCTGGTTGCACGCAGATGGCTGTCACCGTTCCTGATTTTTCCGCTTCCAAATTGTTGGCCATCTTCATGGCTTCAAGGACAACCACAGGGTCACCTGCATTGACATTATCGCCGACAGCAACCTTAATTTCGGTAATAACACCGGGCAGCGGTGATTTCACGGCATTTTGTGTATTTGCATTTCTGCCGGATGTTGTATTGCTGCTTGCGGCCGGTTGTGGAGCGGCTACCGGGCGTACTTTGACTTTGGGTTTCTCCGGAGCCTTTTCCGGTTCCATCTCAACCTTATATTCGTCTCCGTTAACAGTGACAGTTGCAATATTGTCAACGATGTCACCGATATTAACTTCGTACTTATTTCCGTTTATTGTATACTTGTATTCTTTCATATAGCTATGGTTTTTATGGATGTTCAGTCATCGTAAGCGCATGTCCATTCCACTGTGTGTCACGCCTGACAATGGTAATCTTGCCTGATTCTTTGTCATGTACATTGTTGCCCTTAAATTCATGAAGAGCCAACGCTATTGCAGCGAAAACTTCATTGTCCTGTTTCATAATTTCCTTTTTACTGAATGTAACAATTCCTTACGCAAAAACACGTCTGATAATTCCTATGCAAAGAATTACATGGGAATGTTTCCGTGCTTCTTTGCGGGCAGGCTCTCACGTTTTGTTGCGAGCTGGGCAAGACCACGGCAGATGCGGAAACGGGTGTTGCGCGGTTCGATCACATCGTCAATATAGCCGTATTTCGCAGCTTGATATGGATTTGCAAACATTTCTGTGTATTCTTCCTCCTTTTCGGCAAGGAAAGCGTTGACATCTTCACCAGCTTCTTTCTTAGCCTTGGCCTCTTTTGCGCAAAGAACGGCAACTGCACCTGAACCACCCATAACAGCGATTTCTGCTGACGGCCATGCATAGTTGAGGTCTGCGCGCAGCTGCTTGCATCCCATGACGATGTGGCTTCCGCCGTAGCTCTTGCGCAGAGTGACCGTAATCTTTGGAACTGTAGCCTCTCCGTAAGCATAGAGCAGTTTCGCACCATGCAGAATGACAGCGTTGTATTCCTGGCCTGTACCGGGCAAGAAGCCGGGAACGTCAACCAGCGAAACGATAGGAATATTGAAAGCGTCGCAGAAGCGAACAAAGCGTGCGCCCTTGCGGCTTGCGTTTACATCCAATACACCGGCGTAGCATGACGGCTGGTTGGCCACGATACCGACGCTCTGTCCGTTGAAACGTGCGAATCCGACGATGATGTTGCGGGCGAACTTGGGCTGTACCTCGAAGAATTCGCCGTTGTCTACGATAGCTCCGATAACCTTATACATATCGTATGCTTCGTTCGGGTTTTCGGGAATAATCTCGTTCAGGCTATCCTCCAAACGGTCGATGGGGTCGTCACACTTCTTGCGCGGAGCTGTCTCCATGTTGTTTGACGGGATATAGCTCAGCAGAGTCTTGATCATCTGCAGACCTTCTTCCTCAGTTGAAGCTGTGAAATGTGTCACACCGCTCTTTGTCGCATGAACACTTGCACCTCCAAGACGCTCCTGATCGATATCCTCTCCGGTAACGGTCTTAACAACCTTCGGGCCTGTGAGGAACATATATGATGTGTTTTCCATCATCAGCGTGAAGTCTGTCAGGGCGGGAGAATATACAGCACCGCCGGCGCACGGGCCGAAGATACCGCTGATCTGCGGAATTACACCTGAAGCAAGGATATTGCGCTCAAAAATCTCGCCATATCCGGCCAGTGCGCAGATGCCTTCCTGAATACGTGCGCCACCCGAGTCGTTGATGCCGATAACCGGTGCGCCCATCTTCATGGCCATATCCATAACCTTGCATATCTTCTGAGACATTGTCTCTGAGAGTGAACCTCCGTTTACAGTGAAGTCCTGTGCAAATATGAAAACAAGGCGACCGTCAATTGTTCCCGAACCGGTCACAACGCCGTCACCCAGATACAGTTTCTTCTCCATTCCGAAGTTCGTGCAGCGGTGGAGCTTGAACATGTCATATTCCTCGAAACTACCTTCGTCAAGAAGCATGTCAATGCGCTCGCGTGCTGTATATTTGCCACGTGCATGCTGCTTTTCTATAGCTTTCTCACCACCTCCAAGACGTGCCTGCTCACGCTTTTCGATGAGCTGCTTGATCTTTTCTAATTGTTTGCTCATTTTATTATTATGCTTTTAGTGTTCACAAAGTTCAGTAAGGATACCAACAGTTGACTTCGGGTGCAGGAAAGCGATGTTCAGGTTTTCTGCACCTTTGCGCGGAGCCTTGTCAATGAGTCTGATACCCTTCTCGTCACATTCAGCCAAGGCATTTGCCACACCGTCCTCCACGCAGAAAGCCACGTGATGCACACCGTGATTGCCCTTGTCAAGCCATTTCTGGATAGTGCTGTCAGGTGATGTCGGCTCCAAAAGCTCCAGCTTCACCTCGCCACATTTCAGGAAAGCGGTTTTAACCTTTTGATCTTCAACCACTTCTACGTTGTAACATTTCAGGCCTAACACTTCCTCGAAATAGGGCAGGGATTCCTCTATGCTCTGCACAGCGATTCCCAAATGTTCTATATGCGAAATCTTCATAAAGATACCTTTTATATAAAATGGTTTATATTAACAATGGCTGCAAAGTTAGCAATTATTATCAAGAATTAAGAAATAAGTATTGAAAATATTGTTAAGCATTTGAGGATTGTCTCGTTCTGGTGGACGAAATCTTCGGGTCTTGCCTCTTTTGACGATAGGGCTAATTAGAAGCTGTGCCTTTCAATTAATATGGTGTCATCTTATGAACTTTGAAGAATATTTCTTTCCGTTTATATTTACTGTAAAGATATATATCCCTTTGGGAATCTCGCTAATGTCGATGCTTCCTTTTGTCTCACGCAAATTGCCACTGCGGATAATCGCGTGATTGGCTATTGATGTCAATGTATAGCTGATATTGTCGTTTTCGCTGATTTTATCTCCTTTGAGGTTATATTTCAAATCATTGTCCACTGTCAGCTCCAATACGCACGATAAATCGTTCCTGAGATCAATCGTGAATGGTTCACCTTCGTTCCTGCCATTTTCATTGTAATATGTGAGTTTGAATGTAGATGTATATTTCCTGTCCATAAAAGCAGTAAAATATCCTTGGTTTACATCTGCAATATAAGTAAAAGGAACCGGATAATCAGAGTCGGTTTGCTCAACAAGAATTTCTTTACAGCCCTCTGTGTTTTTGAATCCTATTTCCACATCAAGATATTCGTGATCAACAGTGTTAAACGAACGGCTTTGTGCTCTGATTTCTTGAGGAGAATTAAATTCAGTATTGCGTGTGTAGCTGTTCATCGACGCTTCCGGAACTTGTGGCGGGAAATCATAGAGCTGATAATCCACATGACCATTATAATATCCGTTTGGATCGTGTGAATAATAAACATGTTTCAGTCTGACATATCCGTCGCTTGTTCTCGCGTAGTCTTCTTCTTTTGACAAATCACCATAACTATCAAACTCTTTCCATGCCCCGTCTCGCATGAGAACAAATTTTCCTTGTTTTCCAAATTCCGCCAGATTGCTGATATATTCATCCAACCCGTCAGCGTCTGACGCATTTGTGACTGTCTTATGACCGTAGCCGGTTTGCGTATCTTGGAAAGGTATTACATTACCTGTGGATGCAGGAGTTATTTTTCTGGAATACGCCGCATCATCATAATCATTCCAACCGCATTTATCAAAAAAATCATCTATGCTTTTTCCTATATGCCTGATTACTGAACCTTTGGCTATTCCAGGTTGCATAAACAATGTTTCTTGGTTTGCTGGGTCGTCTTGGAAGTAGCTGAGCGAAAATCTGTTGTCGAAATCTGTAGGGCTATAGAGTTTCCATTGCTTTATAGAAGCATTGCCGGATGTCGCATATTGATAATTCTTAATGGCATCGTTGGAAAGGATTACGCTTGTGAAGCGGTTGCAAGGAACCGATTTCTCCAGCCCCTGCTCACCGGTCTTAGCTGCTGTACACATAAATCCTATGGCCTTTCCGATGGCCTGAATTGCGACGGTGACAAAATCATATTTCCCGTCGGCAATTTCACTTCCATTGATGTTATAGTCAAAAACGTTGCGCGATGTGAATGTGATGATAGCATCCGGTTCGTCTCTGATATATTCTATAGAAGGACAAGTCCAATGTGACTTTATCTGGCCAAAACGCTTATCGTAGACCTTGTCATATCCGGAATATGTATCGGAACAGTTTATGTTCACAGTGGCAAGACATTGTTGCTCCGGTATGTCTGATAGCTTCACGGATAGTCTAATGGGATAGGTCGTCGGTATCTTTTCTTCCCAAAGGCGGCAAGCGTGTTCAAATGCACCTTTCATGGTGTTTGTGATTTTACCATCACCATCATCATAGTCAACATTGATAATCGTACCTCCGACAATACTTCGCATATTGGGCTTTTCAAGAATTGTCATAGGTGTATCGTCTAAAGCGAAAATACCGGTAGAGTTGTTTTGCGCATTTAATATGGTGCAGAACATGCACATGCAGATGAAAAATGTTTTTCTCATGACTTTTGTTTTTATTTGATTAATATTCTTTTTCTTGTCATATTTCCTTTATTGTCTGTTATGTTCATGATGTACAGACCTTTATTCAAATGAATGTGGAATTCGGATTTTTTGCTTCCAGAAAATACGGTCATCCCGCTCATGTCATAGATGCGTACTATATTTATTATATTTTTGCTCATGATGTTACAAGTTTCATCTTTTATAGATATTGATATATCATCATTATCTGTGATGGGTGATATATTGGCTTTTGACCAATCTGGATATATAATATCACTGCAACAGTGGCCGTACTCATTATAAAATTTGCTGAAGAAACCGTATTCCGGCAATAGATAATCAAAAGTCAATAGTGTGGGCATCTCACATGGAGGATCAAAGAACCAACAAGAGATGAACGGACTGAATCCGGAATGTGGCGGCAAAGTGGGGTCATAGATAATGAACAGACCATCTTTGAAATTTTCGGCCATGACACTAAATGATGCTACGTGATTATTTTCTGGTAAAATAGTTTGTTCAACAATCTCTATATCATGAACGGACGGTAATACGTCAAGTTCTATTGGCATAGAATATATATACCAAAGCGCAAGACCTTGCATGAGGTCACACGTGATTTCTCCTTCCAAACAATATCCCCATGTGTCATCATGGATGTTCTTGACAAATCTGTCTCCGCATCGTTCCGGCGAAATCCTAATGCCCATTATAGAATCTGACCTTTCATTATTTAGATTCTTTTTAAAAGTTCCTCCGCTCGTTGTTGTGAACCTAAAATTCCATTCGAAAGAGAAGTTTTCCTTTGATGACAGATAAGTTACCTTGTTCCCATTCTTGTCTAATAGAAAGAATGTGCATGTGTCATTATCATGTAACACAATTTTGCCACTGACTGGTTTGCCATTAACTTCCGCACCAATATACATATAGTCAAAATCGTTTTGTGCGGACAAACGGACTGATAATAGACAGAGTATTGTCAACAGAATTGTCATTTTGTTATGTACTTTCCACTTTTCCATGGTTTCTTTATCTTTTTAATTATAAACTTTCCGCTTGGTGAATTTTTAGAGCCACTTATATTGGTCAATTTCGTTCCGCGGAATGGATGGTGCAGATGCCGATTGCATGCTCTCTCATGCAAAGATATGCAAAAAGCCAGATAAGGATGCAATTGACGTCTTGTTGGTTTTTAACAAAAATCAACAAAGTCGTAAAGCGCTTATTGTTAGGGATTTATATCCGTTTCGCTCATCTTATCTTAGAAATGATAGCGTCGAATTCTTTCGGCTTCCCGTCCTTGCCGAATAGTTTTTTCAACATTCTTTTGCGTATTGCGGTTATGTTGGCCTGAGATAGTCCTGTCAGATTGCTTATTTCGAGCGGTTTGAATTTAAGACGTACAAGGATACATACATGATATTCTTCCATGCGAAGCGTATACGTGGCGTTGTTGAGTGTCGTTTTGAATTTCGGCAGAATCTCATCTATCATATTACGGATTTCATGCCAGTCATCCGATGTCGGAAGTGTCGCATTTTTTGCCAGCAGCTGAAAATGCCTGGTTATATCTGCGTTTATCAGTTGCTCTTCCTGAGAATTATTGTCTGTACAGTAACTTGCTATCTCCTTTTCCAGTTTACTGATGATGTCTTGCTTCTCTTCAATGAGCTCTTTTAGTTTTTCCTTATTCTCAGTGAACATGACATTCATATCATTCTGTATATTTTTCAGCATCGCAATCTTATGCTCGTACTCTGCTTTTTGACGTTCAAGGTCGGCCTTTCTGTTTCGTCGGATTAAATATATCTTCATGCCGAGCACAATGAGGACAATGGCTGATATAAATATGAGTGCAGATGTGATGATATATGCCCGGTTTGCTTCTTCAGATTTTATCAATGCTTCTTCCTTGTAATGTCCGTAATCATATAGAGCCTGTATTTTGGGAAGGCTTGCTTTCATTATGTTTATGCACATCGTGTCATTCGCTTCATACCCCAATATCGCATATTTGGCCGTCGAGTCAGGAATACATTTCTGTCTGTAGAGCAATGCCAATCCTCTGTATGCGGCAATCCGGTTGTTGATGTCTTCTCTATGGTTATTTAGCAGTTTCCTGAAATAATATTCGGCAGAATCGGTTCTTGCTATATTCAGAAAATACATCCCTTTTTCAAAATAGAAAATCTCGCGTCCGGGCTCTATGTTTCCATCATTGTCAAACACGCCGGATTCTTTTTCGTATATCCTTATACACCTTTCCGCATTCTTCCAATCTCCACGCTCGACATATCGTTGGATTATCATTCCAAGCGACATTGCTGCAAAATCCTTATACCCATGTTTCTTAAACATTTGTGATGCTTTCTCCGATATGGCAATCTCGGCGTCGGTGTCGTTGAGCAGATGGTATGCGACGCTTTTGCTGTCGTATGCAATTATGGCCATCAAGGTGTCACCGGCTTTCATCGCATATCTTTGGCAAAGTTCGAGCGCTTTCAGCTGATTGTGCGGTTGCAGTTCTCTGCAGAACAAATCGTCCATCTGTCCGTAGATTCGGCTCATCGTCGTATAGTCGCAGTCGGGGCTTGTCGTGTCAGCTTTGCTCACAGCCTCATTATAACATTGCAGCGCACGAGGGGCATCCCCGAGGTCACGATATGTACACCCCAAAAGATAGTGAGCCAGCATTTGCTCATTAAGGGAACCATGGCGGTCATAATATTTAGTCACGGCTTTCATCACGCTGTCAGTGGTGAAGGGTTGATTGTTCTCGTTCAGCTCTTTTGCGGTGAGCAGACTGCGACGCATGAGTTCTTCCTGTTTTTTATCAGTACAACATGTTGTGAAAACCATAATCATTATTGCAGTCAATATGTTTCTCATATCGTTATATATTTATGAATGTTGATAATGTGGTTGGTTGGCGTTAAGCCATGTTCTTTTTTGTGTCTGGTGTGCTGGCTGCCGGATGGATGGGAGCCTTGGTTCTTCCATCCATCCGGCGGCCCGTCAGAACTCTATCTGTACCTTGCCGTTTATCTGGCGTCCGGTGAGATAGTTCGGGACGGCGTACTGCTGGTTGGTGACGTCCGTGACCCAATAGTAGGAGTTCACGTTGCTTATTCCGAAGAGATTGAGACAGTCCAGCCCCACCCAGATATTCTTCAGAATGCTGTTTTTCTTGCGGTCGTCGTTGTCGTATGCGCGGAAACTCATGCCGATGTCGGCGCGTTTGTATGCCGGTGCGCGGAAGTCCTGATATTCCAGTCCTTTGTGGGGAGCGCCGAACGGCAGACCGTCGGCGAAGGCCAGGCGGAGTGTCATCTTCCAGCGGTCCGTGCCGGGGAAATAGTCGGTGAAGTGGAGATTGATGCCGTAGCGCTGGTCCGTCGGCATGGGAATCCATAGGCCGTTGATCTTCTGCTTTGTGCTCATCAGCGAGAATGTCACCCACGAGTCTGTTCCCGGCACGAATTCGCCATAGAGCTTCAGGTCCAGACCGGAGGCATAACCGCTGCCCATGTTGCTTCCGTAGTATGTGATCTTGACGTTGTTGACGTTATACGGCACCAGATTTCCGAGAATCTTATAGTAGGCTTCGGCCGTGAACTTATATGGCCTGTCCTTCATTTTGAAGCGGTAGTCAAATGCCGCCACGAAATGTACGGAGCGCTGGCTCTTGATTTTCTCGTTCAGCGTGACCACCGTCGTGCCGTTGACCTTCGTCGTGTCGCGCAGTTCCTTGAAGAACGGCGTCTGATAGTATAGGCCCGTAGCCACGCGGAACGTCACGTTCTGGTTGAACGCCGGAATGATGGCCAGCGAGGCACGGGGAGAGATTACCGTTTCCTTGTTGAATGACCAGTTGCTGAAACGCACGCCGTAGTTCAGCGTGTAGAGTGTCTGCCTTTCGCCGCCCGTGCTGAAACGGTATGTGTCCTGTATGTATCCTTCCGTGCGGTGGCTGCTCATCGTGTTTCTTGAATTGAGCGAATATATCAGGTCGAGCCGGTCGGCAGAGTGGGGGATGGAATAACCGCTGGAGTCGCGCATCTCATATTCGCGTGACTTTTCCTTTATGTCCTCCATCTTGTAGACAATTCCAGCCTCGATGTCATGGCGTGTAATCTTGTGCTTGAGCATCAGTTTGAGACTCTTGACGTCGGCCGTCAGATAGTTGCGCGCATGCTCCATGTACGTTCCCACACCCAGATTGACGTCCGTCTGGGTGTCGTCCAGCCAGTATTGTCCCTGAATGTCATACGTCTCCTGTTCCTTCGTGTGAAAGGCTGAGCCGATCAGCGACAGCGTCGTGTTCGGTCCGAAGTTGCGTGATATGCTGAGCGACCCGAACAGCGTGCGGAAGATGTCTTTTTCCTGGCCGTCAAAATAGACCCTGAACGACTTGACGTTCTCCATCGTTCCGAAGGAAGTCTCACGGTCTGTCGGCGTGAAGTTGTAGTGATTTTCAGATATGTTGCCGATGAAATCAAACGTCCACCTTTGGTTTGGCGAATAGCTGATATATGTCTGATAGTCAAGGAAATTCGGATCATATTCTCCTTTCGTTTCAAGCGAGCCGAGGAGATAGCGGTTTGTCTTGTAGCGTATGCCGTGGCTCATGGAGAACTTCTTGCCGCCAATCCCCACATATCCGCTCGCGCCGAGCAGTGAGGCGGCTACGTTGGCCTCGAATCTTTTCGGACGTTTATAGGTGATGTCAAGTGCCGACGACATCTTGTCGCCGTACTTCGCCTCAAAACCTCCAGTGGAGAACCCTACGGCTTCGACCATGTCCGGATTGATGACGCTCAGGCCTTCCTGTTGTCCGCTTCTGATGAGCAGCGGGCGGTAGACCTCGACATTGTTTATATATACGGAGTTCTCGTCAAAACTTCCTCCGCGCACGTTATACTGCGACGACATTTCGTTGTGTGTAGAAACTCCGGCCTGCTGCTGTATCAGTTCTTCCACGGCGTTGCCGGATGTAGACGGAACTCCCTTAATGTCCTTGATGTCCAGCCGTTCCGTTCCAGTGGTCTGACGCCGCTTCTCCGTGACGACAACTTCGCCGAGTGCCTGCATGGACGGAAGACGCACGTCGACGGAAATCTTTCCGCGCGGATTCCTGAATGTTCTCTTGCGGGCGTTATATCCTACCATGGAAAACCTAACAGTCACACTGTCTGCTGATTTCAGCTGAACGCTGAACTGTCCCTTCAGGTCTGTGACGACCATCTTGCCCTGCTCCAGACATGAGACGGAAGCCAGCTCAATGGGGTTGTTCTCTTCGTCAACGACCTTTCCTGTCAGCGTGAAAGTCTGGCCCGCCACCCGTCCGCATGTCATACAGACAATGGCGACAACGAGTATATATCGGTATATGTTTATAGTCTTCATCATCAATTATGATAACGAAAAAAATGTCGTAATATTGCATTCCAGGCATATTATGCCGATTAAATGTTTCTCTACGAGTGATACTCTAATGTACACATCAATTATACGGAGGCTGATTTGCGCAAAATATGGTCTGAGGAGTATTGCCGAAAAGTCATTTGTACACACGATGGTTTGCGTGTACACTTCTACGACAGCAACTTCGATCATGCTTTCTATGAGAGTAGCATACGTAATAATGGAAATAAAAAGAAATCAAAGGACATCTTTTCACCACGCAGGGCTGCAAGGATGATGTGGATAAAGGAAGTTCTTGCAGACCCAGAAGCTGAAATGTATATTGGTTATGAGAGCAAATCAAAAAACTATCCCATAATAAGAGAATATCCGTCGTAAAAGGAGATTACGTTGTTGTTATTCAGATTTATTCAGAAGTAGATGCTAGATTTATCACGGCATATGTGGCAGACAACTCTATTGAAAAGATAAGAAACAATCCTAAGTGGGGTGTAAAATATGAAACAAAAAAAGACGCTGATTAACTGGTTCAGCGTCCGAAACCTCTGTAGATTCCTTACTATAAGTAAAGACACTACAAAGATAGCATTTATTTTATTTATGCGCAAAAATAAGCCTTCTTGTTGCGTTTATTTAACCTTTATTTAGTAAAAAGGTATCTAAAGGAGCACAAATCCATTACCAAAACTTTACTCTGTGAAAACATGACGCAGACCAAATAATACCTAGATAATCTTATCTGATATGGGCATTAGCCACTTGATGAGCGGGTAAATCCACCGGCAAAAACATAAATGAAAAAACAAAAAGACGTGGAGCAAATCCATTCCGCCCCTTAGAATTAGGTATCGCCAAACACCTTGAAGAATGAACGGAAGAAATAATGCCCCACGCTGTTCTCCTGATATGGTGAAGGCTCCAGCCGCCGTGTCAGCCACGACGTGACTTTTGCCGTTTCCTTTTTCAAGAAACAAAAGTGAGCATTCTTCGCCGGATGTTCTTCTTCTTTCTTTTAAATTGGCGATTTAAATTCCAAGAACCATCTGCAATATGTCTCTTTGCAGCTCCGGATTTCTCCCGAAGCATGTTGCAAAGATAATACTTTTCAGCGAAAAAATGCTCACTCAAAGTCATTATTTCCCATTATTCCACTGCTTTCCGTCCTGAATCCGGTCTCCTTATGGCTTTGGAGACGAAGCGGTGTCTATATCCTTTCTATGCCTCACATTCCATTTCCGTGTATGAGTGCTGCTCGTTTTCTCTGCAAAGTTAGTTATTTGGCGTAGAAAGCAGATGCAATCCTCCGCTTTTTATTGCGACAAAACAGTCAAATGTCAGTTTAATGTATCGGCATACGATATTACGGCATAATTATTTTGCGGATTTGTTGCTCAGTCAACATCATCATGGAATATGATTAGTGAAGCAATCTGCTTGTGTCTCCGAATATGTTCTGATAATATCACGGAATTTAACACTTGAAAAATCTCAAAATAGAAACGAGAAAACGGCAGAATCACCGCCATTTTGGATTTTGCGGCCAGTTTCTTTGCAAAAATCAGCCCGTTGTCAAGCCGTAAGGCCCTCCCGGCCTTGCTATAGTGCCGCTTTTGCATTACAACGGGGCTGCCGTTGCAATGTAAAAGCGGCCCCGTTGCAACCTCGTAAGGCCCTTACGGCAAGACTAAACCTTACAAATTGTTGCACACTTTTCGCAGTTTCTTCATAACGTGTTGTGTCTCAGACTATAAAAGATGCACGCGTAAAACTCGAGAATTTGCGGCCAAATGATTTTAGTTTTTGAATTTTGCAAGGATTTGAAGGCATTTGTCCGGATACTTCTGAGTTTTTAACAGTTGGCGCTGAAGGGATAGGGCAAGTCTGCGCATAGAGTTCTATGGTTTATTTGGAAAGTCTGTCAAGCCTTTCTTTCATTAAATCAACATACCGGTCCTTTAGTCCGGCACTTAGAAAAGAGCTCTGAATGGTGGTCTCAAATTTGGGCAACAGCTTGATATACTTATTTATCAGTCGTCCTACAGTCACATTCTCTATGCCAAGAAAAGCTGCCGGTTTAATGAAATCCTCTCTTTGCAGTTTCTTCTTCCCGTTTCCTTGCCTTGTTCAAGGTCACGCACAAAGCGCAACCCAACACCGGACTTCAACGAAAGTTCCTCTTGTGTCAGGTTATACTTCTTTCTCAGCATCTTGACCGTAGTGGAGAGATTGTTCATACGCATATCTGACTTTATACCTTTTCGGGTACGAAAGTTAATACAAATATCCGATATTATACCATAAAGGGTATAATTTGTTGCCATCTTAGTATAATTATATCAGATGAGGTATAATTTAATATGCCTTATACCTGACGGTATTCAGACTGCTGTAGCTTGCTGGTAAATAATAGTCAGGAGAAGTTCGTGGCATTTGGCAGATATACAACAGATTCTTAAATTATTTGATAACTGAGATTAAATTAATACACAGATAAGTAAATAATAACAATTTTTTTTTTATCTTTGCATCATGCTTCGGGGAGAAATCCGGGGCAGACAAAAGGCATATTGCAGATGGTTCTTAGAATTTAAATCGCCAATTTAAACCACTGAAGAAGAACAAGTCGGCAAGTGATGCACAATCGTCGTTTCTTTGATGGAGGAGCGTGAAAGCCCCGTATATATTATATATAATAATGTATATGTGCGGTTGTTCTGTTCCGTATCATTGATGCTCGCGATGCGTGCCATCCTCCCATCCGTTCCCTCTTCTTCTGTTTCCGGCGATACGGTTCTTAGACATGACAGCCACAAAAGCTGTCCGCGATTTGTATTATCATACATAACGACGACATTTGCATGTCGTACCCGACAGATTTCGGAATTTAGCGTACAGCAGTTCCCCGTCTGATTGCTAACTTTGTGAATAAATATTTATAATAAAAACAATAAAGCAAGAAATTATGGCAAGATTCAGAATCACAACTAAGCACGTGAAAAACAGCAATGGCATCCGCATTGAGCCGGGCATGTCAGTAGAAGTAATAACCCAAAGCATGTCAAATCCCGTAACGACAAACGGCGGAACTCCCGTCATTGACGCTTTCTACCGCATCTATGGTGTGGACATCAAGAAAGCCGGATGTCTTAATATGGTGGAGCTGGATGTGGAACGGATAAGTTGAGAGAAAGAATGGAGACAGTAGATAAATTGATTTATATTGCCCAATATCTTGGTTTGGGCAATATAGAAAATGAATTGAACCTTATCAGGCAACGTGCTTCACAAAAGAACGTTAGTCTTGTTCTTCCACTCGTCGGTGAGTTCAGTTCCGGTAAGACAACGTTGATCAACGCCCTGACAGATAGCAAGAAATTGGAGACGGCAACCAAGCCGACTACAGCCACTATTTATGAAGTTCATTTCGGATGCAATACCTGTCGGGCAACTGTATTGACTGCAGACAATACAGTTGTAGAGGTCAATGATATTGCTGAGCTGAAAAACGATACTCTTGCAGATGCAACAGTCGTCACAGTGTTTGACACCTCTCAAAGAGTGCATTCATCCACCATCATTGTAGATACTCCGGGATTGTCTTCACCAGATCCAAAACATAAGCAGACGCTTGTAAACTTTTTGCCAAAGGCTGATGGTATTTTGCTTGTGACAGATATAAATCAGCAAGTTACACGTTCGCTGACTGATTTCATTGAGACAATGAAGCTGTCGATGCGTCCCATTTATATGGTACTGACAAAAAGCGACACGAAATCAACCCAAGAGATAGAAGCAGCGAAAAACTACATCAGCGAAAACTGTAAAATCCCGGTCAAGCAACTTGCTGTCGTATCAGCACAGGCTGACAACTTAAATGAATTCTATTCTTTGGTAGATGATATTCAGAAGAGCAAGAATGACATCATTAAGCAAGTTGATGCACAACGAATAAGGAATATTGTCAATACGCTGACAGACCACATCGAAGAATTGATGAAAGCCTCCTCTTCTGATAAGGAACTGGACAATGCCATCAGGTTGGCAGAACTTGAACTTACGAAGATAACCCGAAACATAGACCGTCTCGTAGAGTCAGTAAACGATGATATAGATGATTATTCCAGAACGATTTCCCGAAAATTTGAGGATACGGTATCATCGAAGTTGAATGCTCTTGTTGCAGGAAAAAGTGCCAACTTTGACGAAGAAGCAAAATCTATGATAAACAGCACGGCTATTCTCATGATGAATGAATATAAGAGCGGTGTTCAGGACCTTATTCGTGGAAAGGCAAAAAGCAAGAAAGGTTCTGATGAAGAGGTCTATCTAAGCTCACTTGACAGCGTAGACATGTCAGGGCTGCAAATGTCGGGATTGAGCTATAACCTTGACCTAAACAACATGGGACATGAATATGATGGGTGGATAAAGACCGGACTTATAGCCGTTGCTGCAGTAGGAGCTGTTGCTGCTGTCGCGTACACAGGGGGAGCTGCTGCAGGAAAGGCGATAGCAGCAGTGAGCGATATTGATACTGCGGTTGATATTATTGATACTGCGACTGATGTTGGGAGCATGGTCTCAAACAGAAATACAGCCAGTCGAATAGAACGGGCTGTCGGATTTGCAGCAGAAGCTTCGAAAAAATATAGCACTATATCAAATGGCAGCGAACAGATTGGCCAACAGATGGGTAACAAAAAAGGAATGGTTGATTCTCTTGTCGGATTGGTTACGGACAATATGATGTCCAAGCCGCAACGGGTTCGTGCTGTCCGTAACTATGTGGACTCATCCCTTGCCCCTGATTTTAAGAACGGATTGAAAGATATTTCGCAACGGTTGATATCCGGCATCCGTAACGCATTGCAATCAGGTGCATCTCAAATTATAGAACAGAAGAATTCTTCTTTGAATCAGTTAAAGACAGAAATGAAAGAGAAGAAAGATTTGTTTGAAGAGAGAATGAACAAATTGCGTGAATTCAAAACAACATTACTTACCTTATAAATTAAAATGAAGATGATTGAAATAGTAGGAACTTTGGTTTTAGGAGGCGTAGCCGGTTATTACATTAAAGACAAGTTGCCAGCAAATGCTCCTAAAGATAATGCAAAGCAAAGAGAGTTGGAAACTCTTTATGCAGAAAACGAGAAATTGAGCAAACGTGGAAAGGAACTCGAACGTCAGGTTGAGGATCTTTTGGCTGAGTTGAAAAAGGTTCGCAGACAAGCCAAGGAGAACGATGACAACAGTGATGACCTTGAAGATGCTTTGGACAAAGCCAAGCGTGAGCTTAAAAACGCCAAATTGCAGAATGACGAACTTGCCCGTAAGGTCAGAGAGTATAAGACAAACTGTGAGGCTTTGGCGGCAGAAAATGCGTTGCTGAAGGACAAAATTAGACAATAAGATGGACATAACAGCAATAGTTTTATTGGTGGTCGCTTTTGCTATTGGTGCTGCCGTAGCATGGATATTTAAGAAAGACGACAAATCTGCTGCACGTCTGGCCGAAGTCGAAGCGGAGAAAAATGCATTGGAACAGAGGCTGACCGAGGAGACTGCTTCTTCTGCAAAGAAACTTGCAGAAGAAGCAGAGGCTTCTGCTAAAAAGATTACGGATGTCAAGACAAAATATGACAATTTGCTTGATGAGGTGAAATCACAATGCACAAAACTTGACAGCCAGCTGAAAGCAGCACTTGACGGAAAGATTGAAGAGTCTGTCAAAGACCAACTGGAAGAAGCTAAAAAGATGCGGAAGAAGATTAAAGATTTGGAAGAAGAAATTGAAGAAAATGAAGATGACATTGATGATTTGAAAAAGAAAATCAGAAAAAAGGATGCTGATATGTCAGAACTTCAAGATAATCTTTCCAAAGAACAGAAGCTGTCAAAGCAATTTAAGGAGGATTTGGCAGAAACAAAACGCCAACTTGATGACAAGATAGAAGAACTCAATCTGAAAATGGGTTCTCTTAAATTCATACAGGAGATTTTGTCGGCAGAGGATACCTCGAATGAGGATACAAAGAAACTTAATAAGTATATAGATGCTTTCGAGAATTTCATCAAAGGACAGTATATTGATTTGAATAATTTTTTATATACGGCTTACGATGTACTTTCTTGGAAAGATGTTAAAGGCAAAAAAGGCTTTGAGAACAAGAGAACTGATATTTATACGGCATTGGATCAATGGTCTTCTACCAAACGCAAGAGTTGGCTTTGTGACAAGACCACAATCGCATTTGTTGGAGAATTCTCAGCAGGAAAGACCTCTATTGTCAACAGAATTCTTTCTCAGGACGACCCGTCTGTTCCCAAACTGCCTGTAAGCACTAAGGCGACAACGGCCATTCCTACATATATTGCAGGAGGCTCTAATGTTCATTATAGTTTCATAGCAGGTGATGGTAAGATGAAGACGATTTTGGAAGATACATTCAAAATGGTTTCTAAAGAGATTCTTGATCAGGTAAAGGGCGTTTCTTCCTTGATAAAGTATTTTGTTATGACCTATAAAAATCCGAATTTTGAAGGATTAAGCATATTGGATACTCCGGGATTTAATTCCAATGATAAGGAGGATAGGGATAGAACTATTGATGTAATCAATGAATGTGATGCTCTGTTTTGGGTATTCGATGTAAATGCAGGAACCGTAAACAGAAGCTCAATCTCCATTATCAAAGAAAAATTGAACAAGCCTCTATACGTTGTAATAAATAAGGTGGACACCAAATCAGCTTCAGAAGTAAAGAAAGTCGAGGAACTCATAAAGAAAACGTTTGCAGATGAAGGTCTTAACGTTCAGAAATTCATACGTTTCTCAGCGAAAGCTCCGCTCCAAGACATCATGGTGCCGATAAAAGAAGTAGGCAAGACTGCTGTCCGTGGTACATTTGTTGAAGATATTGGTGAAGACATAGAAAATCTCTCTTCGGAATTCACTCATGCTGTAAATTTACGTAATAAAAATTACCGTGAAGCGATACAGCAGGCTGATAATTTGACGGACAATGTGATAAAGGCATTGAATGCGTTGGTTTCCGATGCAGAGACAGCGGCAAGTATTCCTCAATGGACTGAACATATGTTTAGTAAAGATCGTTTTGAAATGTCTGAGCAAGAAGGAAATCGGCTGCAAAATATTCTTGACCGAATGGCATCTACACGAATCAGTACTATTGCTAAGAATTTTGATAGTAGTGTCGAAAAAGCAGGTGAAATCCAACAGGCATGGTCTGAACTATGTGATTTGAAAGCGGCATGGCAAAAAATAGAAGATTGTAATAAACAATATAAGAAGACATCTAAAGAACTTTAAACTATATGGTAACAGAAACAAATTTTTCGCAATATCTTAATGATTTGCAAGAGAAGAAGCAACAGCTTCTTTCTCTTGCTGTCAAGGCTGTTGAATATGGATGGATACCTAAAACAAAGTCTGCAGAAACGAATAAGGACAATACAGTGATTTCTCTTGAAGAAATTAAGGATAAGCTGGAGAAAGATACTCTGACTATTGGTGTTATAGGACAGATGAAATGCGGAAAGTCCACTTTCCTCAATTCCTTCGTTTTTGAAGATAATGTTCTTCCTGCTGCGACAACACCAATGACGGCGGCGCTCTCCGTGATAACATACGGAGAAAAAGAGCGCATTGTTGCGGAATTCTACACCGCCGACGAGTGGGCAGAACAGAAACAACAGGCCTCGCGCTCTTTGGAAGATGTGGCCAATTCATTGGAAGAATCCAAAGTCAAGGCTGCAAAAGAACTCGTGGAAAAATCATCAAAGCTCGGTTCTTCATTGAACAACTATCTTGGTAAAACACAGGAAGATAGTCTTGATAATCTTATTGAATATGTCGGTGCTGACGGAAAATATATATCAATAACAAAATCGGTGACGATATATTATCCGAAAGAATATCTTAGAGGTGTTGAGATTGTAGATACTCCGGGATTTAATGACCCTATTGTTTCCCGTGAAGAGCGGACTAAGGAATTTTTGAAGAAGGCAGATGTCGTTCTGATGATGCTTTATGCCGGACGTCCGTTTGATGCTACAGATCGGGATATAATATTTAAGAATGTTCGTCAGTGCGGCATAGGAAAGGTGCTTGTCGGTATCAATAAATATGATATACCGTACTGCAGTGAGACAAATCCGGAGGACGAAAACCAAATAAAGGAATATGTGAAATCGGAAATATGCAAGGCTTGTCGAGACTGCAATGACAATACACTGGTTGAAATACTCAGTGAGGTTGAGCCTATACCGCTGTCTGCAGAAATGGCATTACTGTCAGAGTTGCCAATGACAAAGATATGTGAAACCGAAGCGTTTGACTTTGCTTGGAAACGTCATTGTTCTAATTTTGGTATTGGTACTCAGCAGGAAATGCGTAAATGGAGCCATCTTGATAATTTGGTTAATGCTGTTAAGGAAATGGTGGATAAGGAAAAAGGCCGTATCTTATTTGCCAAACCCCTGAATGCCATAATCGCTGCCGGTGATAAACTCAAAGGTGTGAATGAAAATGAACTCAGTTTGCTGACCAGCAAGATAGAGCTGTTAAAGATGCTGGATGATGAAATCAATGAAAAAGAAGATAATTTGAATAAGGCGAATCGGAGAATTATAAAAAAAATAAATTCCCTTGGTGACGACATAGACTCGGAATTTGACGATCTTGTTCGCACAGGCAAATGGGAATTGGAAGATCTTGCAGATATGTCGTACAAGCGAATGATAAGTATCGTTGAGAATAAATGGAGCCGATGTAAAAGTTTTGATTCTATTGTACCATATCTTGATGGAGAACTGCAAAATCTTGTAACAAGAGAATTAAAGCGTGCGACAGAGAATATAGCAGGCAAAGGGAAAAAAAAGATTAATGAATGTGTTGATGGTTTTTTTGATGATGCAGGAGAATTATTGAATAGATTTCTTCCTGATTTTAATTCACGTGATTTCGTAAAGAGCATCAAAAAGAGTATTAAGGTGGATATAGACAACTGTGATCTGTTCTCGATGGGTGATTATTGGGCAGATGCAGGAGATGAAGATTCTGGTATCTTGGATATATGTGGTGAAATGGTATATGAGTTTATGAATGGCGCTATGTTTGGAGGATTAAATGTCGTAATGAATGTAATAAATCATGATGAAATTAAATCCGATGTACTAAATGCTATTAACAAAATGAAGGGACAATTTGATCCTGAACCATATTTGCAGAATGCTTTTAAGCGAAAAGATCAGATAATCAATGATGTAAAAAAGAAATTTATAGACGAATTGATAAATCCTCTTCAAGAACAGATTGAGGAAATCCGAACGAAGAAAGGCAAGAAAGAAGACGAACTCAAATCTTCTGAGGCTAAGAAAGCTGATTTGGAGAACAGGAAGAAACAGATATTATCTCAGGTAGAAGAGATTTCGGCAATGAAAGCTTCTATCGCATAATATTCACAATATGCAAACAACAACACTTGAGTTCCCTCACAACTCTCGAACCACTTATACCGCAGTGAAGAACCTGTTCCGGAAACGGACAGGTTTTTCGGCGGTGAAGTGTGATGACGCCCTGTTTGTGATAGAGGCGCGGCATGGCTCATGGCTTTCGCCATTCAGTGAACGGGTGAAGATGAAGGTGGTGGCAACAAGCAACAGGACGTGCAAGGTCGTGGTGGAATCGTCCTCGCGGTCCGTTCTCAACTTGCTGAACTTCGGAGCTAATAAGGACAATATATCAGCGCTTAGTGATTATATCAACAACGAAGTCTATAAACTCGTTCAGCCCGGCGAGATTCCGATGAGCAATCAAGAGCATGACCATTCCACAATAAGGATAACACCGCCGGAAATCCGGTTCAGGAATTAATAATAGTGTTATACATTAAGCAGTAAGTAACAGAAGAGATTCTGCAGGTCAAATCTCGTTTTGAGGTCTGAAGATTTGTCTGCGATTAATGTTATCAAGTAACAAACACATTGGTACTTCTGCCAATTTCACGGACGTGTCCGAGTGGAGGAACTTAATGGTTGTCAAAAGGCATTGAAATGTTAAAAAACGAGTTGACAGCCAATTAAATATGATGTTTTTACTTCGGTTTCAAGAAAAAGTGTTAGTTTTGTACCCATGATTGTATGTATAAATCAAATGACATCATCAAGTAATGAAAGCAAAGTCAATTAAGAATATGCAGTCAGCTCAAATACTGATTAACAATAAGCAATTTACATCAAGTGTGCATTGTTCCTATTATGCCGTTTTTCAGTATATGAAATATGTGCTTGCCAAAAATCAGTAAATCCTATAAACCTTGCGACGCAGGATGCACATAAAGGAGATTCTTCACATGAGTATATCCTCATGGAGATAAAGAACAGAATAAGTGCAAGACCACAGGCGATTCGTACATTTACAGATACAGTAAGGATATTAAAGAGGGATCGTGTAGATGCCGATTATCATCAAAAAGAATTTTCCGACACAGAAAGTATCACTTGTAGGGATCGTGCAAATACATTAATCACCAACCTCAAAACATATTTTGGAAACCTATGAACAAAGAAAGTATTGAAAAGCAGCTGCGTGCTTGGTTCTCTCAGATGACTAAGAAATACACTTGGCTTATCATCAAATTCGAATTCAATGAGGGGCGTGGTGTGTTTATGGTGTCTTTTTCGCCATTGAATAATATAGAATTGTCAGATGACTTCAATCGTGATGCAATGCAATTTGCTGATGAACTGAATATCACTTATGGCGATGAAGCACCGCTATTTACTGATGAGGAGAGTTTATTCTCGCTTTCTTCTAATGCAGAGACAATTTCTGCCTGTTCATTTGTTTCTGTAGGTAGCTTGATATATTATTCTACAAGCATTCCGGTTCAGCCACAACGAGTAGCTGGTTCGTGGGCTTCTCCATCAGTTCACACCACAGCACCTGTTGGCAAAAATTTTCGTCAAACCAACCCCGAGGCATCTTATGCCGTTGCGGCATAGTTATATATTTATGATATGGATAAGCAAATACCTTTTCGTATAGTAGGTCTTCAAGTCGAGTCCTTTCAACTGACAGATTGTAAATTGCAGAAAGACATTCCTATAGAAGTACGTACCGGTTATGAGTTTGGCGTAATTCCAGAAAATCATTTGGTTATGGCTAACTTGTGTATACATATATTCAAGAAGAAACAGAATTATTACAGATGGCACTTATCAGTACCTTTGATGTTAAGCCTGATGCCTTTCAGACGATGATTGATGGAAATAAATTCACGCTTCAGCCTTTTTTCTCACAGTATCTATCAACCATAAACGTAGGTGCTGCCCGAGGAGAAATACATGCACGTTGTGAGCATGCAGGTTCTGAACTTGCTAATATAATTCTTCCTCCAGTTAATTTGGTGGAGGCTCTACACGAACCGATAGTAATAACACTGCAATAAAAGTATGAAAGCTCTTGGGAGCTTTTCCTTCTAAAAGCTTTCATACTTTTAGAAGAAACATGAGCGGATTGCTTGATTGCAATCGTCTTGAGACAGCTGTCTCAAATGCTATGATGATAGGGCATGAAGGTGAATCATACAGCAGGATGCCTGATTTATTTGCTTTTCTTGATTTCAACAAACAAATAATCCAATCCCCGATATATATTTAATGGTGCAACAACGCCGTCAACTTCTGTAAATCCACGAAAGTATTCTGTTCAGCCACGCCGGAGAGAAGCGGAACCAGCGGTATGTGCTGACGGGCTTGCCGCCGAAGCGAAGGATAAATTCGCGGAAAGGATTCTTGCGCAGAGGAAGTCCGACGTCCATGAACTCAATGTGAGCGCATCCGCGTTCGTGGGCGTCACGTATGGCGTGCCATACGGTTAGAACATCGGGGTGCAGCATGATGAATGTTTTTCTGCGGAAAGCGGCGTACCACAGATAGGCGTTGTTTTCTGAATAAGCACAAACACAACATCCGATGATGATATTCTTATAGACGGTGACAAAGAGGCGGCCGCTACCGGAAGCGATGAGGGCACGAAAAAAACTGTCGTCAGGAATATAGCGTTTGGGCTTGAAGAGATTGTGCTCACGAAGTAGCTTGCAACAGGCTTCCAATTCAGCCTCTCCTTCTGCCTCACGGGTGACAACACCTTTGGTGTATGCAGATTCGATGCGGCGAATCATCTTTTTGGTCAGCCGTTCCTCTGGGGTGTGACTGTGAAGTGAGTTGTGGATACTCATCCAATGGACGGGAAAATAACCGAACCGGCGCAGCTGACCGTATCCGAACATCTTTTGGCTGAGGTGACTAAGTTCAATGTAGAATACGCGGCTATGGATTTCCCGTGTAAGAGCCCGGATGGCTTCGGCGAAAAAAAATCCGGCGTCATGAAGGTCTCCGCTATACTCTCCTTCGCCCATGATGCGGCAGTGCCTATATATATAAGGTGGGAAAAAGGAAGTCCGTTGCCTTGTCACGGCCAGCAGATGGCCCACGATATGCCCGTCAGACGTCCTGACCACGACCATGTAAGGTTTTTGGTGTGGCGTCTGTTCGTATAGCATAAAGAGCGACTTGCTGTGGAAAAAATTTCGGTAATCCATATCCGGCAAGTCACCACTATGTTGGTATATCGTGGTAACAAGCTCTTTCATTCCGCAAAAATACGAAATCTTTTCTTAAAAATATCATACATGCAAAGTATTTCGGATATTAATTCCTACCTTTGCAGCGTTTTTAACATCATCAATAAAAAATGATTTATAATGACAGACTTTAAAGATTTGGTACAGTTACGCCGCAGTCACCGCAAATTTACTGACTGCGAGTTGGATGGTGATGACGTGAAGGCCATAGTCAGGGCTGGTTTGATGGCTCCTACATCCAAGGGACAGCGCAACTGGCAATTCATCATAGTGGACGAGAAGGAGACAATCGAAAAACTGGCGGACGCCAAGGATATGGGGTCGCAGTTTATGAAAGGAGCACCGGTAGCCATCGTTGTGGCCGGAGACCCGCTTCAGAATGACTGCTGGGTGGAAGACGGCTCTATCGCGGCAATTTCCATGCAGTATCAGGCGGAGGAACTGGGACTTGGCACGTGCTGGGTCCAGATGCGCGGTCGCGGTCTGAACGACGGAACTTCGGCCGGCAGCATTATCCGTGGAATACTTGAAATACCGGATAACTATGATGTGTTGTGTGTGCTGGCTGTCGGCCATAAGGGCGATGAGCGCAAGCCGCAGAACGAAGACCGGCTCAGATGGGAGAACGTACACATCAACAAATTCTGAACGTACGCAAAATGAAGATTGTCTTTATTGGTGCAGGCAAACTGGCTGTCAATCTTGGTCGCGCATTGCTCAAGGCTGGGCATGACGTGATACAGGTCTACAGCAGGACGATTGAGGCTGCAACGGAAATGGCTGTGGCAGTTGGCGGTTCGCCTACGGCTGATATCTGCACTCTGAGCAATGAGGCCGACGCATATATCATCGCAGTTTCTGACGCTGCCATGCCAGACCTTATTCCGCAGATATGCAAGGGTAGAGAACAGAAAGTCTTTATGCACACTGCCGGCAGCATGCCGATGGATGTTTTCGGCGGCATGGCGCTTCATTACGGTGTGTTCTACCCCATGCAGTCGTTTACGAAGGGTCGTGAAGTCGACTTCAACAATATTCCATGTTTCATAGAGGCCAATGACGATTGCGCCATGCGGGTTATAGGCGAATTGGCCGGAAGCGTGAGCAGTAAGGTCACGGAGCTGTCGTCAGAAGACCGCAAGTATCTGCATCTTGCAGCTGTATTTGCATGCAACTTCGTAAACCATTGTTACGCTATCTCGGCGGACATTCTTGCGGAACACGGACTGTCGTTTGACGTCATGTATCCGCTGATAGACGAGACCGTTCGCAAGGTCCACCAGATGGAGCCGGCAAAGGCGCAGACCGGTCCGGCCGTGAGATATGACGGAAATGTCATCCGCAACCAAAGTCTGCTCCTGCGCGGCAACCCGTTGGTGAAAGATATATATGAGCGAATGAGCATGAGTATTCACCGTAAAGCAGAACGCAATGATTAACTATGATCTGAAAAAAATACGTGCTGTCATCTTCGATGTTGACGGAGTGCTGAGTGCAGAGACGATAACGTTGCATCCGGGTGGCGAACCCATGCGGACCGTGAACATCAAGGACGGATATGCCATACAACTGGCATGCAAGCTGGGACTGCGTGTCGCCATCATCACCGGCGGAACGACGGAGAGTGTCCGTCGGAGATACACAAATCTCGGCGTTGAGGACGTATATATGGGTTGTGCAGTCAAGATAAAGACATACGACGAGTTTCTTCTGAAGTATGGATTGTGTGACGAGGAGATTCTCTATATGGGAGACGACATTCCAGATTATGAGATAATGAAGCGTTGCGGATGTCCGGTATGTCCGGCGGATGCATGTGCTGACATAAAGGCTGTAAGCATATACATCAGTGAAAGGAACGGAGGACATGGCTGTGGGCGTGATGTGATAGAGCAGATTCTAAGAGCTAAAGGCAAATGGATGAATGACGCGAAAGCGTTCGGGTGGTGATAAAAAACAAATATGAACATGTTGGACAATCTGAAAAAATATAAGATAATTCTGGCAAGCAATTCGCCAAGACGGCGTGAACTGCTTGCAGGGCTTGGCATTGACTTTGAAGTGAGAGTACTGGAAGACATTGACGAAACATATCCGGAAGGCAGCCTTAAACCTCAGGAAGTGCCTTTATATATATCAACAAAGAAAGCAGAGGCGAACCGGAGAATCATGGGAGACGACGAACTACTGATAACGGCCGATACTGTTGTCATTGTAGACGACGAAGTGCTGGGAAAACCGGTCGATGCCGCAGATGCCGTACGTATGCTTCGCAAGTTAAGCGGAAGAACCCATAGTGTAGTTACAGGTGTTTGTCTGGCGACGTCGGGCATGCAACGCAATTTCACAGTGACTACAGGCGTTACGTTCAAGGAACTTACAGACGAAGAAATAGAATATTATGTAACTGAATACAAACCATTCGACAAAGCCGGGGCATACGGCATCCAGGAGTGGATTGGTTATATAGGAGTGACCGGTTTGGATGGTAGCTATTTTAACGTCATGGGACTTCCGGTTCAGAGAATATATTGCGAACTACAGCATTTTGCAGGCGGCGATTGTTAGAAATTGAAACAATTATAACGTGAAAATGTATTCGCATAGGTGAAAAAATGAAAAACTGAAGTAAAAAAGTGCTGAAATGTTTTGTACATTAGGATATAATGCGTATCTTTGCAACCGTACAACTAGTAATTTTAATCTATATTTATCATTTTCCTAAAGGTAATCTGTCTGTGAAGATAGATTACCTGTTTTCTTTTATGATATTGCCACATCTTGATGTCACATTATATAGTGGCTATCATTTGAGTTGTCAATTGAATACATAGTAAAAAAATATTTCTTATTTGTTTTGCATTTAGCCCGATTTTAATTATCTTTGCGACTTTAAAAGCAGACACGAGTAAATGGAACATATAAGGAACTTTTGTATAATCGCTCATATAGATCATGGTAAGTCGACCTTGGCTGACCGTATGTTGGAGTTTACCAAGACAATACAGGTTACAGGTGGACAGATGCTTGATGACATGGATTTGGAACGTGAACGCGGTATAACTATAAAAAGTCACGCCATACAGATGGAATATATGCATGGCGGCGAGAAATATATATTGAATCTGATAGACACTCCGGGACATGTTGACTTTTCATATGAGGTGTCACGGAGCATAGCCGCATGTGAAGGCGCGCTACTGGTGGTTGATGCGACCCAAGGTGTACAGGCACAGACCATATCCAACTTGTATATGGCTATAGACAATAATCTTGAAATAATCCCGGTAATAAACAAGATTGATATGCCCAGTGCGATGCCTGATGAAGTGGAGGACGAAATAATAGACCTTATCGGGTGCGAACGCTCTGACATAATCAGAGCCAGCGGAAAGACGGGCGAAGGTATTAAGGATGTGCTTGATGCCGTTGTGGAGCGCGTTCCCCGTCCGACAGGTGATGCAGAGGCTCCGTTGCAGGCGCTGATTTTTGACTCTGTGTTCAACTCCTTTCGGGGAATTATCGCTTATTTCAAGATAGAAAACGGTGTGTTGCGTCAAGGAGACAAAGTGAAATTCTTTAATACCGGTATGGAATATGTGGCCGATGAGATCGGTGTATTGAAGATGAACATGATACCGCGAAAGGAACTCAGGACCGGGGATGTCGGATATATAATAAGCGGAATTAAAGACAGTAAAGAAGTCAAGGTCGGTGACACGATAACACACATAGCAAGACCTTGTGATGCTGCTATTGACGGATTTCAGGAAGTCAAGCCTATGGTTTTTGCCGGTGTCTATCCAATAGACCCGTCGGAATATGAGAACTTACGCGCATCGCTTGAAAAATTGCAGCTCAATGACGCTTCGCTGACCTTTTCGCCAGAATCATCAGTTGCTCTTGGATTCGGTTTCCGATGTGGCTTCCTTGGTCTGTTGCACATGGAGATTGTGCAGGAGAGACTGGATCGGGAATTTAATATGGATGTCATAACGACTGTTCCGAATGTGTCGTACATGTGCTATGACAAACAGGGTGGGGAGAAGGAGGTTCACAATCCGTCCGGACTTCCGGAACAGACGCTCATTGATCATATTGAGGAGCCTTACATCAGAGCGTCCATCATTACTGCGGCCGATTATATAGGACCGATAATGACCCTGTGTCTTGACAAACGCGGCGAGTTATTGGATCAGCAATATGTAAGCGGAAACCGTGTGGAATTGCATTTCATGTTGCCTTTGGGTGAAATAGTGATAGATTTCTATGATAAACTTAAAAGTATATCTAAAGGATATGCTTCATTTGACTATCATGTGGATTGTTTCCGCCCGTCAAAACTGGCGAAGCTGGACATACTGCTGAATGGTGAGCCTGTGGATGCTCTTTCAACGCTGACTCATCAGGACAATGCGGTTACGTTCGGACGGCGCATGTGTGAGAAACTGAAGGAATTAATACCGCGTCAACAGTTTGATATTGCCATTCAGGCAGCTATCGGGGCTAAGATTGTAGCGCGAGAGACAATAAAGTGTGTAAGAAAGGACGTCACAGCGAAATGCTATGGAGGTGATGTCAGCCGTAAGCGCAAGTTGTTAGAGAAGCAGAAGCGTGGAAAAAAGCGCATGAAACAAATCGGCAACGTGGAAGTGCCGCAGAAGGCATTTCTGGCTGTGCTCAAACTTGAGTAAAAGACTACCGTACACTAAACAAAACCAAAAGGAGGATACCGTAATGCCAAACATCGGACTTGTGAAACGTGATGTGGCCAGAGAACTTGCCCGTCGTTACAGTACAATGACTCATGATGAGTTGGATGTGCTGGAGAGTGTTCTTGTGCCAATGAAATTCCAGAAGGGAGAAAAGATTCTTACCGAAGGAGAAACCTGTGAGCATATCTATTGGATTGCGAAGGGGCTTGTCAGGCAGTTCTATCATAAGAACGGCAAAGAGGTTACTGAATATATGGCAGTAGAAAACCATATTGTAATGTGTATTGAGAGTCTTTTTAAGGAAGAACCAGCTCGAATGCAGATACATACTCTTGAACCTACTGTCATTTATGCCATGCCACGTAAGCTGCTTGAACAGGTGGCTATGAGAAGCGTGAATATACAGATTCTTTATAGAAAGATATTGGAGGAATCGCTCATTCTTAGTCAAGTTCGTGCTGATATGTTACGGTTTGAAACGGCTCAGGATCGCTATTCCAAGTTTGTGAAGATGCATCCACAGCTCGTATTGCGTGCCCCGTTGGTATATATCGCAAGTTATTTGCAGATGACGCCTGAAACGCTGAGTCGTGTCAGGAATCTGGTGTTACAGGAATAAGACGAAAGAAATTCTCATATAATTGTATGCTTTTTGATACAACACAGAAATCGTTCTGTTATATCGGTATCAATAGTCGTGATTATTGCATTTGAAGTCTGTGTTACTGATATCCCTTAATGGTGAATACATGAAAGAGTGTAGTCGCATTGAGGGATATCATTTTTTTCTATAATGTCAGAAGCTGTAGCCGGATATTATTTCTTTGTTTGTATATGGAGCCTTGTGTAATGCAGATGATGGGTAATATCAAATAGTTATGCCAAGGTATTTCTGGCTTCTTGCATTGCCTATATACAATAAAAAATCCCAGACTTCACGTCTGAGATTTTTCATTGTAAGCCTGAAAATAAAATCGCTTACTTCAAATTATGTTCTGTATAATATCATTCCTTAAACGATACCCTGAGCCATCATGGCCTTGGCAACTTTCATGAAACCGGCGACGTTGGCGCCCTTCTCATAGTTGATGTAGCCGTCTGCTTCTGTTCCGTATTTCACGCAGTTGTCGTGAATGTCCTTCATGATTACTTTCAGACGGTTGTCTACGTCTTCGGATGTCCAGCTCAGACGTTCTGAGTTCTGGCTCATTTCCAGACCGGAAACAGACACACCACCGGCATTTGACGCCTTTCCCGGAGCATAAAGCACCTTTGCAGCCTGGAATGCCTCGATTGCCTCGGGAGTTGAAGGCATGTTGGCGCCTTCTGCAACGGCAATGATTCCGTTTTCGATGAGAACCTTTGCCTCTTCACCATTGATTTCATTCTGTGTGGCGCAGGGAAGGGCGATGTCAGCCTTTTCGTTCCAAGGTCTTTCACCTGCATGATATACGGCGTTAGGATATTCCTCGGCATACTCCTTGATACGGCCACGCTCGATGTTCTTGAGTTCCATTACATAGTCGAGTTTCTCGCGGTCTATTCCGTCCGGATCGTAGATATAACCGTCGGAATCAGATAATGTGAGAACCTTAGCACCAAGCTGGATGCACTTCTCGGCTGCATACTGGGCCACGTTTCCAGAACCAGAAATCAGTACGCTCTTTCCTGCCAGCTCTATGCCGCGTGTCTCAAGCATTGAGAGCAGGAAGTAGACTGTACCGTAGCCTGTTGCCTCCGGACGAATGAGAGAACCACCGAACTCGCGGCCCTTACCTGTCAGTACGCCGCTCCACTCGTGTGTGAGTTTCTTGTACTGTCCGAAGAGATAGCCGACCTCACGTCCGCCGACACCTATATCTCCGGCAGGAACGTCTACATCGGGACCGATATGGCGGTAGAGTTCGTTCATGAAAGCCTGACAGAAGCGCATAACTTCCGCATCGCTCTTGCCACGTGGAGAGAAATCGGAACCACCCTTTGCACCACCCATAGGCAATGTCGTGAGTGAGTTCTTGAATGTCTGCTCGAAAGCGAGGAACTTCAGAATACCGAGATTTACGGATTTATGGAAACGGATACCGCCCTTATACGGACCGATAACGTTGTTATGCTGAATGCGGTAGCCCATGTTTGTGTTGACTTTGCCGCTGTCGTCCACCCATGTGACACGGAATTCGATGACGCGATCCGGTATACAGAGACGTTCAATGAGATTTGATTTTTCAAATTCCGGATGTTTGTTATACTCTTCCTCAATTGTAGGAAGAACCTGACTTACTGCCTGAATGTACTCAGGTTCGTTAGGAAATCTTCTTTTGAGATCCTCTACGACTTGCGCTGCGTTCATAATCTTTTTCCTTTTAGGTGTTTACTTAACTGTTCGTTGATTGATGGTGCAAAGGTAAAGCATTTCTTTTGAATTACCAACGTTTTATCAAAAAAAATATCAAATATATGTCTTTTTGTCGTTTTTGTTTGGCGTTTCATGAAAAATAGTTGCATATTCGTGCATTATAGTCGCTTTGACACGTCATAATAAAAACAATATGGGAACAGACTTATGCCGTTGGCGTGTCTGTCCCCATATATATGTATTATACAGTCAGTTTAAATCAATGTGTGTCTCCACCCAATTTGTTCTTTATCTTGTCCACATAAGCGTCGATTACAGCGACAGCTGTTATGTTCACGACATCGCGTACAGAACATTCAAAGTCTGTGAAGTGGATTGGTTTGTTGAGTCCCATCTGTATCGGACCTATAATTTCAGTCTCAGGGTAGAGGGTCTGCAACAATTTATACGCTCCGTTTGCACTGCTAAGATTTGGGAATATAAGAGTATTGACATCGAGTCCCTTAAGACGTGAGAACGGATATTTTTTGTCCCTCAACTCTTTGTTGAGAGCAAAGTTGACTTGCATTTCTCCGTCTATAGCAAGGTCCGGATATTCACTCTGAAGTTCAGCCACGGCCTGATGAACCTGTACGGGACTTCCTGTTTCTTCCGTTCCGAAATTACTGTAGCTGAGCATGGCTACATTTGGAGTCTCATTAAAGAATTTGACAGACCTTACGCTCAATTTGGCAATATCCTTAAGAACCTCTTTGTCAGGATGTCTGTTAATCAGCGTATCGGCAATGTAATATGTACCTTTCTTTGAGTTGAGAATGTGCATTGTGCCGAAATGTTTGTATTCCGGTTTGATGCCGATAACCTCTTTTGCCACTTTGATAGTGTTAGAGTATTTGGTGTAAAGACCAGTGATGAAAGCATCTGCCTCTCCTGTCTCTACCATCATCATTCCAAAGTAGTTGCGCTCGAACATCTTGTCGTTGGCTTCCTCTACGGTATACCCTTGACGCTGACGTTTGGTGGCCAGCAGTTTTGCATAACGTTCACGACGATCCGCCTGATTATCATGACGCAGATTCACAATTTCAATGCCATCGAGATTGAGTTCAAGTTCCTTGGCCAGTTTCTCTATACGCTCATCATTACCGAGAAGAATCGGGCTACAGATGCCCTCTGCCTTTGCTTGAACAGCCGCTTTGAGCATTGTGGGGTGGATACCTTCGGCAAATACGACCCTTTGCGGGTGTGCACGTGCCGTATCATATAATTTCTGGGTTAGCTTTGTTTCCTGGCCGAGTAGCTCGCGCAATTCATTCTTATATGCAGTCCAGTCCGTGATTTCCTTTCTCGCAACGCCACTTTCGATCGCTGCTTTTGCCACTGCTGCAGAAACTTCGGTTATAAGCCGTGGGTCAACAGGCTTCGGTATGAAATAGAGCGGGCCGAAAGTAAGGTTGTTCACCTGATAGACATCGTTGACGACATCCGGAACAGGTTGCTTTGCCAAGTTGGCAATGGCGTGTACAGCAGCCATTTTCATTTCTTCATTGATGGCACTTGCATGCACATCCAAAGCTCCGCGGAAGATATAAGGGAAACCTATGACATTGTTTATCTGGTTAGGATAATCCGAACGACCGGTAGCCATAAGAACATCGGGACGACTCTCCATAGCGTCTTCATAACTTATTTCCGGAACAGGATTAGCCAATGCGAATACTATTGGCTGGTCAGCCATGGAACGTATCATGTCCTGTGAGAGTATATTACCTTTCGACAGACCAACGAAAACGTCAGCTCCATTAATAGCTTCTTCAAGAGTATGTATGTCACGACGGTCTGTAGCAAAGAATTTCTTTTGTTCTGTCAGATCCGGACGGTCGCTGGTAATTACGCCCTTTGAATCCAACATGACAATATTCTCACGACGAGCTCCAAGAGCCATATATAGTTTTGTGCATGAGATGGCGGCGGCTCCGGCTCCGTTGACAACGATTCTCACCTTACTTATATCCTTGCCGTTCACCTCAAGTGCATTTTTCAAACCAGCTGCCGATATGATGGCTGTGCCATGCTGGTCGTCATGCATAACCGGGATATCCAGTGTTTTCTTCAGACGTTCTTCGATGTAGAAGCACTCGGGAGCTTTGATGTCTTCCAAGTTGATACCTCCGAATGTCGGTGCGATCTTTTCCACGGCCTCACAGAATTTTGCCGGGTCCTTCTCTGCAACTTCAATATCAAAAACGTCAATACCGCCATAAATCTTAAAGAGCAATCCTTTGCCCTCCATCACAGGTTTGCCGCTCAGTGCGCCAATATCACCAAGACCGAGGACGGCTGTTCCATTGCTTATCACAGCCACAAGATTCCCTTTGTCGGTATATCTGTAAGCGTCATTAGGGTTCTGCTGTATCTCAAGACAGGGATAAGCCACTCCCGGCGAGTATGCCAGGCTGAGGTCTGTCTGTGTTCGATAGGGCTTGGTTGGTTTCACCTCAATCTTACCCGGTCTGCCGTTCTCGTGATACTCGAGAGCGGCTTCTTTTGATATTTTCACCATAAGCTATATTATTATAATGTTATTGTTTCTTTTTTGCTTGTCTTCCAATGGAATTGGCCTATGACTATCTTTTAGTCTGAAACTTTTAGGAAGGCAAAGTTACCAAAAACAAACCGAATATGATATTTTTTTTTAGAATTTTAGTAACTTTGCATCATAAACCGTTTAGAAACCGTTTAGATATGCAGGAAATAAAAAATATTTCGACATATAGGCACTCTTTGAAAGACAAAATACTGGAAACATCCATGACGTTGTTTGCCAATAAAGGCATAAATAGAGTCAAAATGGATGATATTGCCAACACGCTTTCCATATCCAAACGGACCATCTATGAGATTTATAGTGATAAAGAAGAACTTCTTTTTGAGGGGGTGAAGAAATACAGGACTTTGAGAAGTGAACACATGCGTTTGATTTCTTTTAACAGTGACAATGTCATGGATATCATTTTGCATGCTTATATGTTGCAAGTCGAGGAGTTCAAACGAACCAATCCGGTCTTCTATTCTGACATAGAACGTTATCCCAAAGTAATGAGATATCTCGAAGACGAGCATAAATTGACTCGCAGCGAGTTTCTTAATTTTCTACATCGCGGCGTTACCGAGGGCTATTTTCTCAGCGACATCAATTATGAGCTGATTATGAATATGTTTGATGCGTTGGGTAAATATATCATGTCAAACCAGCTTTACATGTGTTACCCCAGTTCGGTATAATGTAACGATTATTTGTATGTGAAAATATTGGCAGGAA